>NZ_JARXYR010000002.1:2144977-2454972 GCF_029893635.1 Variovorax sp. TBS-050B | reverse complement strand
ACTGCGCGCCGACGATGGCGAAGAAGATGTCGGTCGACAGCACCGAGAACTGCCCGCCCACGACCACCGGGTTGCCGAAGTCGGCGATGCTCTCGATGAAGCCGACGAGGAAGGCGTTGGCGAGCCCCGGCTTGAGCAGCGGCAGCGTGACGGTGAAGAAGGTGCGGCGCCTGTCGGCGCGCAGCATCTGCGCGGCTTCTTCCAGGCTGGGCGCAATGCCCTGCACCACGCCGCGCATGATCATGAAGGCGATGGGCGTGAAGGCGAACAGTTGCGCCACCAGCACGCCCGGCATGCCGTAGAACCAGCGCGTGGGTTCGATGCCGAAGGCGCTCTCCAGCAACTGGTTGACGATGCCCGCGCGGCCGAACAGCAGGATCAGGCCGAGGCCCACCACGAAAGGGGGCGTGATGATCGGCAGCAGCGCCAGCACGCGCAGCGCGCCCCGCCCGCGTCGGCTGCCGCGCTCGGCCATCAGCGCCATCAGCGTGCCGAGGAAGGTGGTGCCTGCGGCCGTGAGCAGCGCCAGCGCCAGGGTGTTCCAGGCCACGCCGCAGCGCACGCCGCCGGACAGGCAGCCCAGGCCCCAGACACGCTCGGTGAACACACGCGCGGCGAAGGCCGCGAGCGACCAGCGGCCGTCCTCGTCGAAGAAGGCCCCCGCGAGCGCCTTGCTCACCGGGTAGGCGATGAAGAGCGCCATCAGCATCGCGCAGCCGGTGACGGCCGCGGCGACGAACAGGTCGCCCTTGAAACGGCCGAGCCGGGCGATGCCGAAGGCCGCCAGCAGCACGAGCGCCGTGAGCGCCACGAAGCCGCCCGCGCCGATGCCGAACTGGTTGACGGCGAGTTCGCCGAAGCGCGCGTTGAGCGCAGCGAAACTCCAGCCGCGCGCGCCGATGGCGAAGCCCGACAGCGCCAGCCCGAGCGCCCCGACGGCGCCGCCCGCGAGCAGCCAGCGCCCCTGCGCCCGGCCCGGCGGCCGCGCCGCGCCGATGGCGCACAGCGCAAGCCCCGCGAGTCCCACGAAGAGCCAGCGGCGCCCCTGCGTCAGCGCCTGCATCAGGCCGTTGGCACCCTCGGCCTGCGAGAACACCTGCGGAACGGCCTCGTACCAGGTCGCGTCCTGGATGGCATACCAGGGCAGGCACAGATAGGCCGCAAGGCCGATGGCGACCCATGCGCGGACCCAGTGCTGCGAGCGACGGGCCGCCGCCTCGGCGGCGGGATTGCCGCGCGTTGCGGGCGCGACGCCGGCGGCCACGGTGGCGGTGCTCACCCTAGCGCGGCAGCGAGTTCACTTCCTTCTCCCATCGGGCGATGAGCCGGCGGCGCTCGGCGCTGGCGCCGTATTTCGCATAGTCGTAGTTGATGAACTTGATCTTCTTGAAGTCGGGAATGCGCGGATCGAGCCGGGCGTTGGCATTGCTCGGCAGCTGGAACTGCTTGTTGGCCGCGCCGAGCTCCTGCGCCGCGGGCGTGAGCGCCCATTCGTAGAACTTCTTCGCGGCCTCGAGGTTGCGCGCGCCCTTGACGATGCTCATGGAGCCGATCTCGGCGCCGGTGCCGTCGGCCGGCGTGACGGTCTCGACCGGGAAGCCCTGCATCTTCTCGCCCGGGCCGTCGTGCACGAAGCTGATCGACACCGCCGTCTCGCCGCGCGCCACCGCCTTGATCGGACCGGTGCCCGAGCGGGTGTACTGGCCCACGTTGCGGTGCAGCGCCTTGAGGTAATCGAAGGCCTTGTCCTCGCCCATGAGCTGCACCAGCGTGGCGATCATGGTGTACGCCGTGCCGCTGGAGGCCGGGTTCGCCACCTGGATGTCGCCCTTGTACTCGGGCTTGAGCAGGTCGGCCCAGGTCCTGGGCACGGGCAGCTTCTTCTTGGCGAGCAGTTCGGGGTTGTAGCCAAAACCCAGCGGCCCCGAGTAGATGCCCACCGTCTTGTAGGCCGACTGCTTCGCCTGCTGCTGCGCCCAGGGGTGCAGCTGCGCGAGCGTGGGCGACCTGTACTCGAGCGTGAGCCCCTGCTCCGCCGCCTGCAGGTGCGGATCGCCCGTGCCGCCGAACCAGACGTCGGTCTTGGGGTTGTCCTTCTCGGCGATGAGCTGGGCCAGCGCCTCGCCCGAGCCCTTGAGCGACATGTTGATGCGCGTACCGGTGGTGCGCGCATAGACGGTGGCGATCACGCTGCACCATTCGGCCTGGACGGAACAGATCACGTTGACCGTGCCCTGCGCCGATGCGGCGGCCGACAGGCCCAGCAGTGCGGCCGCACTCCAAAGCTTCTTCATGTGAACACCTCGTGCCTCGCCAAACAAAAAAGGCCTCGCGGCCGTCGTGGAGCGTAGCTTTCGTACAGGTTTCATGAATTGGTACAAGTACCATTCGGTTGAAACAGCCCCCTCGGCATCAAGACACAAGGAAATTCGACCCATGAGCTTCGATCTCGTTCTGTTCGGCGGTACCGGCGATCTTGCATGGCGCAAGCTGATGCCCGCGCTGTTCCAGGCCTTCAGGCACGGCAGCCTGCCGAAAGACGGACGCATCGTCGGCGTGGCGCGGGACGACCTCACCGACGACCAGTACCGCGAACTGATCCGCTCGCGCTTCAACGCCGTCGAGGGCGCCAAGCGGCCCTCGGCCGAGGAGTTCGAGAAGTTCGCCTCGCTGCTGTACTTCCTGCGCATGGACCTGTCGAAGCCGGCCGACTACGCGCGGCTCTCCGACCTGCTCAAGCAGCGCAACGCCGACACGGTGGTGATGTACGTGGCGACGGCACCCGCGCTCTTCACGCAGGTGGTCGAGCAGATCGCCGCGGCGGGCCTCAACGGGCCTTCGACGCGCGTGGTGCTCGAGAAGCCGCTGGGCCACGACCTGGCCTCCAACCGCGCGATCAACGCTGCGGTGTGCAAGGTGCTCGACGAGAAGCAGGTCTTCCGCATCGACCACTACCTGGGCAAGCCCTCGGTGCAGAACCTGTTCGCGATGCGCTTCGGCAATGCGCTGTTCGAGCCGATCTGGCGCCGCGAGCACATCGCGAACATCCAGATCACCATCGCCGAGGACCTGGGCGTGGAGAAGCGCGGCGCCTTCTACGACCAGACCGGCGCGCTGCGCGACATGGTGCAGAACCATGCGCTGCAGCTGGTCTGCGCGATCGGCATGGAGCCGCCGATCAACTCGCACGCCGACGCGATCCGCGACGAGAAGCTCAAGGTGCTGCGCGCGCTCAAGCCGTGGACGCCCGAGACGCTGAGCCTGCACGCCATCCGCGGCCAGTACACCGCCGGCACGGCCTATGGCGAGCGGGTGCCGGGCTACCGCGACGAGCCCGGCGTCGATCCCGAAAGCCGCACCGAGACCTTCGTGGCGCTGCGCACCGAGATCGCCAACTGGCGCTGGGCCGGCGTGCCGCTCTACATCCGCACCGGCAAGCGGCTGGCCTCGCGCGATGCGCGCATCGAGGTCAACTTCCGGCCCACCCCGCACGCGATCTTCCGCGCCCCGGCCGGGGCGGTGAACAAGCTGGTGATCAATCTCCAGCCGCGCGACGGCCTGGAACTGCACATGCTCGCGCAGGCGCAGGACAACCGGCGCGGCAACGGCCACCAGAGCGCCGCGCAACTCGCGCCGGTGCAGCTCGACCTCGACTTCGACAAGCGCTTCGGCTCGGAGCGCGTGGGCGCCTACGAGCGGCTGCTGCTCGACGTGATCGACGGCCGCCTGAACCTCTTCGTGCGCAGCGACGAGCAGGAAGAGGCATGGCGCTGGGTCGAGCCGCTGATCGACAGCTGGGCCGCGGACGGCGGCCCGCGCCCCTATGCGGCCGGCACCTGGGGGCCGAGCGCGTCGAGCGCCATGATCGCGCGCGACGGCTTCTCGTGGAGCGAGGAACAATAGCCGGGCGCCGGCCGGGCCGCGCGCATCAGCCGAACTGGATGCAGCGCATGCTCAGCGTGCCGGACTGGAATCCTTCGTAGACCGTCTTCGCGCGCTCGCCCGCGCCGGCGGCGCCGAGCGCGTAGAGAAACGGAAAGTAGTGGTCGGGCGTGGCCACCGCAGTCTCGGCGCCGGGGAGCTTCTCGTAGGCGACCAGTGCACGGTCGTCGCGCCCCGCGAGTGCGGCCTTCACCGCATCGTCGAAGGACTGCGCCCAGGGCCGGCTCGCGGCGGGGCCGTCGGGCGTGCCACGATCGGTGGCGCGCAGGTTGTGCACCACGTTGCCGCTGCCCATCACGAGCACGCCCTTCTCGCGCAGCGCGGCGAGGTCGCGCCCCACCGCATGGTGGAAGGCGGCTGGCCGGTCGTAATCGATGCTGAGCTGGAACACCGGGATGTCGGCCTTCGGATAGAGGTGCCGGAGCACCGTCCAGGTGCCGTGGTCCAGGCCCCACTGCGGCGTCTCGATCACCCGGGTCTGCGTGATCGCGCCCGCGGCCTCGCGCGCCAGCAGCGGATGGCCGGGGGCGGGGTATTGGATGTCGAACAGCGCCTGTGGAAAGCCGCCGAAGTCGTGGATGGTCTTCGGCCGCTCCTGCACGCCGACGCCGGTGGCACCCCGGCTGAGCCAGTGGGCCGAAACGCTCAGGATCGCCGAGGGCCGCGGAAGCTCGCCGCCCCAGGCGGCGAGCCGGCGCGTGAAGCCGTTGTCGGCAAGCGCGTTCATCGGCGAACCGTGGCCGATGAAGATCACCGGCATGCGCCGCGGCGGCGGCGACGAGACGCCCGCGGCGGCATGCGCGAGCGAAGAGAGCGAAGCCAGCGCCGCGGTCGCGCCCAGGGCCGAGCCCATGAGGAAGCCGCGGCGGCCGCTGGCGCCGGAAAGCCGATGGAAGGTCATGCCCGCACTCTGCCCGGAGGCGGCGGGCCCGGCAGTGCGTTTACGCACGCCTTGCGATCAGATCCGGCCCTCTTCGACCGCATGGCAGGCCACGCGCACGCCGCGCAGCTCCATGAGCGCCGGCCGCTCGGCCGAGCACCGGGCGTTGGCATGCGGGCAGCGCGGATGGAAGGCGCAGCCCGTGGGCGGGTTCAGCGGATTGGGCACTTCGCCCTGCACCGGCGTGCGCGCGCGGCCGGTGTGCTTCATCTGTGGGATCGCGTCCAGCAGCATGCGCGTGTACGGATGCTGCGGCTCGGCGAAGAGCTTCTGCTTGTCGGCCACCTCGACCAGCCGGCCGAGGTACATCACGCCGACCTGGTCCGCCACGTGCCGCACCACCGCGAGGTTGTGCGAGATGAAGAGGTAGGTCAGGCCGCGCGCGCGCTGCAGGTCCTTCATGATGTTGAGCACCTGGGCCTGCACGCTCACGTCGAGCGCGGAGGTGGGCTCGTCGCACACGAGGAACTCGGGCTGCGTGGCGAGCGCGCGTGCGATCGAGATGCGCTGGCGCTGCCCGCCCGAGAACTGGTGCGGGTACTTGGCGCTGTCCAGCGGCGAGAGGCCGACGGACTGGAGCAGCTCGCCCACGCGCGCGCGCAGCTCGGCCTTGCCGCGCAGGATGCCGTGCTCGCGCAGCGGCTCGCCGATGATGTCCTCGACGATCCAGCGCGGGTTGAGGCTCGCGTAGGGGTCCTGGAAGATCATCTGGATGCGGCGGCGCAGCGCGCGGCCCTCCGGCGCCTTGAACGCGGCATGCGCATCCTGCCCATCGAAGCGCAGGCCGCCGCGCGTCGGCGCATAGAGGCCGACCAGCAGGCGCGCCACGGTGCTCTTGCCGCAGCCCGATTCGCCGACCAGCGCGAGCGTCTTGCCGCGCTCGATGGAAAAGCTCACGCCGTCCACCGCATGCAGAAGCACGCGCGGCTTGCGCTCGAGCACGCGGTTGAGCCAGGGCGGCGACACGTCGAAGGTGCGAGCCAGGTCGTGCGCGACGACGAGCGGCTCGGCGGCGGCAGCAGTGGCGGTGGTGGTGGTGGTGGTGCTCATCGCGTCACCTCGTCGAGCGGCGCGGCCGCATCGGGCACGGCGCGTTCGCCCGCCTGTTGCGCCGCCTGGTGCCGGGCGGCGAGTTCGGCCTGGCCGCGGTGCGGATCGGCGGCATCGTGCAGCCAGCAGGCGGCGCGCGTGGCGCCCGCATGCATGAGCTCTGGCCGCTCCGACAGGCAGCGCGCGAAGGTGCGCGGGCAGCGCGGGTTGTAGGCGCAGCCCTTCGGAATCGCGTTGAGGCGCGGCATCGCGCCGTCGATCTGGTTGAGCCGTTCGCGGTCGCTCGCCATGTCGGGAATCGAGGCCATCAGGCCCGAGGTGTAAGGATGTGCAGGCTGGTGGATGACTTCGTGCACCGGCCCGATCTCCGCGATACGGCCGGCGTACATCACGGCCACGCGGTCGCAGGTCTCGGCGATCACGCCCATGTCGTGCGTGATCAGCATCACGGCCGCGCCGCGCTCCCTGCAGACGCGCTTGAGCAGCTGGATGATCTGCGCCTGGATCGAGACGTCGAGCGCGGTGGTGGGCTCGTCGGCCACGATGAGCTTGGGCTCGGCCGCGAGCGCCAGTGCGATCACCACGCGCTGGCGCATGCCGCCCGAGAACTGGTGCGGAAAGTGGTCGATGCGCTGCTCGGCGGCGGGAATGCCGGTGTCCTGCAGCAGGCCGATGGCGCGGCGCCGCGCCTCGGCCTCGGTCACCGGCAGGTGGGCGCGGATGGTTTCGGTCAGTTGCCGGCCGACGGTGTAGAGCGGGTTCAGCGAGGTCAGCGGATCCTGGAAGATCGCGCCGATCTTGCGGCCGCGGATCGGCCGCATGGCGTCGAAGCCGAGGTTGTCGATGCGCTGGCCCTCGAGCACGATCTCGCCGCCCGCCACCCGGCCCGGCGGCTCGAGCAGCCCGATGATGGCCGCGCCCGTGAGCGACTTGCCGGCGCCCGACTCGCCCACCACGCCGAGGATCTCGCCCGGCGCGATGTCGAACGAAATGCCGTCGAGCGCACGCAGCGTGCCGCGGCGGTGCGGAAACTCGACGACGAGGTCTTTGACTTGCAGCAGGCTCATGGTGTGGTTCCCTTCGTTCAGCGCAGGCGCGGGTTGAGCGCGTCGCGCAGCCAGTCGCCGAGCAGGTTCACGCTGAGCGCGATCAGCACCAGCATCGCGCCCGGGAACACCGTGATCCACCATTCGCCCGAGAACAGGTACTGGTTGCCGATGCTGATCAGCGTGCCCAGCGACGGCGAGGTCGGCGGCACGCCGACGCCGAGGAAGGACAGGGTGGCCTCGGTGATGATCGCGGTCGCGACCTGGATGGTGGCGAGCACCATCACCGGCCCCATCACGTTGGGCAGCACGTGGCGCAGCATGATGCGCAGCGGCGCCACGCCGGTGACGCGCGCGGCCTGCACGTATTCCTTGTTGCGCTCCACCATCGTGGTGCCGCGCACGGTGCGCGCGTACTGCACCCAGCCGGTGAGCGAGATCGAGATGATGAGCACGCCGAAGGCGAGCGAATCGTTGGCATGCGGAAAGAGCGCGCGGCCCACGCCCGCGATCAGCAGCGCGACGAGGATCGGCGGGAACGACAGCATCACGTCGCACACGCGCATCAGAAAGGTGTCGAGCCAGCCGCCGAAGAAGCCGGCCATGAGGCCGAGCACCACGCCGACGAGGACCGACAGCACCACCGACACGACGCCGACGATGAGCGAGATGCGCGCGCCGTAGATCAGTGCGGAAAGGATGTCGCGACCCTGGTCGTCGGTGCCGAGCAGGTACTTGCTCGAGCCCTCCGCCGACCAGGCCGGCGGCAGCCGGGCATCGCCGAGTTCGAGCGTCGCGAGATCGAAGGGGTTGTGCGGCGACACCCAGCCGGCGAACACCGCGCAGAAGACGCAGACCAGTGCGACCAGCGCCGCCCCGATCGCCACGGGCGAGGTGCGGAAGCTGTAGCCGACATCGCTGTCGAGCCAGCGGGCAAGGGTTTTTTTCATCGTGGGAAGCAAAAGGATGGGCCCGCAAGAAGCGGGCCCAAGGAGCCGTCCGTCAGGCGTCCGGCGCGGCGGCGATCAGGGCTTGATGCTCATCCACTTGAAGAACATGAAGTTGTCGGCCAGTTGCACCAGCTCGACCTTCTTGCTCACGCCCCAGGCCAGCGACTGCTGATGCAGCGGCAGCGTGCCGACGTCGTCCGCATGGATCTTGAAGGCTTCCTTGATGTACTCGTTGCGCTTGGCCTTGTCGTTCTCGGACTGGATCTTCTTGGTCAGCTCGTCGAGCTTGGGATTGCAGTACGCACCCAGGTTGAACTGGCCCGCGCCCTTGTCGTCGACGCAGGCGGTCAGCGCATTGAGCGCGTTGTGCGCATCGTACGTCGAGGGCGTCCAGCCGAGCATGTAGAAGCTCGTGTCGCGGCGCAGGATCTTCGGGAAGTACGTGCCCTTGGTCTCCACCACGAGGTTGACCTTGACGCCGACCTTCGCCAGGTTGCCCGCCACGGCCTGGCAGATCTGGCCGTCGTTGACGTAGCGGTCGTTCGGGCAGTTCATCGAGACCTCGAAGCCGTTCGGATAGCCGGCCTCGGCCAGCAGCTTCTTGGCGGCTTCGACGTCGAAGGGCAGGCGCTTGTCCTGCTCGGCGGTCCAGCCGTTGATGCCGGGGCCGACGAGCAGACCCGTGGGCCGCGAGGCGCCGCGCATCACGGTGCGCTGGATGCCGGCGATGTCGATGGCCTGGTAGAAGGCCTGGCGCACGCGCTTGTCCTTGAACGGGTTCTTGCCCTTGACGCTCGAGTACAGCAGCTCGTCGCGCTTCTGGTCCATGCCGAGGAAGATGGTGCGCAGCTCGGGGCCGGTGATGGCGCGCGCGTTGGGGCTGCTGTTGACGCGGGCGACGTCCTGCACGGGGATCGGCTCCATCACGTCGACTTCGCCCGAGACCAGCGCGGCCACGCGCGTGGCCGGGTTGGCGATCGGGGTGAAGATCACCTCCTGGGCATTGCCTTCGATCTTGCCCCAGTAGGTGCCGTTGCGCACGAACACCGTGCGCACGTTGGGCTGGCGCTCGCGCACGCGGAACGGGCCGGTGCCGTTGGCCTTGAAGGAGGCGGTGTTCTCGATGCCCTTGCGGCGGTCCACGGGCTTCTCGGCCTTGTTCTCGACGCACCACTTCTTGCTCATGATCGCGACCTGCGACAGCACGTCAGGCAGGATCGGGAACGGCGCCTTGGTCTCGATCTCGACCGTGAGGTCGTTGACCTTGCGCACTTCCTTGATGTCGTTGGTGTAGCTCTGCATGTCCGAGCCCTCGCCCGCGGCGCGCTGGAGGCTGAAGACCACGTCGTCGGCGGTGAACGGCGTGCCGTCATGGAACTGCACGCCCTTGCGCAGTTCGAAGCGCCACACCGTGGGCGAGGCCTGCTTCCAGCTGGTGGCGAGCAGCGGCGCGAGGCTCAGGTCCTTGTTGCGGCCGGTCAGGGTCTCGTAGACGTTCTGCGTGGTGCTGAGCTGCAGCGACTCGTTGAGCGAGTGCGGATCGAGCGAGAGCGCGTCGCCCTGATTGGCGATCCGGATGGTCTGCGCGCCGGCGACCAGGCTGACGGCGCCCAGGGCGCACAACACGGCGGCCGCAGCCACGTTCTTCTTGAAACTCATGGGAACACTCCTCGGGTTGGGGATCGGAAACTCAAGACGCCGCGGTGGCGGCAGCTTTCTCGGGCTGCCCGCCGCGGGTGGCGGCAAGCGGCATGCCCTGCTCGATGAGGCCCGCGTGGAGCGCGGCGCCGAGCGGCAGGATCTCGTCGTTGAAGTCGTAGCGGCTGTTGTGCAGGTAGGCGCCGTTGCGCACGTCCTGGCCGATGCGCAGGTAGGCGCCGGCCTTCTTCTGCAGCATGAAGGAGAAATCCTCGGCGCCCATGCTGGGCTCCATGCTGCGCTCGACGTTGGAAGCGCCCACGAGCGACTCCGCCACGTCGGCCGCGAACATGGCCTCGGGCGCGGTGTTGATCGTGGCCGGATAGATGCGCTCGTACTTGATGGTGGCGGTGGCGCCGAAGCCCGCGGCCACCGCGGTGCAGAGCTCGTTGAGCCGCTGCTCGATCTGCGCCTGCACGCGCGCGCTGAAGGTGCGCACGGTGCCGACCAGCGTGGCCTCGCCGGGGATCACGCTCATCGCGCCGAGGTCGCCGGCCTGCACGGCGCAGATGCTGATGACGGCCGCATCGATCGGGCGCACGTTGCGCGACACGATGGTCTGCACGGCCGTGATGATGTGGGCCGCCACCGTGACGGAATCGATGGTCTGGTAGGCATGGGCGCCATGTCCGCCCTTGCCCTTGATCTCGATGGTCACGCGGTCGGCCGCGGCCATCATAGCGCCGCGGTTGATGCCCACGGTGCCCGCGGGCATGCCGGGCCAGTTGTGCATGGCGTAGACCGACTGCACCGGAAAGCGCTCGAAGAGGCCGTCCTCGATCATCACGCGCGCGCCCGCGCAGCCTTCTTCGCCGGGCTGGAAGATCAGCACCGCGGTGCCGTCGAAGTTGCGCGTCTCGGCGAGGTAGCGCGCCGCGCCGACCAGCATCGCGGTGTGGCCGTCGTGGCCGCAGCCGTGCATCAGGCCGTCGTGGGCCGAGCGCCAGGCGAAGTCGTTGTCTTCGCGCATCGGCAGCGCGTCCATGTCGGCGCGCAGGCCGATCATGCGCCGGCTCGCAGTGGAGCGGCCGCGGATGACGCCCACCACGCCGGTCTTGCCGATGCCCTCGTGGATCTCGTCCACGCCGCAGGCGCGCAGCGCCTCGCGCACGCGGCCCGAGGTGTAGACCTCCTCGAAGCCGAGTTCGGGATGCGCATGCAGATCGCGCCGGAAGGCCTCCAGCTCGGGGTAGAAGTTCGCGATCTGCGCGAACGCCCGTCCAGACGCCCGCAGTCGCGGGGCGGCAGTCGTCGTCATGTCAATGTCCTCCCGCCTTGCCGACGCGCAGCCGCGGATCGACCACGAAATACAGCAGGTCGACCACCAGGTTGATGACTACGAAGATCAGCGCGATGAGGCACAGGTAGGCCGCCATCACGGGCACGTCGGCGAAGGTCACGGCCTGGATGAACAGCAGCCCCATGCCGGGCCACTGGAACACCGACTCCGTGATGATCGCGAAGGCGATGAGGCCGCCGAGCTGCAGGCCGGTGATCGTCATCACCGGCACCAGCGTGTTCTTGAGCGCATGGCCGAAGTGGATCGCGCGGTTCGTGAGTCCGCGCGCCCGCGCGAACTTGATGTAGTCGGTGCGCAGCACCTCGAGCATCTCGGCGCGCACCAGCCGCATGATCAGCGTGAGCTGGAAGATCGCCAGCGTCACGGCCGGCAGGACGATGTGGTGCCAGCCGTCGACGCGGAAGAGCCCGCTCGTCCACCAGCCGAACTGCACCGTCTCGCCCCGGCCGAAGCTCGGGAACCAGCCGAGCACCACGGCGAAGACGAGGATCAGCAGGATGCCGATCAGGAAGGTGGGCAGCGACACGCCCAGCAGCGACACGGTCATGAACACCTGGCTCATGAAGGTCCCGCGGCGCAGTGCCGTGTACACGCCCATCGGAATGCCGATGAAGAGCGCCAGCACGGCCGCGACCAGCGCGAGTTCGAGCGTGGCGGGAAAGCGTTCGCCGATCAGGCGCGACACCTTGGCGCCCTGGCGCAGGCTCAGGCCGAACTCGCCCTGTGCCGCATTGCCCAGGAAGCGCCAGAACTGCACGAAGAAGGGCTGGTCGAGCCCCAATGCGGCGCGCATCTCGCGGATCTGCTCGGGCTTGGCGTCCTGGCCCAGCAGGAACACGACCGGGTCGCCCACGTATTGGAAGAGAAGGAAGGCGATGAACGCGACCGCGATCATGACGATCACGGCTTGGATCAGGCGGCGCAGGACAAAGGCAATCATTCAGCAAACAAAGTGAGCAGGCATGCTAGCAGTGCAAGGTGCGTGCCCGCACGGTGGTTCCCCGGGGGTGCACGCCGATGGTGCGCTCCCAATGAAAAAAGCCACCCGACTTGCGTCGAGTGGCTTTTGAACTTTCGATTCAAAGCTGGCTCAGGCCAGCCTCGAATTAGAAAGCGTGACGGATACCGAAATCGTAGCCGGTCGAGTTCTTCGGCGTGAAGACGGCGTTGCTGATGAAGGCGGGGCCGCCAACGGTCAGAGCAGCACCGTTCTTGTTGCTGATGCGAGCGATCGTGGCGTACAGAGCCGTGCGCTTCGACAGGTTGTGCACGTAGCCGATCGCCAGCTTGCTGGCCTTCGGATCTGCGACGTCAGGAGCGAACAGCACTGCGGGCGCGTTGAAGTCGTACTTGACGCGCGAGTACGAAGCACGGATCAGGCCAGCGCCGACCGGCACGGTCACGCCGAGCAGGTAGCCGGTCAGGTCGATGTCGGGACGGCCGCCGAGGAAGGGCTCGACTTCGTAGTCGAGCTTGTTCTTGGCGCGCGACACTTCACCGAAGAGCTTCACGGGACCGAAGTCATACGAAGCGCCGAGGTTCAGGGTGTTGACCTTGGTGGTCGTGCCAACGTAGTAGTTGTCGCCAACCGTGCTGCTGCCGTAGGCAATCGCCACGTCCAGAGGACCGTTGGCGTAGCCGAAACGGCCACCAACGTAACGGCCTTGGCGCGAAGCGTTCAGCGTGGTCGGGGTGGCGGTGCCCGGATCGTACTTGGTCTTCTCGCTGAAGCCGTACATCAGCTGGCCGTAGAAGCCGCCGAGGTTCGGGGGCAGGAAGTAGCCGATGGTGTTGCTGGCGCGGGTGTAGTTGTTCGAGCCGACGTTGGTGAACGGAGCGGTCGAAGCAGCGGGGGTGCCGAAGGCGCCGAAGGTGCCGTTGGCCGTCGAAATCAGGTTGGTACCGACGCCGTTGGTGCCGAACGGATCGAACACGGTGTCGTTCCAGAACGTCGGCGTGTAGTCACGGCCGAGGCGGATTTCACCGAAACCACCCGACAGGCTCACGGTCGAGCGACGTGCGAAGGTGGCAACACCTTGCTGGCCGTCGTCGTTGGAGATCGGTGCTTCGAGCCAGAAGCTGGCAGCCAGGCCGCCACCGAGGTCTTCCGTACCACGGAAGCCCAGACGGCTGGAGTTGTAACCCGAGTTGGCCAGTTCACGACGGCTGGTCTTCACGCTGCCTTGGTTCAGGTAGAACGGGTTCAGGAACGTGGCACCGTTCAGGTCACGCGAGGTGTTCGAGTAGCCGCTGATCGACGCGTCGACCACGCCGAACAGCGTGACGGACGACTGAGCCGAGGCAACACCGGCGACAGCCAGGGCAGCCAGAGCAACTAGAGATTTTTTCATTGCAAGTTTCTCCAAGGTTAAACATAGGGCTCCGGTGCGAAGGGCTCACCGTGACTGGCACTTTTGTGCTCCCACCGGACCCCGGGCCAACCTCCTTTTGGGAAGTTGATGCTATTGCACCAGAGGCGCTGCGGCAGGGCAAAACAATTCGCCCGAAATCTCCGGAGCCCCCCGCGTTTCGTTGCAGGACTGCAACAAAGGCGTGAAGCCTTCCGAAAAACCACAATGCGAAATCAGACCGGCGATTTTCCCGTGGTCTTCGGCATGGGTTCCAATAACGACATGACCTTTTCGCTCGATCCCGTTCTCAACACGGCCGATGCAGCGTTGCGTACGCTTTTTGCCCGCCATCGCGCCACCCGGTCCATGCCGCCACCCCGCCAGGCGCCGGCCGAAATGACCGAGTCGGAGCGCCGAGAGGCCGGGGCGCTGATGCGGGTCAACCACGTCGGCGAGGTCTGCGCCCAGGCGCTTTACACCGCCCAGGCCGCAGTGGCCCGCGATCCGGTTCTGCGCGCCCAGCTGCTCGAGGCTTCGCACGAGGAGACCGATCATCTGGCCTGGACGCGCCAGCGGCTGGACGAGTTGGGTGCCCGGCCCTCGCTGCTGAATCCGCTGTGGTATGCCGGCGCTTTCGGCCTCGGATTGGTCGCGGGGCGCCTCGGAGACCCGCTGAGCCTGGGGTTCGTCGCGGAGACCGAACGGCAGGTCGAGGCGCATCTCGACAGCCATCTTGGCCGCCTGCCGCCTGCGGACACCGCCTCGCGGGCCGTCGTCGAGCAGATGAAGATCGACGAGGCGCGGCACGCTTCCCAGGCCGTCGATGCGGGCGCCGCAGAGCTGCCGGCACCGGCCAAGGCCCTGATGCGGCTGGCCTCGCGGGTCATGACCACGGTGGCGCACCGCATCTGAGACGCCGCGGCTTCAGGTCTCGATCAGATCGAAGCTCGTCGTGATCTCGGCGGTCTTCGCGAGCATGATGCTCGCCGAGCAATAGGTCTCGTGGCTCAGGGCGATCGCGCGCTCCACGGCGGCGGCCGGTATGCCCTTGCCTGCCACGGTGAAGTGCATGTGGATCTTGGTGAAGACCTTGGGATCCTTCGGCGCGCGCTCGCTCGTGAGCTTGACGCTGCAGCGCTCCACCTGGTGGCGGCCGCGCTTCAGGATCAGCACGACGTCATAGGCGGTGCAGCCGCCGGTGCCCGCGAGCACGGTTTCCATCGGCCGGGGTGCGAAGTTCTGTCCGCCGTTCTCGGGTTTGGCGGCGTCTGGCGCGCCATCCATCGTCAGGACGTGGCCGCTGCCGGTCTCTGCCACGAAACCCATGGCCGAACGGGTGCCGGCGTCGCCGGTCCAACTCACTGTGCATTCCATCTTCGTCGGTCCATCCGGAATGTTCAGCAACAAAAACGGTCACTGACATTCATTTGTGTGTGGGAAAAGCGTCACTGCTTGTTGCAACGCAGCAAACAGCCGATATACTTTATTTCATCGCGCACCCCGTTGTGCGCACCGGTTGTCTCCTCCACCCTTCCAATTGGTGGATTTAGCCCCGAGCCGCAAGGCTCGGGGCTTTTTTCTTTGCGCTTCGGCAAGGCGCGGGCGACCCAGCTTCCACTCTAGTTTCGCGGTGCGAAAGGGCAGTTGCTCTGGCTGCCCTGGCTGTTGCCGGTGTTGCCTCGGCTCAGTCGTCCGTCACGCTGTTCGGCGTGGTCGACGCGTCGATCAGCGGCTATTCGAACAGCTCGCGTGATCTGAACAATGGCGTGACGTACAACGCGAACGGCCTCCCGGTTGCCTACAACCCGTTCTACCGGAACCAAGGCAGCGTCAAGCTCAGCCGCCGTGAGCTGGCCCACTCGGGTTACAACACCAGCCGTCTGGGCTTCCGTGGTACGGAAGACCTCGGTGGTGGCCTGGCTGCCAGCTTCTGGCTCGAAGCACCCATCAAGAACGACGACGGTTCCGAAGGTGCTGCGACGTTCTCTCGCCGTGCGACGGTGAGCCTGTCCGGTGGTTTCGGTGAATTCCGCCTCGGCCGCGACTACACGCCGACGTTCTGGAACAACTCCGTGTTCGATCCGTTCGGTACCAACGGCGTCGGTACCAACCTGATCCACACCGCTGGCGGCCTGTTCGGCAGCCCCACGCGTGCCAGCAACACGGTCGGCTACTTCCTGCCGCCGAACCTCGGCGGCTTCTATGGCCAAGTGCAGTACGGCTTCCACGAGCAGACCAAGTACGACCCGGGCTTCGCGACACCGGACAAGGCTGACATCGCACGCAAGGGCCGTTACGTCGGCGGCCGCTTCGGCTACGCCAACGGTCCTCTGGACATCGCGCTGGCCTACGGCAGCAACATCACCGGTGACAACTACTTCGCGGGCACGACCGACAAGGTCGACATCTTCAACATCGGCGCGTCGTACGACTTCGGCCCTGTGAAGCTCCTCGGCGAGCTGTCGCAGGCCAAGCAGAAGACCGACTTCGACGGGTACTACCTTGCCGACCGGCTCTCCCTGACCTCGACCAAGCTGAACGGCTGGCTGGTCGGCGTGACGGTCCCTGTGGGTCCTGGCCTGATTCGCGCTTCGTATTCGGGCGTCAAGTACAAGACGGACGACCTCAACCCGTTCTACGACAAGCCGGACCCGAAGGCCAACAAGCTGGCGCTCGGCTACGTGCACAACCTGTCGAAGCGCACCGCCCTGTACGCCACGGTCGCCCGCGTGAGCAACAAGAACGGTGCAGCCCTGACCGTGGGCGGCCCGTCCTTCATCGGCAACAAGGTCTTCACGCCCAAGAACTCGACCGGCTACGACTTCGGCATCCGCCACGCTTTCTGATCGAGACCTGATCCGATGCTGGCTCCCGCCAGTTCGAAGCGATTCAGTGTCAAGCCGCCCAGCGCAAGCCGGGCGGCTTTTTGGCTTTTCTCAATTCACACGGCCACGCCTGCTCTGCAGCAGCCCCACATTCATTTCTCCGCTCAGCACCGAAGCGTAGAAACGTTCGACCATGTTCACGCTCGTGCGCGCATTGCGCGCCAGGGTCAGCATGTCGATGCCCTGCCCGTACAACAGCCGCAACGTGATCGCGGTGTGGCGCAAGCAATACAGCGTTCTCGACTGGCCGAGCGGCCCCTTCTCGAGACCCGTGAGCTTGAGCGCCCAATGGAACAAGAAGTTGAGCACCGCCAATGCGTGCTCGCGATTCTTCAGATGCGGCATGAAGATGTAGTCCTCCGGACCCGCCGCGCCCTGTTCACGCTGATGCGCGAGCAGACATTCGTAAACCCGAACGGCAGGACGCAAGCTCACGATGGGCTGGCTGTGCCGCTTCGTTTCAGGCAGGTTCATGCGCAGGTAGACGTGCTTTCCGCGCACGATCTCGATGTGCTTGTGCTTCATCAGCTTGATATCGCTCGGACGAACAAAGGTGTTGACCATCCAACGAATCAACCACGGCAATTCCTGCGGCATGACGAGCAGTTCGCGCGCAATCCAGAAACGTTCGCCGGCGCCGAGTTCCTGAAGCACGGGATGCGGCAGCCCGCGCAATTTGCGCGCCGCTGCAACCACCGCGCGGTATTCCGCAACGCTGAAACTGCCCCGCGGCTGACTCCGTACCTTGATCTTTGGAAAGGGCGGCGCATCGCGAAGCACGCCGGTGCTCACGCCATGCATCAACACCTTTCGCAACAGCACCATGTACTGCGCGATCGTCGTGCTCGTGAAGCCCTGTTCTCCGAGATGGTCGATCAGTCGCTGCGCGTCCGCAGTGGCAAAGGCCTCTGCGGGCACCGAACCCAGCAGTGGAAGGATGTGAGCGCGCAGTCTGTTGCCCATCACCTGCCAGGTGGGTCGCCCGATTTCGCCTCGTTGCACACGCGCGGCCTCCGCTTGCATCAATCCTTTGGAAAGGTCGCTGACAGAAACGGATAACAAATTTTGCTCGTTTGTTAAACGAACAGCGGACGTATGGATCGCGGGATAGGTGCGCTCAAAAAAACCAGAATCGTTAGCAGCGGAGGCTATTTGGAAGATATTTATGACATTTGTGTCCATGTCATATCCGTAAGCAAACCCGATGCCTCTTATGATCGTGCGCTATCAATTGAAAACTCCCTTGGAAATAACGTGCGAGACGTACCTGTTCCGGCGCTCACGCCCGCCGACTATCTCAGAAAAATCCTGAATGCTCGCGTTTACGATGTAGCAATCGAATCGGCGCTCGAGAAGGCGCAAGCGCTCAGCGCGCGGCTCGGCAATACGGTGCTGCTCAAGCGCGAAGACCAGCAGCCGGTCTTCAGCTTCAAGCTTCGCGGCGCATACAACAAGATGGCCCACCTCACGCCCGAGCAGCTTGCAAGTGGGGTCATCTGCGCATCGGCCGGCAATCACGCGCAAGGCGTGGCGCTCGGCGCGCGCAAGCTCGGCACGCGCGCGGTGGTGGTCATGCCGGTCACGACGCCTCGGCTCAAGATCGATGCAGTGCGCGGTTTCGGCGGCGAGGTGGTGCTGCATGGCGACAGCTATTCCGATGCTTATCTGCATGCGCTCGAACTGCAGGCGCAGCAGAACCTCACCTTCGTGCATCCTTTCGACGACCCTGACGTGATTGCCGGACAAGGCACGATCGCGATGGAGATTCTTCGCCAGCACCAGGGCCGGCTCGATGCGGTCTTCGTGGCCATCGGCGGCGGCGGGTTGATCTCGGGCGTCGCCAACTACATCAAGGCGCTGCGTCCCGAGATCAAGGTGATCGGCGTCCAGATGAACGACTCCGACGCGATGATGCAATCGGTCGCCGCGCACCAGCGCGTGAGCCTGCCCGACGTGGGACTGTTCTCGGACGGCACGGCCGTCAAGCTGGTGGGCGAGGAGACCTTCCGGATCGCCAGCAACCTGGTCGACGAATACATCGCGGTCGATACCGATGCCGTCTGCGCCGCCATCAAGGACATCTTCGTCGACACCCGCAGCATCGTCGAACCCGCGGGGGCGCTGGCGGTGGCCGCGATCAAGCAGTACGTGGCCGGGCACGGCCGCCACGGTGAGACCTATGCGGCGATCCTGTGCGGTGCGAACATGAACTTCGACCGGCTGCGCTTCGTTGCCGAGCGCGCCGAGGTCGGCGAAGAACGCGAGGCGTTGTTCGCGGTCACCATTCCCGAGGAGCGCGGCAGCTTCCGGCGCTTCTGCGAGCTCGTCGGCGAAATGCCCGCGAGCGAATCGCAGGAAACCGGTTCGGTGGGCGGCGCGCTGCGCAACGTGACGGAGTTCAACTACCGCATCAGCGACGCGTCCAAGGCGCATGTGTTCGTGGGCCTGACCACCTCCACGCGCGGCGAGTCGGCGACCATCGCCCAGACCTTCAATGCGCATGGCTTCGACGCGCTCGACCTCACGCACGACGAACTCGCCAAGGAACACCTGCGGCACATGGTCGGCGGGCGCACCGGCCTCGCCCACGACGAGCGGCTGCTGCGCTTCATCTTCCCCGAACGTCCCGGGGCGCTGCTCAAGTTTCTGAGCCTGATGCGGCCGAACTGGAACATCAGCCTGTTCCACTACCGCAACCAGGGCGCCGACTACGGGCGCATCCTCGTCGGCCTGCAAGTGCCGGCGGGCGATGCCGCGGCCTTCGACGCCTTTCTCGAAACGCTCGGCTATCCCTACGTGGAAGAAACCGCGAACCCGGCCTACCGCCTGTTCCTGCAGGCCTGAGCCGGGCGGCTACTGCGCGGCTTGGGCCGGCGGCTGATGGTCGCCGGACTGCTGTTCCGGCGGTGGCGCGGCAACCGAGGGCACGGTGGCCGGCAGGAGGCCCACGGCCCCGGGCGATGGCGGCTGCGCTGGCGATGAGGGCTGCGGCGGGGACACCGCCGGCGCCGCCGGCAGCGGACTGCCCACATTGAGCGGCGCCCGCACCGGCAACTGCAGCGTGAAGGCCGCGGGCCCGTCCGCGCTCGTGCCCAGCGTCGCCGCGCGCACGCCCACCGACTGCAGCACATAGCCTTCGCCGACGCGCGAGCCCACCCGGAAGGGCCGCGGCGGCTTGCCGTCGATCGAGATCAAAGCCGCGCCCTGGTTCGACGGATCCGCCACCACGCCCGAGAGCGCGAAACGGCTTGCCGCCTCCGGGGCCGCAGGCGCCGCCTGCTCCACCGGCAGTGCGCCGAACAGCCGCGCCACCGCGTCCGCATCGGCCGAGACCGGTGCGCGCGGCAGCGTCGCTGCGGGCGCGATCGCCTGGGCCGGACTCGCGAGCCGCAGTCCCCAGAACACGGCCGCGCCGGCTGCCAGCGCCCACAGGCCGGTGGTGGCAAGCGGGGCGTGCCAGCGCGCGGCGGAATAGGGACTTGTCATGGGCGCGGATTATCATGCAGCGCGCCTTCCGCAACATGTCTTCCCCGTTATGAAAAAAATCCTTCACGAGACCTTCCGCACCGCCCAGCGCGGCTTCACGCTGATCGAGCTGATGGTGGTGCTGGTCATCATCGGCGTGCTGGCCGCGCTGATCGTGCCCAACGTGATCGAACGCGCGGACGACGCCCGCGTGACCGCGGCCAAGACCGACATCAACAACCTGATGCAGGCGCTCAAGCTCTACCGCCTCGACAACCAGCGCTATCCCACGGCCGAACAGGGCCTGCAGGCGCTGCTCGTGCGCCCGACCACCGGCCCCGCGGCGCCCAACTGGAAGCCTTACGTCGAGAAGCTGCCGAACGATCCCTGGGGCCATCCCTACCAGTACATGAACCCGGGTATCAAGGGCGAAATCGACGTGCTCTCGCTCGGTGCCGATGGCCAGGCCGGTGGCGAGGGCAAGAATGCCGACATCGGCAGCTGGCAGTAGCCGCCGCGCCCGCGGCTTCACGCTGCTCGAGCTGATCGTGGTGATCGCGATCATCGCGATCGGCACCGCCAGCGTGAGCTTCGCGATGCGCGACAGCAGCGCCGCCCGGCTCGACCGCGAAGCCGACCGGCTCGCCGCGCTGCTCGAGTCGGCCCGCGCCCAGTCGCGCGCGAGCGGCGTGGCGGTGCGATGGCGCCTCGTGGAAGGCGGCAATTTCGTCTTCGACGGCCTGCCGGCCGATGCGCTGCCCGCCGGCTGGACCATGGGCGGCATCAGCGCGCAGGCCTCCCTCGCGAGCGGCGCGCCCATCGCCGCGGTGCAGCTCGGTCCCGATCCGATCATCGCCGCGCAGCAGATCGTGCTGCAGACCGAAGGCCCGCCGGCGCGCTCGCTGCGCGTCGCCACCGACGGCCTGCGTCCCTTCACCGTCTCCACGCCATGAAGAGCAGCACGCGCGGCAAGCGAAGCCGTGGCTTCACGCTCGTCGAGGTGCTGATCGCGCTCGGCATCGTGGCGCTCGCACTCGCAGCGGGCTCGCAGGCGACGATGTCGCTCACGCGCAATGCGCAACGCCAGTCCGACCTGCTGCTGGCCGACCTCTGCGCCGAGAACGAACTCGCCAAGGCGCGGCTGGCGCGGCAAATGCCGGCCTTGGGCGATTCGGGGTCGATCTGCGTGCAGGCGGGCGTTTCGTTCAACGTGACCACGTCCACCATCGCCACGCTGAATCCCAACTTCCGGCGCGTCGACGTGCAGGTGCGCGACGAGGCGAATGCGCCGGTGCTGCGCGTCTCGACCGTGGTGGGGCGCTTCTGATGAAGGCGCACCGCCTGGCCGCGCGCGGCTTCACGCTGATCGAGCTGCTGGTCGCCATCTCGGTCATGGCGCTGCTCGCGCTTGTGAGCTGGCGCGGGCTCGACAGCATGTCGCGCGCCACCACGCAGAACCAGCAGCGGGCCGACGCGGTGCTCACGCTGCAGACCACGCTCGCGCAGTGGAGCGCCGACCTCGATGCCGTCACCACGCTCGCGCAGACGCGCCCGATCGACTGGAACGGCCGCGTGCTGAGGCTCACGCGCCGAACCAGCGACGAGAGCGCGCCCGCAATGATGGTCGCGGCCTGGACGCTGCGCAGCGGCCCCGATGGCACGCGCTGGCGCCGCTGGCAGTCGCCGCCCTTCACCACGCGCAGCGAATGGCAGCAGGCCTGGAACATGGCCGAATCCTGGGCGCAGGACGGCGGCGGAGGTGCCGGCGGCGACGTCGCCTTGATGCCCGTCGACAGCTGGCAGCTCTACTACTTCCGCGAGAACAGCTGGACGCCCGCGGGCGCGCTGCCGGCCGCCACGCCCAATCCGGCGGACCCGGCCAATCCGGCCGGCGCCACGGTGAACATGCCCGACGGCGTCCGGCTGGTGCTCAACCTGTCGCCGGGCGACGGGCTGGCGGGCGCGCTCACGCGCGACTGGGTCCGGCCCACGGTGGGAGCGCCAAGGTCATGAGGCGGTCGGCGCCAGCCCCCCGCCATGCGCGCAGCCGCGGCCAGCGCGGCGCGGCGCTGCTCGCGGCGATGCTCACCGTGATGCTCGTCGCCACCTTCTCCGCCGCTGCGCTCTGGCAGCAGTGGCGCGCCTCCGAGGTCGAAGCCGCCGAGCGCGGCCGGGTGCAGGCGGCCTGGGTGCTGATCGGCGCGCTCGACTGGTCGCGCCTGATCCTGCGCGAGGACGGCATGACCGGCGGCCCCGACCATCTCGCCGAGCCCTGGGCCGTGCCGCTCGCCGAGGCGCGGCTCACGAGCTTTCTCTCGGCCGAGAAGAACGTGGCGAGCGACAGCCTCGAAGGACTGCCCGACGCCTTCCTCTCGGGCCGCATCGTCGATGCGCAGTCCAAGCTCAACGTGCTGTCGCTGGTCGACGGCAACAAGCCCGTGCCGGCCAGCGTCGCCACCTTCACCAAGCTGTTCAACATCCTCGGCCTGCCGGCCTCCGAACTCGCGGTGATGACCAGCTCGCTGCTGCGCGCGATGGCGGCGCCGGCCGACGCATCCGGTGGTGGCGGCGGCAGCGACGGCGCCGGGGCGCCGCTGATGCCGCAGGAAGTGTCGCAACTGGTATGGCTCGGCCTCTCGCCCTCGACCGTGGCAGCGCTCGAGCCCTACGTCACGGTGCTGCCCATCCGGACGCCGCTCAACATCAACACCGCGAGCGCCGAGGCCATCAGCGCGAGCCTGCCCTCGCTGAGCATCAGCGACGCGCGCCAGGTGGTCGAGAAGCGCACCCGCGCGTTCTTCCGGCAGATCGCCGACGCGAGCCAGGCGCTGCCCAACGGCGGCTCGCAGTTCAACGCCAACCAGCACAGCGTGAGCACACAGTTCTTCGAAGTCCATGGCCGGCTGCGGATCGACCGCACCTGGGTCGAGGAACGCTCGCTGCTGCAGCGCAACGGCATCACCGTCAAGACCGTCTGGCGCCATCGCGGCGCAGGCCTCGTGGCGCCTCCGGCTAAACCCTGAGGCGGGTTTGCTCCGTCAATTCTTTGCATTAATAAATCTTCCAACGCCCGCCGCACATGGGTTAATCGCTATGAAAAAAGTAGCAGACCTGCCGCGGTCGACCCCTACAATCACCCGCCCTTTCCGAATTCGAAATGACTCCGCTGCTGCTCATTGCCCCCCTCCCCCCGGCCGATGCCGCGGGCGAGTACGACTGGGTCCAGGCGGGCGACGACGGCATCGCGCTGCGCGACCACGGGCGCGCGCTGCGCGCGCTGCTGCCGGCCGGTGCGGAAGTCACGCTCGGCATTCCCGCCGCGGCACTGTCGTGGCACCGCGTCACGCTGCCCAAGGGCAGCACGGGCAGCGCATCGAAGCTGCGCGCCGTGCTCGACGGCCTGCTCGAAGAGCGGCTGCTCGACGAACCCGAGGCGCTGCACTTCGCGCTCGAACCCGAAGCCAGGCCCGGCGCGCCGGTCTGGGTGGCGGCCTGCAACCGCATCTGGCTGCGTGCCTTGGTGCAGGGCCTCGAGACCGCGGGCCGGCGCGTGGTGCGCATCGTTCCCGAGTTCGCACCGCAGCCGCCCGATGCACCGCCGCTGCTGCAGGTCACCGGTGAAGCGGAGGCACCGATGCTCACCGTCTGCGACGCCGACGGCGTGGTCTCGCTGCCGCTCGCGGGCGCAGGCCTCGCGCTCGCGGCCGCGCTGCCGCTCGATACCGCCGTCATCGCTGCAGAACCGGCGGTGGCCGAAGCCGCGGAACGCCTGCTCGAGCGTCGCCTGCCGCTGGTGCAGGCGCCGCAGCGCTGGCTGCAGGCCACGCGCACCCCGTGGGAACTCGCCCAGTTCGACCTCGCCGCCACGGGCCGCGCGCGCGCCGGCAAGAAGTTCGCTTCACTGCTCCAGACCTTGCGCCATGCGCCCGAGTGGCGCGCCGCGCGCTGGGGCGTCGTCGCGCTGCTCTTGATCCAGCTGATCGGCCTCAATGCCTGGGCGTGGCAGGAACGCCAGGCGCTCGAGCGCAAGCGCGAGGCCATCAAGACCATGCTGACCCAGACCTTCCCTGCCGTGAAACTCGTGGTCGATGCGCCGCTGCAGATGAGCCGCGAGGTCGCGGCGCTGCAGCAGGCCGTGGGCGACGTGGCCGGCAGCGACCTCGAACCGATGATCGGCGCGCTCGCCGGCAACCTTCCGCCGGGCCGCACGCCCACCGCCATCGACTTCAGCGCCGGCCAGCTGCGCCTGCGCGGCCTGGCGCTGCAGCCTGCCGAACTCACCCGCCTCTCCGGCGCCATGGGCCCGCGCGGCTACAGCGTGCGCGCCGAGGGCGATCTCCTGCTGGTGCAGGCGGAGGCCTCGCGATGAACCCCGGCGAACAGCTCCGCGCCCGCTGGGCCGCGCTCGAACAGCGCGAGCGCCGCCTGGTCGGCATCGCGGCCGCGCTCGTCGCGCTCGCGCTGCTGTGGTGGATCGGCCTGGCCCCCGCGCTTCGCACCCTGGCCGCGGCACGCACCGAGCACGCCAGGCTCGACGCGCAACTGCAGCAGATGGCCACCCTGCAGGAACGCGCCAAGCTGCTGCAGGCGCAGCCCCGCCTCACGCGCGACGACGCGCTGCGCGCCCTCGAGACCTCCGTGCGCCAGAGCCTCGGCGGCAATGCCCAACTGCTGGCGGCGAGCGGCGACGGCGCCGCCACCATCACGCTGCGCGCCGCGCCCGCGGATGCCGTCGCGCAGTGGCTCACGCAGGCGCGCGGCAATGCGCACGCGGTGCCGCGCGAAGCCCACCTGACCCGCGCCACCGCCGCGCCGCCTTCGCCGGCTGCCAGCAAGGAGCCGCAGGTCCCGACGGTGCGATGGGAGGGCACGTTCGTGATGGCGCTGCCCGCAGCCCGGTGAGCCCGATCGCATGGTGACGCGCGCTCCGCTTTCCGATCCGGCGCCGCGCCGCGGCTGGCGCTGGGCCGTGCTCGGCATCGTGATCGGCGCGCTGGTCGCGCTCGTGCTGTTCGCGCCCGCACGCTGGCTGTCCGCGGCGCTCTCCGGCTGGACCCAGGGCCGCCTGCTGCTCGTCAATCCGCGCGGCACGGTCTGGAACGGCACCGCGGCCGTGGTGCTCGCGAGCGGCGCGGGCGGCGCCGAGGCGGTGTCGCTGCCCGGCCTGCTCAACTGGCGCATGCGGCCGGGCTGGAGCGGCCTGTCGGCGGTGCTCGACCTGCCCTGCTGCGCGGCCCGGCCGCTGCTTCTCAAGGCCAGCCCGCGTGCCGACGGCATGCAACTGCAATGGGGCGACGGCAGCTCGCGCTGGCCCGCCAGCCTGCTGACCGGCCTGGGCGCGCCCTGGAACACGCTCCGGCTCGAAGGCACGCTCGATCTCTCCACGCGCGCGCTGGCGTTGCAGTGGGACGGTCCCGTGCTGCGTATCTCGGGTCAGGCCACGCTCGACGCCACCGACGTGTCATCGAGCCTGTCTACCCTCAAGCCGATGGGCAGCTACCGCCTCACGCTCGAAGGCGGCAGCCGGCCCAGCCTGCTGCTGAGCACGCGCGAAGGCAGCCTGCAGCTCAACGGCAGCGGCAGCTGGAACGGCACCGCCTTCCGCTTCAACGGCGAAGCCAGCGCCGCCGCGGGCCGCGAAGACGCACTCTCCAATTTGTTGAACATCATCGGACGGCGCGAGAACGCGCGTTCGATCATCACCCTGGGTTGACCATGAAGAAGCCATCGACCTCGCTCGGCATCGTCGCACTCGCGGCGCAGATGCTGATCGCCGCCACCGTCCTGCAGACGCCGCCGGCCTTCGCGCAGACCCCGGGCGCCGGCGCGCCGCGCCGCGGCGAACCCATCACGCTCAACTTCGCCAATGCGGACATCGAGGCCGTGGCCCGCACGATGGCGGTGGTGACCGGCCGCGACGTGGTGGTCGACCCGCGCGTCAAGGGCACGATGAACCTCGTCACCGACCGGCCGCTCGCGCCCACGGCCGCCTTCAACCAGTTCGCTTCCGCGCTGCGGCTGCAGGGCTTCGCGGTGGTGGAGGCCGAAGGCCTCTACAAGATCGTGCCCGAGGCCGACGCCAAGCTGCAGAGCCAGACCGTCAACACCGCCACGCCGACCGCAGGCTCCGCGGCCGACAACCAGATCGTCACGCAGATCTTCAGGCTCAACTACGAGTCCGCGAACAGCCTGCTGCCGGTGCTGCGTCCGCTGATCCCGCCCAACAACACAATCAACGTGAACCCGGGCAACAACTCGCTCGTGATCACCGACTACGCGGGCAACATGCGCCGGCTCGCGCGCATCGTCGCCGCGCTCGACGTGCCCAACGCCTCCGACATCGAGGTGATCCCGCTCAAGCATTCGATCGCCACCGACATGCTGCCGCTGATCACGCGGCTGGTCGACGGCAGCGGCTCGGGCGCACCGGGCGCTGCGGCGCCGGGCACGCCCGACGCCTCGTTCCGCACCACGCTGCTGGCCGATCCGCGCAGCAACGCGCTGATCCTGCGCGCGGCCAATCCCGCGCGCGCCTCGCTGGTGCGCACGCTGGTCGAGAAGCTCGACCGGCCGGCGGCCGAAACCAGCAACGGCGCCGCCGGCAACATCTACGTGGTCTACCTGAAGAACGCCGACGCGGTGCGGCTCGCAGCCACGCTGCGCGCCGCCATGGCCGCGAACCAGCTCCCCGGCACGCCGGGCGTCCCCGGCGCGGCCGGCGGCACCGGCACGCAGGCACAGGCGAACATTCCGCAGGCGACACCGGTGAACCTCAACAGCCAGGGCAGCGGCTCGCCGGCCGCCAACGCGCCGCTCAACAACGCCAACCAGCCCTCGACCGGCGGACAGATCCAGGCCGATCCCTCGACCAACTCGCTGATCATCACCGCGCCCGAGCCGCAGTACCGGCAGATGCGCGCCGTGATTGACCGGCTCGACGGCCGGCGCGCGCAGGTCATGATCGAGGCGCTGATCGTCGAGGTCAGCGCCAAGAAGGCCGCCAACTTCGGCGTGCAGTGGCAGAGCGCGCTCGGCAACAACGCGGTCATCGGCACCAATTCGAGCCTCTCGAGCGCCAACATCCTCGCGCTCACGCAGGCGCTGGCCACGCGCGACGTGGCCAACGTGCGGCCCTCGGCGGGCCTGAACCTCGGCATCGCGGGCAAGATCGGCGGCCAGTACATCCTTGGCGCGATCGCCAACTTCTTCAACAGCGACGGCGATGCCAACGTGCTCTCCACGCCCAACCTGCTGACGCTCGACAACGAGGAGGCCAAGATCGTCATCGGCCAGAACGTGCCCTTCGTCACCGGCCAGTACGCGAGCACCTCGGGCTCGGTGGGCATCAACCCCTTCACCACCGTGGAACGCAAGGACGTCGGCCTGACGCTGCGCGTGCGCCCGACGATCAACGAGAGCGGCACGGTGAAGATGACGATCTTCCAGGAGACCTCGACGGTCGACCAGAACACGGTCAACAACCCGAATGGCCCGACCACCAACAAGCGCTCGATCGAATCGAGCGTGCTGGTGGAGGACGGCGGCCTCGTCATGCTGGGCGGCCTGCTCTCGGACGACTACAACAACACCATCGAGAAGGTGCCCGTGGCCGGCGACATCCCGGTGCTCGGCAACCTGTTCAAGAACGAAGTGCGCTCGCGCAGCAAGAGCAACCTCATGATGTTCCTGCGCCCGGTGGTCATGCGCGACGGCGCCTCGACCGAAGCCTTCGCCTACGACCGCTACGACGAGATCCGCGGCATGCAGCAGCGCGCCCAGCCCACCACCGACAACATCATGCTGCGCGGCGTCGATTCGTCGCCCGTGCTGCCGGCGGCGCCGCTGCCGCGCTCGGGTGCCCGCAGCAGCAGCAACGACAGCGGCGAACGCATCGAGGGCACGCGGCTGATCCCGCCGCCCGCGCCGGCCAGCCCCGCCGCCGACCGCCGCAGCGGCCAGCCGCAGCGCGCATCGGGCACCCTGCGCGGGGCGCTGCCGCCCACGGCCGATCCGAGCACCGCCCGCGAACTGCCCTGAAGCCGAAGCGACCGCCATGCGCCATCCCCTGCCCTACGCATTCGCCCGCAGCCAGCAGCTGCTGCTCGAGGAGGCCGACGACGGCCGCTGCACGCTGTGGATGTCGAGCCAGCCCTCCCGCAGTGCGCTCGGCGAAGTCACGCGCAAGTACGGCGTGCATGCCTTCGAGGTGCTGGATGCGGGTCCGCTCGCGCAGCGCATCAGCGCCGCCTATGCGCAGGGCGAATCGAGCGCCGCCGCGGTCGTGAGCGAGGTGCAGAGCGACGCCGACCTCTCGCGCATGATGCAGGAGCTGCCCGCCGTGGAAGACCTGCTCGAAAGCGCCGGCGACGCGCCGATCATCCGCATGCTCAACGCCCTGCTTACGCAGGCCGCGCGCGACGGCGCGAGCGACATCCACATCGAGCCCTACGAGCGCACTTCGTCCGTGCGCTTCCGCATCGACGGCACGCTGCGCGAGGTGGTGCAGCCCAACCGCGCGCTGCATGCGGCGCTGATCTCGCGCCTGAAGATCATGGCCGACCTCGACATCTCGGAGAAGCGGCTGCCGCAGGACGGCCGCATCTCGCTGCGCATCGGCACGCGCGCGGTCGACGTGCGCGTCTCCACGCTGCCGAGCGCGCACGGCGAGCGCGCGGTGCTGCGCCTGCTCGACAAGACCGAATCGAAGCTCACGCTCGAATCGGTGGGCATGCAGGGCGACACGCTCGAGCGTTTCGAGAAGCTCATTGCGCAGCCGCACGGCATCATCCTCGTGACCGGCCCCACCGGTTCGGGCAAGACCACCACGCTGTATGCGGCGCTGGCGCGGCTCGACGCCAGCCGCAGCAACATCATGACGGTGGAGGACCCGATCGAGTACGAGCTGCCAGGCGTGGGCCAGACCCAGATCAACGCCAAGATCGAGCTCACCTTCGCGAAGGCACTGCGCGCGATCCTGCGGCAGGACCCCGACGTCATCATGATCGGCGAGATCCGCGACTTCGAGACCGCGCAGATCGCGATCCAGGCCTCGCTCACCGGCCACCTCGTGCTCGCCACGCTGCACACCAACGACTCGGTCAGCGCCGTCACGCGCCTCACCGACATGGGCGTGGAGCCCTTCCTGCTGAGCTCGTCGCTGCTCGGCGTGCTCGCGCAGCGGCTGGTGCGCAAGGTCTGCACCACCTGCGGCGGCGCCGGCTGCGACGCCTGCGGCCAGACCGGCTACCAGGGCCGCACCGGCATCTTCGAACTGCTGGTCGCGAACGACGAAGTCCAGGCGCTGATCCACGGCAGGGCCGCCGAGAGCCAGCTGTTCGAGGCCGGCACGCGCGGCGGCCTGCGCTCGATGCGCGACGACGGCGAACGGCTGGTGCAGGCCGGCATCACCTCCCGTGCCGAGCTGCTGCGCGTCACGCGTGAATAGCCGCCGCCGCTGACATGCCCGCCTATTCCTTCGAAGCCATCGATGCCAGCGGCCAGTCGCGCGAAGGCGTGCTCGAGGCCGACACCGCGCGCAGCGCGCGCAGCATGCTGCGCGCACAGGCGCTGATTCCGCTGTCGGTCAAGCCGGTCGGCAGCGAACAGCTCGACGCCAGCGGCCGGCCCACGGGGCTGGCGCGCTGGCTCGGCGGCGGCAAGCGGGTCTTCAATTCCACCGGCCTCGCGGTCTGGACGCGTCAGCTCGCGGGCCTCGTATCCTCGGGCCTTCCGCTCGAACGCGCGCTGACCGCGCTCACCGACGAAGCCGAGTCCGAGCCGCAGCGCAACCTCGTCGCCTCGCTGCGCGCAGAGGTGAACGCGGGCTCGCCCTTCGCGCGTGCGCTTTCCGCGCATCCGCGCGAGTTCTCGCCCATCTACACGGCGGTCATCGGTGCGGGCGAGCAGAGCGGCAACCTGGGCCTCGTGCTCGACCGACTGGCCGACGACCTCGAGGCGCGCCAGGCGCTGCAGCAGAAGCTCGTGGGCGCGGCGCTCTATCCGGCCATCGTCACGCTGGTGGCGATCGTGATCGTCATCTTCCTCGTGAGCTACGTGGTGCCGCAGGTGGCGCAGGTGTTCGCGGGCACCAAGCGGTCGCTGCCCTTCCTGACCACCGTGATGCTCTCGCTGAGCGCCGCGGTGCGCAACTACGGCTGGTGGATGCTCGGCGGCGTGGTGTTCGCGGCCGTCGCCGCGCGCATCGCGCTCGCGCAGGAGGCCTTCCGGCTGAAGTTCGACGCGGCGTGGCTGCGGCTGCCGCTGGTCGGCAAGCTCGCGCGCGGCTACAACGCGGCGCGCTTCGCCAGCACGCTGGCCATGCTCGCGACCGCCGGCGTGCCGATCCTGCGTGCGCTGCAGGCCGCCTCGGAAACGCTCGGCAACCGCGCCATGCGCGCCGATGCGCTCGATGCGTTGGTGCTGGTGCGCGAAGGCGCGCCGCTCGCCTCCGCGCTCGCGCAGAAGAAGCGCTTTCCGGGTCTGGTCTCGATGTTCGCGCGTCTCGGCGAGCAGACCGGCACGCTGCCATTGATGCTGCAGCGCGCCGCCAACCAGCTGGGCGCCGAAGTGCAGCGCCGCGCGATGCATCTCGCCACCATCCTCGAGCCGCTCCTGATCGTCGCGATGGGCGGCGTGGTGATGCTGATCGTCCTGGCGGTGATGCTCCCCATCATCCAGCTCAATCAGTTCGTGAAGTGAGGCAAGGAAACCTGCCATGCCGGTAACCCTCGAAGACAAGCTCGTGGTCGCGATCTCCTCGCGTGCCCTATTCAACCTCGAAGAGGAGAACCTCGTCTTCGAGTCGGGGGACGACGCAGGCTACATGAAGCTGCAGCTCGAGCGGCTCGACGTGCCCGCCGCGCCCGGCATCGCGTACTCGCTGATCCGCAAGCTGCTGCGCTTCAACGACGACGGCGTGCAGCGCGTCGAGGTCGTGATCCTTTCGCGCAACGACCCGGTCTCGGGCATGCGCATCTTCCGCTCGAGCGCCGCGGCCGACATCAAGCTGCAGCGCGGCGTGTTCACGCAGGGCCGGCCGCCCTTCGGCTACCTGCGGCCGCTGCGGGCGCACCTGTTCCTCTCGGTCAATGCGCAGGACGTGCGCGAGGCGCTCAGCGCCGGCTTCCCGGCCGCGCGCGTGCTGGTCGAATCGGTCAAGGCCAGCGACGCCTGGCCCAACGAAGTGCGCATCGCCTTCGACGGCGACGCGGTGCTGTTCTCCGACGAAGCCGAGCGCATCTACCAGGCCCAGGGCCTCGACGCCTTCCAGGCGCACGAACTCAGCAAGGCCGACCTGCCGCTGCCCGAAGGCCCGTTCAAGCCGCTGCTGGCCGCGCTGCACCGCCTGCAGATGGCGGGCAACGCGCAGATGCGCATCCGCACCGCCCTCGTCACCGCGCGCAGCGCGCCGGCGCACGAGCGCGCGATCCGCACGCTGATGAAGTGGAACATCAAGGTCGACGAAGCCATGTTCCTCGGCGGCCTGCCCAAGGGCGAGTTCCTGCGCGAGTTCGAGCCAGACTTCTTCTTCGACGACCAGACCGGCCACGTCGACGCCGCGGCTCGCCATGTGCCGGCGGGGCACGTGTCGAGCGGCATCAGCAACGAAGCGTAGGGGCTTCGCCCGCGGAAGCGGCCGCGCCGCTTCGCTCGCTGCTTGAACACTGGCGCTGTCATGCGCCTGCCGTCGCGATGTCACGGGTGATTCACCGTGACGTCATCGCTTCTCCCTAATCTTCGCCAACGCCGCGCACGTGCCCTTCGGGCACTTTTTTTTGCGCGCGAGGGCCCGTGCCCGCTCTGCCCACGACACCCACCAGAACTCCGATGCGACTGCACCCTCTATCGTCCCCGGCGCTTCCTCGCCGTCTGCTTTCCTGCGCATTTCTGCCACTCGCCGCATCCCTGATGCTCGCCGCATGCGGTGGCGGTGGCGGCGGTGGCGCGGGCTTTGCGCCCATCGCCGTGCCGCCCCCATCGGGCAACAACACCGGCGGCGGAAGCAGCCCGCCTCCAGCGACCTACCAGGGCAAGAGCGGGCCGAAGGCACTCCTGGTCGAGGTCGACGGGCTCACGCACGCCGCGCTCGCCGAGGCGATTGCGCAGAACAGGGCACCCGGCCTGCAGGCGCTGCAGCTCGCGCCAGCCTGGACCGGCGGCGCCAACGGCACGCCGAGCGAACAGCGCACGACGGACCTGCCGGGTTGGGCTTCGCTGGTGACCGGCACCTGGGCCCAGCGGCACACGGTGCGCTGGGACACGGCCGACCAGCGCATCGACGCCACGCTCGCGCCCTCGGTCTTCGCCTACGCGAAGCAGAAGGCCGACGCGGCCTATCTGACCGGCTCGGTCACCACGAACACCGCCTACCCCACGCTGCTCGCGCGTGAGAACGGCACGCTCGATGCCGCGGTCGACTGCGCGGGCGCCGATGCCTGCGTGACCGAGCGAACGGGTCAGCTCATCGACCAGGGCTACGACCTGCTGCTCGCGCAGTACGGCGCACCCGCGGCGGCCGCAGCGGACGGCCTGCGCAGCGAAGGCTACCGGCGCGCGGTGGCCGGCACCGCCGCGGCGGTCGGCGAACTGCTCGCACGCGTCGCGCGGCGCAGCGCCCACGATGCGAAGGAGGACTGGCTGGTGGTGCTCACCACCGGTCACGGCCTCGATGCCTTCGGCGCCGCCACCGGTCTGCAGAACGCCGGGAACAAGACCGTCTTCATCGCGAGCAACAAGGCGCTCGCCGCCCTTCCCGCCGTCGGAGAAGCCGCGCCCGCGGACGTGGCCGCGCTCACGAAACTCGCCGCCGCGACCGACGTCGCGCCCACCGTGCTGCGCCACCTGAATGCCTTGCCCGCCGACGCGGACTACCGCTTCAACGGCCAGGCGCTGCAGGCGCCCACCGCGCTGCGCGGTCTCGTCGCGAAGACCGGTGCCGACAGAAACAGCATCGAACTCTCATGGTCGCTCGCGGGCCAGGCAGACGTGCCGGTGAAGGTGCTGCGCGACGGCAAGCTGGTGGCCACGCTGGCGGCCGGCGCCACCCGCTACGCCGACCCGATCGAGGCCGCGAGCGACGGCCTCTACACCTTCGACTACACCGTGCAGGCGGGCGAAGCCAGCCTTGCGCTGCAGGCACGCATCGCCTACCTGAAGCCCGCGACGCTCGCGCCGACGCTGCGCAACGGCCTGGTCGACTACTACCCGCTCGATGCGCTGCCCGCCGTCGACCGCATGGGCGCTTCGACGCTGGCCCCTTGGGCGGCGGATGCCGACGGCGGCAGCCTCGTCGACGACGGCTTCAAGGCACCCTATAAGGCCAAGGCGCTGCGCGTGGACAGCACCTTGAAGAATGCCGACGGCACTGCCGGCTACCGCCTGCTGCAGACCAACGACGTCGCGACCGCGACCGCGGTCACCGCCTACACCATTGGCTTCTGGATGCGCACCGACGCCACCTGCAGCCAGGGCGTGAGCAACGGCGCCTCGGTGATCGCCAACAAGAACTACACCACCGGCGGCAATGCCGGCCTCGCCATCGGCCTGTTCGGCAGCTGCGAGCTCCGCTTCAACGTCGGCACCGGCAGCGCGCGCGCCGACAGCAACGGCTACCGCATCAGCGCCGGCCAGTGGGCCTATGTGGCGCTGGTGATCGACAAGGCCAACCTGCGCATGACGCCCTACGTGTTCGACGCGACGCGCGCCACGCAGACCGGCAGCGCGACGCTCACCCCGGATCTCGTCGCCAAGCTCGGCGGCCTGAACAACGGCATCGGCCTCAACGAGGACGGCACGGGCCAGTACTACAAGCGCGAAACCAGCTCGCCGCGCGGCGCGATGGATTTCAACGACTTCGCGATCTGGAACCGCGCCCTCACGGCCGACGAGCTCGCCAGCATCTTCAAGTCGGGCCAGCCGCTCTCGGCACTCGCGCCCTGAGCTGCGGCCCCGCCTCTCGACACACAACAACTCCCTGAAAAGAAAGGAATCCCCATGCAACGTTCGCAACACCCGCACCTTCGCCTGCCGCGCCTCGCGCCCGCGCTCCTGCTGGCCTGCCTGCTGTCCGCCTGTGGCGGCGGCAGCGGCAGCGGCGGCGGTTTCTTCGGCGGCCTGCCTGTCGTCGGCAATCCCGGCGCCGGCACGCCCACCTCGCCCGAGCCGACGCCCGAGCCGCCCGCCACCACCGCGCCGGTGATGCGCTGCGCGCCCTGAGTGCTCCCTGGAACGCCCGCACGAAAACACCAAGGACGCACGCGATGACCATGAACTCCCGCCGCCACTTCCTCACCGGCGCCGCCACCACCGGTGCCGCCGCACTCGCGCTCTCGGCCTTTCCGCCGAGCATCCGCCGCGCACTCGCCATTCCGGCCAACAACAAGACCGGCACCATCAAAGACGTCGAGCACATCGTGATCCTGATGCAGGAGAACCGTTCGTTCGACCACTACTTCGGCACGCTCATGGGCGTGCGCGGCTTCGGCGACCGCTTCACCATTCCGCTGCCTAAGGGCATGAACGTGTGGCAGCAGAGCGATGCCAGCGGCAAGGCGATCCTTCCCTACCATCTCGACAGTTCCAGGGGCAACGCCCAGCGCGTGAGCGGCACGCCGCACTCGTGGAGCGACGGCCAGAACGCCTGGGACGGCGGCCGCACCTACCAATGGGCGCGCTACAAGACCAATGCCGCGATGGGCTACTTCAAGGAAGCCGAGCTGCCGTTCCAGTTCGCGCTGGCCAATGCCTTCACGCTGTGCGACGGCTACCACTGCAGCATGCACACCGGCACCAACTCGAACCGCATGTTCCTCTGGGCCGGCACCAACGGTCCGACCGGCGCGGGCGTGGCCACGGTGAACAACGAATGGGACTCGATCGACAGCTCGGCCAAGGGCTACGAATGGAAGACCTACCCCGAGCGCCTGCAGGAGGCCAAGGTCAGCTGGATCGTCTACCAGAACATGCCTGAGAACTTCGGCGACAACCCGCTCGCAGGCTTCAAGCAGTACCGGCTCGCCAACGAGGCCTCCGGCAAGCCCGTGAGCAACGACACGGCCTCCCCGGCCTACGATCCGGCGAGCGACGACGCGGGCAATCCGCTCTACAAGGGCATCGCCAACACCATGAGCGACGGCGGGTTCCTCGAGCAGTTCCGCCAGGACATCAAGAACGGCAAGCTGCCGCAGGTCTCGTGGATCATCGCGCCCGCCACCTACTCGGAGCACCCGGGCCCGTCGAGCCCGGTCCAGGGCGGCTGGTACATCCAGGAGACGCTCGACGCACTCACCGCGGTGCCCGAGGTCTGGAGCAAGACCGTGCTCTTCATCAACTTCGACGAAAACGACGGCTACTTCGACCACTACCCGTCGCCCGCCGCGCCGTCGATCAACCCCGACGGCACGCCCGCCGGCAAGACCACGCTGCCGGTCGAGGCGCTCGCGCCCGAGTACTTCAACCACCCCAAGCCGCCGGGGACCACGAGCCAGCCGGCGCCCGATGGCCGCGTCTACGGTCCCGGCGTACGCGTGCCGATGTACGTGGTCTCGCCCTGGAGCCGCGGCGGCTGGGTCAACTCGCAGGCCTTCGACCACACCTCGGTGCTGCGCTTCATCGAGGCGCGCTTCGGCGTCCAGGAGCCGCAGATCAGCGCGTTCCGCCGCGCGGTGTGCGGCGACCTGACCAGCGCGTTCAATTTCGCGAACCCGAACAACGAGGTGCTGCCCACGCTCGCGGGGCGCACCACGCGCAGCGCCGCCGACCAGTTGCGCAGCGACCAGGAGAAGCTGGCGCAGGTGCCGCTGCCGGTCGATCCGCAACTGCCGCGCCAGGCGACCGGCACACGGCCTTCGCGCGCGCTGCCCTACGAGCTGCATGCCAGTGCGCGCAGCGACCTGGGCACGGGCCAGGTGCGGCTGATCTTCGCGAACACCGGCCGCGCGGCCGCGGTGTTCCACGTCTACGACAAGCTGCACCTCGACCGCCTCCCGCGCCGCTTCATGGTGGAGCCCGGAAAGACGCTCGACGACGCCTGGAACGCGATGAGCGACGACAGCGGCTTCTACGACCTCTGGGTGCTCGGGCCCAACGGCTTCCATCGCCATTTCAAGGGCGACCTCAACCGGCTGCGCGCCGGCGACGCGGCGGTGCCCGAGGTGCGCGTGTGCTACGACATCGCCAACGGCAACGTCTACCTCGAAATGCTCAACGGCGGCAAGAACGGCGCGAAGTTCACGGTGCGCGCCAAGGCCTACCGCGACGACGGCCCCTGGACCGCGACCGTGCAAGGCGGCGCCAAGGCCGAGCTCCACTGGGAGCTCGCCGGGAGCGGCGCGTGGTACGACTTCGTCGTCAGCTGCGATGCCGACGCCAGCTGGCAGCGCCGCTTTGCGGGCCGCGTCGAGACCGGCCGCCACGGCGTGAGCGACCCGGCCCTGGGCATGGTCGACCTGTGAGGCGCACGACCGACATGAACTCCCGTCGCAAGTTTCTGACCGGCGCCGCCACCACGGGCGCCAGCGCACTCGCGCTCTCGGCCTTCCCGCCCAGCATCCGCCGCGCACTCGCCATTCCGGCCAACAACAAGACCGGCACCATCAACGACGTCGAGCACATCGTCATCCTGATGCAGGAAAACCGCTCGTTCGACCACTACTTCGGCACGCTCATGGGCGTGCGCGGCTTCGGAGACCGCTTCACCATTCCGCTGCCCAAGGGCATGAACGTGTGGCAGCAGAGCGATGCCACCGGCAAGGTCATCCTGCCCTACCACCTCGACAGCTCCAAGGGCAACGCCCAGCGCGACGGCGGCACGCCGCACGACTGGGCCGACAGCCAGAACGCCTGGGACGGCGGGCGCCTGTACCAGTGGCCGCGCTACAAGACGAGCAAGGCCATGGGCTACCACAAGCAAGCGGAGATCCCGTTCCAGTTCGCGCTCGCGAATGCCTTCACGCTCTGCGATGCCTACCACTGCAGCATGCACACGGGCACCGATGCGAACCGCGCGTTCCATCTCACCGGCACCAACGGACCGACGGCGAGCAACACCGCCTTCGTCACCAACGAGTGGGACTGGATCAGCGGCCAGCCGGATTCGCCGAACACCGGCTACACCTGGAAGACCTATGCCGAGCGCCTCGAGGCGGCGGGCGTGCGCTGGATCAGCTACCAGAACATGCCCGACGAATGGGGCGACAACATGCTCGGTGCGTTCCGGCAGTTCCGCCAGGCCAACCTCGACTCGGGCTATCCGGTGTCGAGCGGCGGCAAGCCCAACGAGCCCTATGCCAACACCGGGCAGGCGCTGCCCTACAAGGCCTACGACCGCGCCACCGACGACGCGAAGAGCCCGCTCTACAAGGGCGTGGCCAACACGCTGCCGGGCACGAAGCCCGAGGACTACCTCGAGGCCTTCAAGCGCGACATCCGCGAAGGCACGCTGCCGCAGGTCGCGTGGATGAACGCGCCCTCGATCTACTGCGAGCACCCCGGCCCGTCGAGCCCGGTGCAGGGCGCCTGGTTCCTGCAGGAAGTGCTGGACGCGCTCACCGCCGTGCCCGAGGTGTGGAGCAAGACGGTGCTCTTCGTCAACTTCGACGAGAACGACGGCTACTTCGACCACCTGCCCTCGCCTTCCCCGCCGTCGAAGAACGCCGACGGCAGCTACGCCGGCAAGACCACGCTGCCGGCCGATGCGATGGCGCACGAATACTTCAACCAGCCCGCGCCGCCCGGCAGCACCAAGCAGCCCGCGCCGGACGGCCGCGTGTACGGCCCCGGCCCGCGCGTGCCGATGTACGTGATCTCGCCCTGGAGCCGCGGCGGCTGGGTGAACTCCGAGGCCTTCGACCACACCTCGGTGCTGCGCTTCATCGAGGCGCGCTTCGGCGTTCAGGAGCCGAACATCGGCCCGTTCCGGCGCGCGGTCTGCGGCGACCTCACGAGCGCCTTCAACTTCAAGAACCCCAACGACGAAGCGCTGCCCACGCTCGCCGGCCGCGCCACGCGCGCGGAGGCCGACCAGATCCGGCGCAACCAGGAAGCGCTGGCCCAGGTGCCGCTGCCGCTCGATCCGCAGCTGCCGCGCCAGGCCACCGGCACGCGGCCCTCGCGCGCGCTGCCCTACGAGCTGCACACGAGCGCGCGCGTGGCGCCGCTCGACGGCAAGGTGCAGCTGCTGTTCGCGAACACCGGCAGCACGGGCGCGGTGTTCCACGTCTACGACAGGCTCAACCTCGGCCGCCTGCCGCGCCGCTACATGCTCGAGGCCGGCAAGACGCTCGACGACACCTGGAACGCAGCGGCCGACAACAGCGGCTTCTACGATCTGTGGGTGCTCGGACCCAATGGCTTCCACCGGCACTTCAAGGGGGACCTCGGCAGCCTGCGCGCCGCCGATGCGCCGAACCCCGAAGTGCGCGTGTGCTACGACATCGCTAACGGCAACGTCTACCTCGAAATGCTCAACACCGGTTCGAAGGCCTGCAGCTTCACGGTGCGCGCCAAGGCCTACCGCGACGACGGTCCGTGGACCGCGACCGTGCAGCCCGGCGGCAAGGCCGAGCTGCACTGGGAACTGGCATCGAGCGGCGCGTGGTACGACTTCGCCGTCGCCTGCGATGCGGACACCAGCTATGCGCGCCGCTTCGCGGGCCGCGTGGAGACCGGCCGGCATTCGGTGAGCGATCCCGCGATGGGCATGCCCGATCTCTGAGGACCCAGGATGCGCCGCGCGGCGTTGCAGCCTATGCCGTCGCGCGGCGCCTGCCGAAGCCCGTCACCCGGTACAGCAGGAAACTCGCGATCGACACGTTGACGAGGTTCCACGCAATGCCGTTCACGAAGGCCGCGTGGTAGCTGCCCGTGAGGTCGAACACCTTGCCCGACATCCAGCCGCCCAGCGCCATACCGAACAGCGTGAACATCAGCACCGTGCCCACGCGCGCGCCGGCCTCCGAGGCCGGGAAGTGCTCGCGCACGATGATTGCGTAGGACGGCACGATGCCGCCCTGGAACAGCCCGAACAGCGCCGACACCACGTAGAGCGGCACCAGCCCGTCGAAGGGCAGGAACAACAGCAGCGCCACGCACTGCAGCGCACCGCCGAGCAGCAGCGTGCGCAGCCCGCCGATGCGGTCGCAGATCGCGCCCGACACCAGCCGGCTCACCACGCCGAAGGCGAGCATCAGCGAGAGCATCTGCGCGCCGCGCGCCGGTCCATAGCCGAGGTCGCTGCAATAGGCCACGATGTGCACCTGCGGCATCGCCATCGCCACGCAGCAGGCGACGCCCGCCACGCACAGAAGGCCCTGCGCGGTGCCGGTGGACAGGCCGAAGGGCCGCGCGAGATTGCGCACCGTGGCGCCGGCGTTGCCTGCGACGGGTTGAGCGACGACGACCGCGGGCGGCCGGGCGCGGAAGAACAGCGCCAGCAGCGCCATCACGACGCCGCAGAACAGGCCCATGCCGATGTAGGTCTGGCGCCAGCCGACCGTCTCGATGAAGTGCTGCACGATCGGCGGCCACACCGCGCCCGCCACGTAGTTGCCGCTGGCGCACACGGCCACTGCGATGCCGCGGCGCTTGACGAACCACAGCGAGGTGTCGGCCACCAGCGGCGCGAAGGCCACCGAGCTGCCGAGCAGCCCGACGAGCAGCGTCTGCGCGATGGTGAACGACACGATGCCGCCCGCCAGGCCCGAGGCGACGTAGCCGAGCCCGAGGCACACCGCCCCGCCGAGCAGCGGCCACATCACGCCGAAGCGGTCGGCCAGCTTGCCCATCAGCACGCCGCCCACGCCGAAACCGAGCATCAGCAGCGTGTAGGGCAGCGAGGCGTCGGCGCGTGCGATGCCGAACTCGGCCTGCACCGACGGCAGCATCACGGAGACCACGTACATGCCGCTGCTGCCGACCGTCATGACGAGCAGCGTGAGCGCGAGCCGCGCCATGGCGTAGCGGGAGTCGGGCTGGTGTCGGGCGGGGGATGTCTCCATCGTTCCTTCTTCTTGCGCGCCGGGCGCCGGGCGCCGGGAGGGTGGCGTCGAGCATACAAGGCATCGCGCGATGGCGCAGCGAAGCGCCGCGCCGTCGCCTGGACGGCGCTGGCCCTGCCGGGCGAATCAGGCCGCCGAGGGCACAACGACAGCCTGCGCGGCCTTGGGCATCGGCCCGCCGGGCTTCGGCTTGTCGTTGCAGCCTGCGGCCATCAGCCCGAGGCAGCAGAGGAACGCGACGAATGTGCTTCGCATGAGGCGCATGCTAGGCCCGCGGCGCCCGCGGTCAAGTCGGACGTGGCGCCGAGGGCGCTTCAGCGGGCATCGAGCCCATCGAGGCAGGCAGCGGACGAGACCATCGAGCCGCCGCTCAACGCTGCCGCCATTGCTGCGTGCGCGCCAGCGCCCAGTGCCCGGCCAGCGCGAACAAACCGCGGCCGATGGCGGCCGTGAGCATGATCAGCGAAGCCATCGCGGCGGCGGGCGCCACGTCGCCCGCGTCGTCCATGTTGAGCACGGCGATGGCCGCCAGCGTGGTCTGCGGCGAATACAGGAACACGACGGCCGAGACGGTGGTCATCGCGTTCACGAAGAAGTAGCCGGCCACGTGGAGCACCGTCGGCAGCGCAACGGGCAGATGGATGCGCCAGAGCGTGTGCCAGAACGGAATACCCATCGATTCCGACACCAGCTCGTACTCGCGGTCGAGCTGGCGCAGCGCGCTCAGCGAGGTGAGGTGCGCCACCGAGAAGAAGTGCGCCACGGTGCAGACGACCAGGATCGTCATGCTGCCGTAGATGGCGCGCAGCGGATTCGAGGGCGAGATGAAGAAGAAGATGTAGCCCACGCCGAGCACCAGCCCCGGCACCGCGAGCGGCAGGTTCGCCAGAAGGTTCAGCAGCTCGCGCGCCAGGCCGAAGTGGCGCGGCTTCTCGACCAGGTAGGCCGAGACGAAGGTGGCGAGCGCACCCGCCACCGCGGCACAGGCCGCGAGCCGGAGCGAATTGAAGTAGCTGCCCCAGCCGCCGCCGTCCATGTTGCCGAAGTCGTAGTTCTTGAGCGACGGCGTGAGCTTGTAGGGCCAGTAGGTGGCGAGCGATGCGAACACGGCCATGCCGATCATCACGAGGATGGCGCAGGCGACCAGCGCGCAGAAGGCGAGCAGCGCGCGGTCGCGCGCCTTCACCGGCTCGGGCCGGTAGGGCGTGGCGCGCGCCGAGAGCGCGGCGGCCTGCCGGCTGCGCACGTGGCGCTCGACCAGGAACGAGAGCACCGCGGGCAGCAGCAGCACCAGGCCGACCACCGCGCCCATCTGGAAGTTCTGCTGCCCGACGACCTGCTTGTAGATGTCGGTCGCCAGCACGCCGGTCTGGCCGCCCACGACCTTGGGCACGCCGAAATCGGTGATGACGAGCACGAACACGACCATCCCGGCCACGATGAGCCCGTAGCGCGTGGACGGCAGCGTGACGGTGCGGAACATCCGCCAGCGCGAGGCGCCCAGGGTCTGCGCGGCCTCGTAGAGCCGGCCGTCGGAGGTGGCCATGGCGGTGGTCAGGATCAGCAGCGCATGCGGCAGCGTCCAGAACACCGAGCCCAGCACAATGCCGAGCGGCCCGTAGATCGAGGCATCGCCGAGCAGCCCCTTGAACAGGCCTTGGTTGCCGAAGAGATAGACCAGGCTGATGGCCGGCAGCAGCGAAGGCGCGAGCAGCGGCACCAGCGCCACCGCGCGCAGCACGCCCTTGGCCGGCATGCACGACAGCATGAGGCCGTAGGCATACACGTAGGCGATGGCGGTGCAGACGACGGCGCTGAGCGCGGCCAGCCAGAGGCTGTTGAACGCCGACTGCACCAGCGCGGGATTGTCGAGGTAGCGCGCGAAGTTGGCGAGGCCGACGAAGCTGCCCGCGCGGTCGAAGAAGCTCTGCCCGACGAGCGCGCCGACGGGCAGCGCCACCGTCACGAGCAGCAGCGCCACCATCAGCAGCACGGCCGCACCGGTCAGCCAGCGCTCACGGTCGAAGGGACTGGCGGGAACAGCCCTGGCCGGTATCACGGCCAGCGCTTCCATGGTGCTGCTCATGCAGTCCTTCCCGCGGTCCGAAGGCAAAGCCTTATGCCGTTCAATGCGCAAGCACCGACAGCGCGTGCAGCGGCAGCTGGATGTGCACCATGCTGCTCGGCACCAGCGGCGCGTCCGGCGGCAGCTCGGCCTCGATCTCGATGCCGAGCGGCTCGCAGGCCAGCCGCGCCGAGGTGCGGTTGCCGAAGAACTCGGTGTCGAGCAGCCGCGCCGGGAAGCTGTTGGCCCCCATCTCCGCGCCGAAGCGCCTGACCACCACGTGCTCCGGGCGGATGCCCACGGTCGCCGTCGCGCCGACGCTGAGCGGGCCCGGCGCGCAGAAGAGCTCGCTGTCACGCACGCGCACCTTGCCGTCGGCCATCACCGTGGCCGGCAGCATGTTCATGCGCCCGACGAAGCCCGCGACGAAGCGCGTGCGCGGCCGGCGGTAGAGCTCGTCGGGCGTGCCGGCCTGCTCGATGCGCCCGTGGTGCATCAGCACCACGCGGTCGGCCATCGACAGGGCTTCCTCCTGGTCGTGCGTGACCATGATGGTGACGACGCCCAGGCGCTTCTGCAGCGCGCGGATCTCGCTGCGCAGGCTCGCGCGCACCTGCGCATCGAGCGCGGAGAGCGGCTCGTCGAGCAGCAGCAGCCGCGGGTTGGGTGCGAGCGCACGCGCCAGCGCCACGCGCTGCTGCTGGCCGCCCGAGAGCTGCACCGGGTACTTGTCGGCGTGCGCGGCAAGGCCCACGAGGTCGAGCATCTCGCGCGAGCGCTTGGCCATCTCGCGCGCGAGCGCACCGGTGGGATGCAGCCCGTACGCGATGTTCTGCGCCGCCGTGAGGTTGGGAAAGAGCGCATACGACTGGAACACCACGCCGAAGCCGCGCGCCGCAGGCGGCAGGCCCGCGATGTCCTGGCCGCCGAGCAGGAGCTGGCCCCGGTCGGCGCGCTCGATGCCGCAGACGATGCGCAGCAGCGTGGTCTTGCCGCAGCCCGAAGGCCCGAGCAGGCAGACGAATTCGCCGGGTTCGATGTCGAGGTCGATGCCGTCGAGCACGCGGCTGGCACCGAAGGATTTCTCGATGCCCCGCAGGGACAGGAAGCTGGTCATGTCAGTGGTCGTCAGGCTGGGTCGAATGCGGATACCGAACGCAGAGGACGCGAAGGTTTCGCGAAAGTCGCAGAAGTCTTGCGAAGGGAACAGCCCAAAGACATGGATCCCTTCTGCGACCTTTGCGCTCTTTTGTCTTCCTTCTGCGTTCGGCTGTCCGTATTCAGATTCACATCGGCTTCTTTTCCGACTTCGATTCGTAGCGCTTGGACCACTCGGTCAGGATGCGCTCGCGGTTCGCGGCGGCCCAGGTGAAGTCGTTCTTCGCGAGCAGCTTCTCGACGTCGCCCGGCACGAATTCGAGCTTCTCCTGGATGCCCGGCAGCGCGAGCACGGCGAAGTTCTTGGCATAGAGCTCGTTGGCCTGCCGGGTCACGGCCCAGTCGGCGAGTGCCTTGGCGGCCTCCTGCTTCTTGCTGGTCTTGAGGATGCCGGTGGCTTCCATGTCCCAGCCCAGGCCTTCCTTCGGCAGCACGATGTCGATCGGCGCACCGTCGCGCTTGGTCTTGTTGGCGCGGTATTCGAAGGACATGCCGAGCGCGAACTCGCCGGCGCCGGCCTGGCGGCAGGGCTTGCTGCCCGACTGGCTGTAGATGCCGATGTTCTGGTGCAGCGCGTCCATGTACTTCCACGCCTTCTCTTCACCCATCATCTGGATCCAGCCCGAGACCATCAGGTAGCCGGTGCCCGAGGCGGCCGGGTTCGGCATGGTGATCTGGCCCTTGTAGACGGGGTTGGTCAGGTCGGCCCAGCTCGTGGGCTTCGGCAGGTTCTTCTTCTGCGCCTCGGCGGTGTTGAAGCAGAGGGCCGAGGACCACACGTCCATGCCCACCCACTTGGGCGGGTTCGCGGGGTCGCGCATGGTGGGCTTGACCGCATCGAGGCCCTTGGGTGCGTAGGGCTGCAGCATGCCTTCCTTGTCGAGCAGCATCAGCGAGGTGGCGGCCAGGCCCCACACCACGTCGGCCTGCGGATTGGCCTTCTCGGCCAGCAGCTTGGCGGTGACGATGCCGGTGGAGTCGCGCACGAACTTCAGTTCGATCGACGGGTTCTCCTTCTCGAAGGCGGCCTTGTAGGCCTGCACCTGGTCGGCTTCGAGCGCGGTGTAGACCAGCAGCTCGGTACGGCCCTGCGCCGAAGCGGCGAAGGCGAGCGAGAGCAGGGCAGCCGGCACGGCGGCCCAGCGGATGAAACGACGCGACATGGGAATCCTTGAAGGAGGAAGAGAAAGAAGGAAAGAAAGGAAGAAAAGCAGAAGAAAGCGGCACGTGCACGCGACCGTAAACGGGGGCGATGCTCGCAGCCCCGTGTGACAGGCATTTGTCATGGGGCGCGTGCGTTCGTCATGCACATGTCATCGCCGCCGCCCGATGGGCGCCGCCTTTCGGCTTGCGCCCCGTGCTTGTTTCGCTTCCGTGACGGTCGGTGCGGTCCAGCCGCGCACCGCTTCAGGCCCGCTTAAGGAATTTGTCTAGGATGGCTTCCTCACGATCGATCCCCGCGCGCGAGCGCCTTCGAGGAACCCCGCATGTCTTCTCCTTCCGTCAACGAACGCGCCAAGACCTTCGTCCAGGTGCTGCGCCGCGTCCTCCGGCTCGCGGCGCCCTACTTCCAGTCGGAGGAGAAATGGCGGGCACGGATCATGTTCGCGGCGATCGTCGCGCTGAATCTGGCCTACGTGTATGCGCTCGTGCTCTTCAACCAGTGGTACGGGCGCTTCTACGACGGACTGCAGAACAAGGACGCCACCGTGTTCTGGCGCGAGATCCGCGTGTTCTGCGTGCTCGCCTTCTTCAATATCGCGCTGCAGGTGCTCAAGTTCTATGTGACGCAATTGCTGCAGCTGCGCTGGCGCGCCTGGATCACGCGCAACTATCTCGGCCGCTGGATGGCCAACCGCACCTTCTACGAACTGGAGCTCGCGCGCTACGCCGGCAACGACGGCACCACGCCCGACAATCCCGACCAGCGCATCCAGGAGGACATGCACCTCTTCACGAGCGCGACCATGACGCTGTCGATGGGCCTCCTGAATGCCGTGGTCACGCTGGTCAGCTTCGTGGGCATTCTCTGGGGCCTGTCGGGCACGGTGGCGCTGCCGATCGGCGGCAGCACGTATGAGATCGCCGGCTCCATGGTCTGGCTCGCACTCGTCTACTGCGTGATCGGCACGATCATCACGCACTACATCGGCCGGCCGCTGATCGGGCTCAACTTCCGCCAGCAGCGCTTTGAGGCCGACTTCCGGCACCACCTGGTGCGCGTGCGCGAGTACAGCGAGGCGATCGCGCTCGACCGCGGCGAAACGGTGGAACGCGGTCAGCTCGACCTGCGCTTCGGTGCGGTGCTGCGCAACTACCTCGCGCTCATCAAGCAGCAGAAGAACCTCGTGACCTTCACTGCCTTCTTCGGGCAGGCCGCGGTGATCTTTCCCTTCGTGGTCGCGGCACCGCGCTTCTTCAGCGGCGCGATCCAGCTGGGCCAGCTGATGCAGATCTCGACGGCCTTCGGCCGGGTGCAGGATTCGCTGAGTTGGTTCGTCGACAACTATGACAACGTGGCCGCATGGCGCGCCACCGCCGACCGCCTGACCAGCTTCGACGACGCGATCCGCGCGCGCACCGCGCAGGCGCGGGCGCTCGAACGCAGCGACGCCGAGGCCCTCCGCACCGACAGCCTGTCGCTGAGCCTGCCCAACGGCCGGCCGCTGCTCGCTGATGCGGCGCTCTCGGCCGCTGCCGGCGAGAGCGTGCTGGTGCAGGGGCCCTCGGGCAGCGGCAAGTCGACGCTGTTCCGCGCCTTCGCGGGCATCTGGCCGTTCGCGCGCGGACGCGTGCAGGTGCCGGCCGATGCGATGTTCATGCCGCAGCGGCCCTACGTGCCCGACGGGCCGCTGCGCCAGGCGCTGGCCTATCCGGAAGACGCCTCGAAGTACAGCGACGCGCAGCTGCGCCAAGCGCTCGATGACGCGCTGCTGCCCGATCTGGCCGCACGCCTCGACGACAGCGACGCCTGGAGCCAGAAGCTCTCGGGCGGCGAACAGCAGCGCCTCGCGATCGCGCGCGTGCTGCTGAAGAAGCCGAGCTGGATCTTCGCCGACGAGATCAGCAGTGCGCTGGACGCCCCGGCCGAGCGCACGCTCTACCAGCGGCTCTCGGAGATGGTGCGTGGCAAGGGCGGCGCGATGGTGTCGATCGCGCACCGCGCGGCGGTCGGCGAGTTCCACACCCAGCGCTGGACGCTGGTGCCCGACACCGCCGAGGGCGCCGCCGCGCGCTACCGCGTGGAGGTCGCATCGGCGGGCGCGGCCGCCACATAGCGCTCCCACCCCTTCGCGCGCAGCTCGCACGCCGGGCAGCTGCCGCAGCCATAGCCCCAGGCCTGCCGGTGGCTGCGGTCGCCGAGGTAGCAGGTGTGGGTTTCTTCCACGATCAGGTCGACCAGCGGTGCGCCACCGAGCCGGCGTGCCATCTGCCAGGTCTCGGCCTTGTCGATCCACATCAGCGGGGTCTCGATGACCAGGCGGCGCTCCAGCCCGAGCGAGAGCGCGAGCTGCATCGCCTTCATCGTGTCGTCGCGGCAGTCGGGATAGCCGGAGAAGTCAGTCTCGCAGACGCCGGTGACGATCACCTGCAGCCCGCGCCGGTATGCGAGCGCGCCCGCGAGCGTGAGGAACAGCAGGTTGCGCCCGGGCACGAAGGTGTTCGGCAGGCCGTCGGCCTGCATCTCGAAAGCCACTTCCTCGGTGAGCGAGGAGCCGCCGAGCTGGGCCAGGGCCGCGAGCGTGAGCACGTGGTCGGGGCCGAGCCGCGGCGCCCAGTCGGGAAAGCGCTCGCGCATCTTCGCGAGGATGCTGCCGCGCACGTCGAGCTCGACCCGGTGGCGCTGGCCGTAGTCGAAGCCCAGGGTCTCGACCCGCTGGTACTTGGAAAGCGCATCGGCGAGGCAGGTGGTCGAATCCTGGCCGCCGGAGAAGAGGACGAGCGCGGTGGTGTGCAGGGGCATGTCAGTCCGCCGAGGACAACGGCCGGGTAGTTCAAGGGGTCGGCGATTTTCGCCGGCGAAGGCATGCGATGTGGCGTTTATGCCACCAAGTTGTAACGCAATTGCCGTATGTCGGGCAAAATCCTGCGCCTCACACACACAAGGACACGGCCGCGGGGACAGGATGAGCGAGCGCGCGACAGCGATCAGCTTCGAGGCATACCGCGCCACGCGCAACTTCGCGGCGCTCGACGGGCTGCGCGCCGTCTCGGTGTTCCTCGTCTTCAGCGAGCATTTCGGCGGCATCGGCTGGACGCGCTTCTCGGGCTGGCTCGGCGTGCACGCCTTCTTCGTGCTCTCGGGCTTTCTCATCACCACGCTGCTGCTGCGGGAGCGCGACGCCACGGGCCGCATCTCGCTGCAGGCCTTCTACATCCGCCGCGCAACGCGCCTGCTGCCGCTCTACCTGCTGGTCTTCCTCGCGGTGCTGGGCCTGAGCTGGCTCGCGGGCGACGGCAGCTGGGCGCAGATGAAGGCCGCGGCGCCCTACTACCTGAGCCTGCAGAACGAACTCGCCGAACTCGCGCCGCTGCACATGACCTGGACGCTGGCCGTGGAGTGGAAGTACTACCTGGTCTGGCCGGCGCTGCTCGTGGTGTTCGGCACCACGCCGCGCTCGGCGCTGGCGGCCGTCGGCTTCTGCATCGCGGCGCTGGCGATGATCGGCATCGGCGGCCACGAGTGGAAGCTGCTGCTGCCGCAGAACTACATCGGCATGCTGCTTGGCACGGGGCTCGCCATCGCGCTGCATTCGCGCCGCGGCTTCGCGCTGCTCGGCGGGTTGATGAACCACGGCGTGGCGCTCGCGCTGGTCCTGCTGCTGCTCCTGTGGCAGCGCCGCTTTCCGCTCGTGGCCGACCGCATCGGCACGGCCAGCGCCATCGCGGTCTACAGCCTGCTCGTGACGCTGCTGATCCCGGCGCTGGTCGCCCCGCGCACCTGGCTGGCGCGCGGGCTGGCGTCGAAGTGGCTGGTGTTCGTCGGGCATCGCTCGTATGCGATGTACCTGGTGCAGTACGTGGCCGCGAACGCGGTGATCGCGGCGCTGCCGGGGCTGGTGGTCGGCACGCCGCTGCTGCTGCTCTCGTTCGGGCTGGCGCTGCTGCTCTCGCACGGACTGCACCGCGGCTTCGAGAAGCCCATCACCGCCTGGGGCCACCGCCGGGCCGCGGCGGTCAAGCGGTCACCCGCGCCCGCACTGGCCGGCGCTGGCGCCGCGCTGCGGGCCGAGACCGGCCACAGCCCGCTTCTCTAGGGCCTGTTCACAGGCCCTAGAGGAAGCGCTCGAGCAGCTTGCGCGAGGCGCGGTCGAGCGCCTTCGTGTCGGGAATGCGGAACTGCACGCCGTGCGCGCTCGCGATCAGCAGCGCGCCGCCTTCGAGCCGCCGGATGTCTTCCTCGGCCTTGAGCACGAAGCTGGTCTCGCCGCGGTCGGTGCTCACGGTCCAGGTGCTCGGCACGCCGAAGCTCGAGACGCTGTGCAGCTTCAGCAGCGTGGGCGCGAAGTCACGCACCGCGAGTTCCTCTTCGAGCAGCGCGCGCGCAGGCGCCGGCAGTTGCTCGGCGCGGTCGATCCAGACCAGCTCGCGGCCGTCGCCGCCGACCAGCGAAACGCCCTCGCCGGGCGCGCTGAGCGGAAAGGCGCGCACCGGCGTGACGCCGGCATGCTGCTCGCCGTGCGGATCGGTCAGCACGAGCCGGCCGAAACCGTCGCGTGCCAGCGCAAAGCCCTCGAAGGGGGTGATGGTGCTCGTCGCGTTCATTGTTTTTCAGACCTCTCCGGCGGGATGGGCCGCGTGGCTGACCGCCAGCGCCGCCTGGGCGCCCGCGCGCTCCTGGACCGCGCCCTCGCTCGCATCGTCGTCGCCCTGGCGCAGCTGGGCCTGGTAGAGCCGCCAGTAGGCGCCCTGCTTCGCCATCAGCGCGTCGTGCGGGCCGACCTCGACCACCTCGCCGCGGTCCATGACCACGAGCCGGTCGGCCTTGCGCAGGGTCGAGAGCCGGTGCGCAATCGCGATCGTGGTGCGGCCCTGCACGAGGTTGTCGAGCGCCTTCTGGATCTCCTTCTCGGTCTCGGTGTCGACGGCCGAGGTGGCTTCGTCGAGGATCAGGATGCGCGGGTCGATCAACAGCGCGCGCGCGATGCTGATGCGCTGCCGCTCGCCGCCCGAGAGCCCCTGCCCGCGCTCGCCCACGAGCGAGTCGTAGCCGTGCGGCAGCCGCAGGATGAAGTCGTGCGCATGCGCGGCGCGCGCGGCGGCGACGATCTCCTCGCGCGTGGCGTCGGGCTTGCCGTAGGCGATGTTCTGCGCGATGGTGCCGAAGAAGAGGAAAGGCTCCTGCAGCACCAACCCGACGTGGCGCCGGTAGTCGGCCACCGCGAAGCGGCGGATGTCGGTGCCGTCGACCTTGATCGCGCCGTCGGTCACGTCGTAGAAGCGGCAGATCAGGTTGACCAGCGTGCTCTTGCCCGAGCCGCTGTGGCCCACGAGGCCGATCATCTCGCCCGGCTCGATCACGAGGTCGAGGTCGTGGATCACCGCGCGCGAGCCGTAGCGGAAGCCCAGCCCGCTCATCTCGATGCGGCCCTGCACGCGCTCCACCTTCACCGGAATTCGCGGGCTCGGGCACGTTGCTCACATGGTCGAGGATGTCGAAGATGCGCTTGGCGCCCGCCGCGGCCTTCTGCGTGACCGAGACGATGCGGCTCATCGAGTCGAGCCGCGTGTAGAAGCGCCCGATGTAGGCGATGAAGGCCGTCAGCACGCCCACCGTGATGCTGCCGCGCGCCACCTGCCAGATGCCGAAGGCCCAGACCACGAGCAGGCCGATCTCGGTCAAGAGCGAGACGGTCGGCGTGAACAGCGACCAGGTGCGGTTGAGCTTGTCGTTGACCTGCAGGTTGTAGGCGTTGGCGGCGCGGAAGCGCTCGGCCTCGCGGCGCTCCTGCGCGAAGGCCTTGACCACGCGGATGCCGGGAATGGTGTCGGCCAGCACGTTCGTCACTTCGGACCAGACGCGGTCGATCTTCTCGAAGCCGGTGCGCAGCCGGTCGCGCACCACGTGGATCATCCACGCGATGAAGGGCAGCGGCACCAGCGTGACCACCGCGAGCAGCGGGTTGATCGAGAACAGGATGAACGCGGTCATCACGATCATCAGCACGTCGTTGGCGAAGTCGAGCGCGTGCAGCGAGAGGAAGACGTTGATGCGGTCGGTCTCGGAGCCGATGCGCGCCATCAGGTCGCCGGTGCGCTTGCCGCCGAAGTAGTCGAGCGGCAGGGTCAGCAGGTGCTCGTAGGTCGTGGTGCGCAGGTCGGCGCCGATGCGTTCCGAGACCAGCGCGAGCAGGTAGGTGCGCGCCCAGCCCAGCCCCCAGCCGACCAGCGCCGCGCCGAGCAGGCCGCCGAGGTACAGCGCCACGTGCGCGGGGTCGATCTTCTGTCCGTTCTGGAACGGAATCAGGATGTCGTCCATCAGCGGAATGGTCAGGTACGGCGGCACCAGGCTCGCGGCGGTCGAAATCAGGGTCAGGATGAAACCGGCGATCAGCTGCTTGCGGTAGGGCCGGGCAAAGCGGCCGAGCCGCAGCAGCACCCAGGTGGACGGGGGGGTCTGCAGTTCGCTGTCGGTCAGCAGGTCGTCACCGTCGGGCTCGGCTGTCGCCTCGGCGACAGCCGGGCCGCCGCTGCGCTGCCCGAAGAGCTTGAGCAGCTTGAGCGCCGCCGGCTGGCCCGCGAGCGTGTAGCGCCAGCGCGCGAGCAGGCCGCCGGGGGCCGTCAGGTCGAGGGTTCCGACGCCGGCATGGTCGTTCAGGTGCAGCTCGAGATCGGCGTCTGATAGTGACCACTCACGCCACTGCCCTTGCTGGCCCAGCGCGACCAGGCGCCGGTCGGTCAGCGCCACCAGCCCCGAGGTAAACCGAAGTTCTTCGTCGAGGTCAACCGGCAATGTGATCAGAACGTTTTCCGCGGCTGCGAGGCGGCTTTTCAGGGCGTCTGAAGCCGCCGCTGCTTTTTCGCCCTCCCGGGTGCCGACTGGATCGTGATGTTGCATTGTGTTTCTTTGACTCTTGCCCGTCGCGGGCCGCAGGGACCGCGCCATGGCGCCCCGTGTCGGGCGCCGATTCTGACCGATCGCCATGGGCGCGCTTGAAGGCGCCGCGGTACTCGGCCAAAGCACATCGAACGTTTGCATGACCCGTTTCGACGACATCCGCCTGTTGCGCATCAACTATTTGCGCGGCCCCAACCTCTGGACCTACCGGCCCGTGCTGGAAGTCTGGCTCGACCTCGGCGAGCTCGAAGACTACCCCTCGAACAAGATCGAGGGCTTCACCGACCGGCTGACCGGCCTGCTGCCCGCGCTCATCGAGCACCACTGCGGCGTGGGCGAGCGCGGCGGCTTCATCCAGCGCCTGACCGAAGGCACCTGGTCGGGCCACGTGCTCGAGCACGTGGTGATCGAGCTGCTCAACCTCGCCGGCATGCCGACGGGCTTCGGCCAGACGCGCAGCACCTCGGCGCACGGCGTCTACCGCATGGTGTTCCGCGCGCGCGACGAGCAGGTCGCGCGGGTGGCGCTGGCCGAGGGCCACCGCCTGCTGATGGCGGCCATCAACAACGACCCGTTCACCGCCGCCGACGTGCAGAAGGCCGTGGACGCAGTCAAGGCCAAGGTGGAAGACTGCTACCTCGGCCCGAGCACCGCCGCCATCGTGGCCGCCGCCACCGACCGCGGCATTCCGCACATGCGGCTCAACAGCGGCAACCTGGTCCAGCTCGGCTATGGCGCGAACCAGCAGCGCATCTGGACCGCCGAGACCGACTACACCAGCGCCATCGGCGAATCGATCGCTTCCGACAAGGAGCTCACCAAGTCGCTGCTCGCGAGCTGCGGCGTGCCGGTGCCCGAGGGCCAGGTGGTCGAGAGCGCCGAAGAAGCCTGGGAAGCCGCCGAGGACATCGGCGTGCCGGTGGTGGTGAAGCCCTCCGACGCCAACCACGGCCGCGGCGTGTCGCTCGAACTGACGACGCGCGAGGAAGTGATGGCCGCCTTCGCCGTCGCCGAGCCCGAGGGCAGCGACGTGATGGTCGAGCGCTTCATCCGCGGCCACGAGCACCGCCTGCTGGTGGTGGGCGGCGAAGTGGTGGCCGCCGCGCGCGGCGAGATCATCACGGTGACCGGCGACGGCCAGAGCACCGTGGCCGAGCTGATCGACAAGCAGCTCAACAGCGACCCGCGCCGCGGCGCCGAGGAAGAATTCCCGCTCGACGTGATCGTGCTGGCCACCGACGCCAAGCTGCAGCTCGAACTCAAGCGCCAGGACCTCGACGGCAGCTCGGTGCCGGCCGCCGGCCGCGTGGTGACGATCCAGCGCAACGGCAACATGGCGAACGACTGCACCGATCAGGTCCACCCCGAAGTCGCGCACGCCGCCGTGCTGGCCGCGCGCGTGGTCGGGCTCGACATCGCCGGCATCGACCTCGTGGCGCAGGACATCGGCCGGCCGCTCGGCCCGCAGGGCGGCGCGATCGTCGAAGTCAACGCCGGCCCCGGCCTGCTGATGCACCTGAAGCCCGCCGTCGGCTCGCCGCGCCCCGTGGGCCGCGCGATCTGCGACCACCTGTTCCCGAACGACGCGCCGGGCCGCATTCCCGTGGTCGGCGTCGCCGGTTCGCGCGACACCGCGGTGCTCGCGCGGCTCGTGGCCTGGCTCATCAACCTCGGCGGACGCCACACCGGCCTCGCCTGCCGCGACGGCCTGTTCCTCGAGCGCCGCCGCGTCGACGCGCGCGACAGCGCCAACTGGGACGCCGGCCACCGTCTGCTGATGAACCGCGCCGTGCAGGCCGTGGTGATCGAGAACGGCGCCGAAACCATCCTGCGCGACGGCCTGCCCTACGACCGCTGCCAGATCGGCATCGTGACCGACCTCGACGGCGCCGAGGCGCTGACCGACTACGACATCACCGAGAGCGACCAGATGGTCAAGGTGCTGCGCACGCAGGTCGACGTGGTGCTGCCCGAGGGCACGGCCGTGCTCAACGGGGGCGACGAACGCGTGGCCGGCCTCGCGCCGCTGTGCGACGGCGGCGTCATCCTCTATGCCGCCGACGCGCAGTCTCCCGCGCTCGCCGCGCACCAGGCCGCCGGCGGCAAGGCCGTGCTGGTGCGGCAGGACCGCGTGGTGCTGGCCAACGGCAGCAGCGAATCCTTCCTGCCGGGCCTCGGCCGCCTCACGGTGTGGCGTGCCACGCATGCGGGCGTCAGCCTCGAGAGCCTGCTGGCCGCCGTGGCCGCGGCCTGGGCCATGGGCATTCCGCTGAACCTGATCGGCGCCGGCGTGGAGGCCTTCGAGGCCGACCTGCAGGCCGCCCTGGCGTCGCTGCAGCTGTCGCAGACGCCGCCGCTTTCCCTGCAACCCCAACTTGCCTGATGCGCCGCGCCGCCCCATGAAAGTGACCCGCACCCGCGCCCTGCGCGGCCCCAACCTCTGGAGCCGCCACACCGCCATCGAGGCCGTCGTGGCCTGCGAAGGCGACGAGAACGCCATCAGCCGCCTGCCCGGCTTCGAAGCCCGCCTGCGGGCGCGCTTTCCCACCATCGGCGAACTGCATCCGATGGTGCTCGGCCAGCCGATGGCGCTGGCCCACGTGCTCGAGAACGCCGCCGTTGCGCTGCAGGCCCAGGCCGGCTGCGCGGTGAATTTCGGCCACACCTCGCCCACGATGGAGGAAGGCGTCTACCAGGTCGTCGTCCAGTACTCGGAGGAAGAAGTCGGCCGCCGCGCGCTCGCGCTGGCCGAGGCGCTGATCGCCGCCGCGCAGAACGACACCCCCTTCGACGCCACCGCCGCCATCACCGAGCTGCGCGACCTCGACGAATCCGAGCGCCTGGGCCCGAGCACCGGCTCCATCGTCGATGCCGCCGTGGTGCGCGGCATTCCGTACCGCCGGCTCACGAGCGGCAGCCTGGTGCAGTTCGGCTGGGGCTCGCGCCAGCGCCGCATCCAGGCGGCCGAGGTCGACAGCACCAGCGGCGTGGCCGAATCGATCGCGCAGGACAAGGAACTCACCAAGCAGCTGCTCAATGCCGCCGGCGTGCCGGTGCCGCTGGGGCGCCCCGTCGCCGATGCCGACGACGGCTGGGCCGCCGCGATGGAGATCGGCCTGCCCGTGGTGGTGAAGCCGCAGGACGGCAACCAGGGCAAGGGCGTGACGGTCAACATCACCACGCGCGAGCAGCTCGCGGCGGCCTACGAATCGGCCGCGGCCTACGGCGAGGTGATGGTCGAGAAATTCCTGCCCGGCTTCGACTTCCGCCTGCTGGTGGTCGGCGACCGGCTCGTGGCCGCGGCGCGGCGCGACCCGCCGCACGTGATCGGCGACGGCAGCGCCACCGTGCGCCAGCTCGTCGATGCGGTGAACCTCGATCCGCGGCGCGGCGAAGGCCACGCGACCTCGCTCACCAAGATCCGGCTCGACGACATCGCGATCGGCCGGCTCGAGGCCCAGGGCCTCACGCCCGACAGCGTGCCCGAGCGCGGCCAGCGCGTGGTGCTGCGCAACAACGCGAACCTCTCCACCGGCGGCACCGCCACCGACGTGACCGACACCGTGCACCCCGAAGTGGCCGCGCGCGCGGTCGATGCGGCGCAGATGGTCGGCCTGCACATCTGCGGCGTCGACATGGTGTGCGAGAACGTGCTGCGTCCGCTCGAGGAGCAGCACGGCGGCGTGGTCGAGGTGAATGCGGCCCCGGGGCTGCGCATGCACATCTCGCCCTCGTTCGGCCGCGGCCGCGCCGTGGGCGAGGCGATCATGGACACCCTCTTCGCCCCCGGCGACGACGGCCGCATTCCGGTGGTGGCCGTGACCGGCACCAACGGCAAGACCACCACCGCGCGCCTGATCAACCACCTGCTCGCATCGAGCGGCCTGCGCACCGGCATGACCAACACCGACGGCGTGTACGTCGACGGCCGCCAGACCGACAGCGGCGACTGCAGCGGACCGAAGAGCGCGCGCAACGTGCTGATGCACCCCGACGTCGACGCCGCGGTGTTCGAGGTCGCGCGCGGCGGCATCCTGCGCGAGGGCCTGGGCTTCGACCGCTGCCAGGTGGCCGTGGTCACCAACATCGGCAGCGGCGACCACCTGGGGCTGAACTACATCACCACGGTGGAAGACCTGGCCGTGCTCAAGCGCGTGATCGTGCGCAACGTGGCGCCCGACGGCTATGCGGTGCTCAACGCGGCCGACGTGAACGTCGCCGCCATGGCCGCGGGCTGCCCCGGCCACGTGATCTTCTTCGCCGCCGACCGCCAGCATCCGGTGATGGCCACGCACCGCGCGCAGGGCAAGCGCACGGTCTACATCGACAACGACACGCTGGTCGCGGCCGAAGGCTCGTGGCGCGAGCGCATCGCATTGCGCGACGTGCCGATCACGCGCGGCGGCACCATCGGCTTCCAGGTCGACAACGTGATGGCCGCGGTGGCCGCCGCGTGGGGCGTGGGCCTGGACTGGGACACCATCCGCAGCGGCCTCGCGAGCTTCATGAACGACGCGGCCGGCGTGCCGGGCCGCTTCAACGTGATGGACTACCGCGGCGCCACCGTGATCGCCGACTACGGCCACAACACCGACGCGATGCGCGCGCTGGTGTCGGCCGTCGACACCATGCCGGCGCGGAAGCGCTCGGTGGTCATCAGCGGCGCGGGCGACCGGCGCGATTCCGACATCCGCGACCAGACCGCGATCCTCGGCCAGGCCTTCGACGACGTGATCCTCTACCAGGACGCCGCGCAGCGCGGCCGTGCCGACGGCGAAGTGATGGCACTGCTGCGCCAGGGCCTGCAGGGCGCCGCGCGCACGCGCTACATCGACGAGATCCGGGGCGAATTCATCGCCATCGACACCGCGCTCGCGCGCCTGCAGCCGGGCGATCTGTCGCTGATCCTCGTCGATCAGGTCGACGAAGCGCTCGCGCACCTCGCCCAGCGCATCTCCGAGGGCTGAGCCGGCGCTGCCGGATCAGTCCCACACGGATCGGCGAGTCCGGCCGGGGCGGGTGTCTGTGCCGTCCCACAGGCCGCGGGCGGGTCGTGCGCCCACACTGGCGCTCCGGTCGTGCTCCTCGGAGGGTGCGGCCCAACCAGGAGCACCCGATGAGAAGAACAGCCACTGTCCGTTCCCGATCGCCTCTTGCCGCTGCCACCTTTTTCGCGGCATGCGTCTTTCTCGCCGCCGGCGCCTCGGTCGTGCGCGCACAGCCTGCGCAGCAACCAAGCGCCGCGGCTGAGCGCGCCGCCTGCGACGGCGTGCAGCAGGACCGCGCCGCCTGCCTGCGCGAAGCCGGCGCCGCGCGCCAGGAAGCCGCACGCAACGGCCTGACCAGCGCCAGCCCCGGCCGCTACGACGCCAATGCCATGGCGCGCTGCCGCGAACAGCCCGCGGCCGACCGTGCCGACTGCGAGGCGCGCCTGCAGGGCGGCGCCCGCACGAGCACCGAAGGCAGCGTGATGGGCGGCGGCGTGATCCGCAAGACCGTCGCGCCGCTGCCGCCGCAGCCGGCCGCACCCACACGCTGAGCCCCGTCGCGGCCCTGCCGGAGCGGAACCGCCGAGGCCCGGCCGCGTTCCAATCTTTTCCCTCGTTTCAGGTCACTCCAAGGAGCACACCATGAACAGCCTTCGCACCCGTTCGATGATTGCCGCCCTCGTTGCCGCGGGCGGCCTGGCCGCCGTCCTCGCGCCCGCCTCGGCCCAGACGCGCCGCGGCGATTCCACCTACCAGCAGGAGCTCTCGGTCTGCGGACACAATCAGCAGGACCGCGCCGCCTGCATCCGTGAAGCCGGCGCCGCGCGCCAGGAAGCCGCACGCGGCGGCCTGACCAGCGCGCCCGACTACCGCGCCAATGCGCTCGCGCGCTGCAACCTGCAGCCTCCGGCCGACCGCGCCGACTGCGAAGCGCGCGTGCTCGGCAGTGCCGGCAACACCACCGGCGCCGTCGACGGCAGCGTGATGGGCGGCGGCGTGATCCGCGAATCGGTCACCACCGTCGTCATGCCCGCGCCCGCCGCGATGCCGGCTCCGATGCCGGCGCCCTCGCGCGCGCCGGCGCCGATCGTGGCGCCCGTCGAGCGCATGCCGGCGCCGATGCCGGCGCCGGTCCCGGTGCGCTGAGCGGCACAGCGAAGACCAACCCGCCACCTTGCCATCGCCCGCCGCCCGCGGCGGCGATGGCCTTGCATGTCATATTTCTGTCACAAAGCCTGAGAGGCTGATAGCTATAGTTCCCGGTCTCTGCCTACCGAGGAACACTTTCCAATGAATGCCATCAAGGTCGCCCGCCGGTTCATCGAAACGGACCCGGCCAATGAATCGGCCAAGATCCTTGCCCAGCTCGTGCTGGCGCTCGAATCGGAGCGCAGCTTCGAACTGGTCACGCTCTACAACCTCGACTACAAGAGCTTCGAACTCGCGATCGACATCCTGAAGGAATGGCGGCTCGACCGCTACTACGCAAGCAAGTCGAAGCTGTTCGACCTGTCGCTGCAGGTCAGCGAGCTCGAGAAGAGCTGAAGACCTTCCGCTCTCCTCCTCTTCTTTTTTCTTCCTTCAGCGTCCCCAGCGCAGCACCAGCGGATCGAGGCGCTTCGCGGTCTCGATCAGCCCGGCGCGCGTTTCGGGATGCAGCGCCGGCAGCGGATGCCGCGGCGCCTCGCAGGCGATCACACCGCCCTCCTTCATCAGCGCCTTGCATGCGAGCAGCCCCGCCTGGCGGTTCTCGTAGTTGATCAGCGGCAGCCACTGCTGGTAGAGCGCGAAGGCCTTGTCGCGGTCACCGGCGCGGTGCGCTTCGATGATCGGGCGGATGCCGTCCGGATAGCCGCCACCCGTCATCGAGCCGGTGGCACCGGCATCGAGGTCGGGCATCAGCGTGATCGCCTCCTCGCCGTCCCACGGGCCCTCGATCGCATCGCCGCCGAGCCGGATCAGCTCGCGCAGCTTCGAGGCCGCGCCCGCGGTCTCGATCTTGAAGTACGCAACCTGCTCGATCTCGCGCGCCATGCGCGCGAGGAAGGCGGCCGACAGCACGGTGCCGCTCGCGGGCGCGTCCTGGATCATGATCGGAATGCGCACCGCGTCCGAGAGGCCTGCATAGAACTCGTAGATCTGCGGCTCGGGCACGCGGAAGGTCGCGCCATGGTAGGGCGGCATCACCATCAGCATCGCCGCGCCCATGTCCTGCGCGCGCCGGCTGCGCTCGGCGCAGACCCGGGTGCTGTAGTGCGTGGTCGTCACGATCACAGGCACCCGGCCCGCCACATGCTCGAGCACCGTGCGCGTGAGCACTTCGCGCTCTTCGTCGGACAGCACGAACTGCTCCGAGAAATTGGCGAGGATGCACAGGCCGTCGGAGCCGGCGTCGATCATGAAGTCGACGCAGCGCTTCTGGCTTTCGAGGTCGAGCGCGCCCTGTTCAGTGAAGGTGGTGGGCACCACCGGGAAGATGCCGCGGTATCTGGGGGTCATGGTGTGTCGAAGATGTCAGTTCGGGAGCGGGAGCGGATTGCCGGACGCAGAGGACGCGAAGATTCCGCGAAGGACGCGAAAGGGAACAGAAAATTTTGATTTTCTTTTTCGCGCCTTTCGCGAATCCTTCGCGTCCTCTGCGTCCGGCTGTCCGCCTTCATTTCAGTGCGAATGGCGCGGCACGGCCGAGCCTCTGCAGCCGACCAGGAAATCGAAGTCGCAGCCCTCGTCGGCCTGCAGCACGTGGTTGACGTAGAGCTTCTGGTAGCCGCCGCCGCGCGTGCTCATCGGCTGGGTGTCCGAAGCCGACAGCGAAGCGAGGCGCGACGCCAGCTCTTCATCGCTGATGTCCAGATGCAGGCGGCCGGCATCGCAGTCGAGCTCGATCCAGTCGCCGTCGCGCACCGCCGCCAGCGGACCGCGGTCGGCGGCCTCGGGCGCCACGTGCAGCACCACGGTGCCATAGGCGGTGCCGCTCATGCGCGCGTCGGAGATGCGCACCATGTCCTTGATGCCCTGGCGCAGCAGCTTGGGCGGCAGGCCCATGTTGCCGACCTCGGCCATGCCGGGGTAGCCCTTGGGGCCGCAGTTCTTCATCACCAGCACGGAGCTCGCATCGACCTCGAGCGATTCGTCGACGATGCGTTCCTTGTAGTGCTCGAGGTTCTCGAACACCACCGCCCGGCCCCGGTGCTTCAGCAGCTCCGGCGAGGCGGCCGAGGGCTTGAGCACCGCGCCGCGCGGCGACAGGTTGCCGCGCAGGATGCGGATGCCGCCGTCGGCGATCAGCGGCTTGTCGAGCGGGCGGATCACCTCGTCGTCGAGGCTCGGCGCATCGCGCACGTTGTCCCAGAGCGAGCGTCCGTTGACCGTGAGTGCATCGGGATGCGGCAGCAGGCCGTTCTCGCCCAGACGGCGCAGCACCGCGGGCAGGCCGCCCGCGTAGTAGAACTCCTCCATCAGGAAGCGGCCCGAAGGCATCAGGTCGACGATGGTCGGCGTGTGGCTGCCGATGCGGGTCCAGTCCTCGAGTTCGAGCGGCACGCCGATACGGCCCGCGATCGCCTTCAGGTGGATCACCGCATTGGTCGAGCCGCCGATCGCCGCGTTGACGCGGATCGCGTTCTCGAAGGCCTCGCGCGTCAGGATCTTCGACAGCGTGAGCCCCTCCTTCGCCATCTCGACCGCGCGCATGCCCGACATCTGCGCCAGCACGTAGCGCCGCGCGTCGACCGCCGGAATCGCCGCGTTGTGCGGCAGCGAGGTGCCGAGCGCCTCGGCCATGCAGGCCATGGTCGAGGCCGTGCCCATGGTGTTGCAGGTGCCGGCCGAGCGCGACATGCCGGCCTCGGCCGAAAGGAACTGGTGCAGGCCGATCTCGCCGGCCTTGAGCGATTCGTGCAGCTGCCACACGGCCGTGCCGGAGCCGATGTTCTTGCCGTCGAGCTTGCCGTTGAGCATCGGCCCGCCCGTGACCACGATGGCCGGGATGTCGCAGCTCGCCGCGCCCATCAGCAGTGCCGGCGTGGTCTTGTCGCAGCCCGTGAGCAGCACCACCGCATCCACCGGGTTGCCGCGGATCGCCTCTTCCACGTCCATGCTCGCGAGGTTGCGCGTGAGCATCGCGGTGGGCCGCAGGTTCGACTCGCCGTTCGAGAACACCGGGAACTCCACCGGGAAGCCGCCGGCCTCCGAGATGCCGCGCTTCACATGCTCCGCGATCTTGCGGAAGTGCGCGTTGCACGGCGTGAGCTCCGACCAGGTGTTGCAGATGCCGATGATCGGGCGGCCGTCGAACTCGTGGTCCGGGATGCCCTGGTTCTTCATCCAGCTACGGTACATGAAGCCGTTCTTGTCGGCGGAGCCGAACCATTCGGTCGAGCGCAATTTCTTTGTCATGGGATATCAGCGGCGCGGTGCGCGCGAGGTGAAGAAGCGTTGCAGCAGGCAGAAGACGAAGAGCAGCGCGCCGACGACGATGCGCGTCCACCACGAGCTCAGCGTGCCGTCGAACGAGATGAGGGTCTGGATGATCCCGAGCATCAGCACGCCGAACAGCGTGCCGGCCACGTAGCCCACGCCGCCCGTGAGCAGCGTGCCGCCGATCACCACCGCCGCGATGGCGTCGAGCTCGAGGCCCAGCGCATGCAGGCCGTAGCCCGAGAGCATGTAGAAGGTGAAGATCACGCCCGCGAGCGCCGAGCAGAAGCCCGAGAGCGTGTAGACCCCGACCAGCGTGCGCCGCACCGGCAGGCCCATCAGCATCGCCGAATGCTCGCTGCCGCCGATCGCGTAGACCGTGCGACCGAAGGGCGTGCAGTGGGCGATGAAGATCGCCGCGAGCAGCACCGCGACCGCGATCACCGCGCTGATCGAGAGCGAGGCCTCGCCCCAGACCGGGATGCGGACCTGCGAGACCTGGGCATAGAACTCGTTCGTGATGCTGATCGAGTCGATGCTGATGAGATAGCACAGCCCGCGCGCGAGGAACATGCCCGCGAGCGTGACGATGAAAGGCTGCAGCCGGAAGCGCTCGATCAGGAAGCCCATGAAGGCGCCGAAGGCCGTGCCCATCGCGAGCACGAGCGGAATCACGACCGCCGGGCTCCAGCCGTGCTTCTCGACCAGCGCGGCCGACACCATGGTGGTGAGCGCGATCACCGAGCCCACCGACAGGTCGATTCCCCCCGAGAGGATCACGAAGGTCATGCCCACCGCCACCACGATCAGGAAGGCGTTGTCGATGAGCAGGTTCAGGAACACCTGGGCCGAGAAGAAGCCGTCGTAGAACACCGAGCCGAGCGTGGCCATCAGCACGAACAGCGACACCGTGGCCGCGAGCGGCAGGTACTTGGGGTTGAGCCCCTTCCGCCCCGCACCGGGCGCGGACGTGGGCTTTGGCGCCGACGCGCTCTGCATCACGGCGCTCATGCGGCACCTCCGTCGTGCACCGGCCGCTGCACCAGCACGCGCAGCTGCGTGCGGAACTCGGGCGACTGCAGCAGCATCACCGCGAACACCACCACCGCCTTGACCACGAGGTTGATCTCGGGCGGCACGCCCATCGAGTAGATCGCGTAGGTCAGCGTCTGGATGATCAGCGCGCCGATCACGCTGCCCATGAGGCTGAAGCGCCCGCCGGTGAGCGCGGTGCCGCCGAGCGTGACCGCGAGGATCGCGTCGAGTTCGAGCAACTGGCCGGCGTTGTTGCCGTCCGCGCTCTTGACGTTGGAACTGATCAGCAGCCCCGCGACGCCCGCGCAGGCGCCGCAGAAGGCATAGGCGCCGACGACGAGCCGCCGCGACTGCACGCCCGCCACGCGCGCCGCGGTCGGATTGATGCCCACCGCCTGGATGAACAGGCCGAGCGCGGTGCGCGTGATCGCGAGGTACAGCAGCACGAACACCGCCGCCACGATGAAGAGCGAGAACGGCAGCCCAAGCAGGTAACCGCTGCCGAGGAAGAAGAAAGGCTTGTAGTAGATGGTGATGATCTGCCCGTCGGTCACGAGCTGCGCGATGCCGCGGCCCGCCACCATCAGGATCAGCGTCGCGATGATCGGCTGCATGCCCACCTTCGCGACCAGCAGGCCGTTCCAGAGCCCGCAGGCCAGCGCGACGCCGATCGCCGCCAGGATCGCCAGCCACATCGGATAGCGGCTGGTGTCGCCGCCCACCGCGCCGCCGATCATCCACGCGGCCACCGCCGCCGCGATCGCCACCACAGCCCCCACCGAGATGTCGATGCCGCGCGTCGCGATCACCAGCGTCATGCCGAGCGACACCAGCACCAGCGGCGCGGCGCGGTTGACGATGTCGATCAGGCTGCCGTAGAGATGGCCGTCGCGCCATTCGAGGTGCAGGAAGCTCGCGTTGAAGGCGGTGTTGACCGCGAGCAGCAGCAACAGCGTGATGAGCGGCCAGGCGAGGCGATGGCGCATGAGGGATGCAAAGAGGCTCATGTCTTCTGCCTTGCTCCTTCCCCCGCCGGGGGAAGGCTGGGATGGGGGCATGCGGCCTCGAAGACCGCGCGGTAGTGAAGGCCGTGCGCCCCCACCCCTGCCCTCCCCCGGAAGGGGAGGGAGAAAGAAAAGAGATCGCTCGGGTTCATGCGGCGGCAATCATTTCGTAGACCTCGTCTTCCGTCGCGCCGCCCGGCAGTTCGCCCACCTTCTGCCGATCCCGCAGCACCACGATGCGATGCGCCACGCGCACCACCTCGCTCATCTCCGACGAGATGAAGATCACCGCCATGCCCGCGCGCGCGAGCTGCAGGATCTCTTCCATGATCTCCTGCTTCGCCGCCACGTCGATGCCGCGCGTGGGCTCGTCGAGGATCAGCAGCCGCGGCTCGGTCGCGAGCCAGCGCGCGATCATCGCCTTCTGCTGGTTGCCGCCCGAGAGCAGGCCGATCGGCGTCTCGATGCTCGCGGTCTTGATGCCGAGCGCGGCCACGAATCGCTCGGCCATCGTCGCCTGCTCGGCGCGCGAGAGAAAGCGCCGCGTGCCGAGCCGGGCCTGCAGCGCGAGCGCGATGTTCTCGCGCACCGAGAGTTCGGCCACGATGCCGTCGGTCTTGCGCTCCTCGGGACAGAGCGCGAGCCCTTCGCGGATCGCATCCGCGGGGCTCGAGAAGTTCAGCGTCCGGCCGTCGATCCGCAGCACGCCGCGGTCGGGCGATTCGAGTCCGAACAGCAGGCGCGCGAGTTCGGTGCGCCCCGCACCCAGCAGGCCCGCGATGCCGACCACCTCGCCGGCGCGTACGCGCAGGTCGGTCGCCTGCAGCTGGCCGGCCTGCCCCAGCCCTTCGGCTTCGAGCAGCGCCGGCGCGGCCTCGTCGAACGCGGGCAGCGCCGCCGGCCGCGCCGACTGCGCCGCGAGCTCGCGCCCGAGCATCGCCGCGATCAGCGCCTGCGGGCCGAGTTCGGCCGTGCGCCATTCGCCCACCCACTGGCCGTTGCGCAGCACGGTGATGCGGTCGGACACTGCATAGACCTGGTTGAAGAAATGCGTGACGAAGACGATCGCCAGCCCTTCGCCGCGCAGGCGCCGCAGCACCTCGAACAGCTTCTCCACCTCGTCGTCGTCGAGGCTGGAGGTCGGCTCGTCGAGGATCAGCACCTTCGACGACACGCCGAGCGCGCGCGCGATCGCCACCATCTGCTGCACCGCCACCGAATAGCTCGACAGCAGCCGCGTCACGTCGATCGACAGGCCGATGCGCGCGAGCAGTTCCTCGGCGCGCCGGTTCACCGCCGTCCAGTCGATGCGGAAGCCCTGCGCCGCGCCGCGGCGCGGATAGCGGCCCGCGAACACGTTCTCGGCCACCGAGAGGTTCGGGCACAGGTTCACTTCCTGGTAGACGGTGCTGATGCCGAGCTTCTGCGCCTCGAGCGGCGAGCCGGGCGCGATCGTTTTCCCCGCGAGCCGCATCTCGCCGCCGTTCGACGCGAGCACGCCCGTGAGCACCTTGATCAGCGTGGACTTGCCCGCGCCGTTCTGCCCCATGAGCGCATGGATCTCGCCCGCGCGCAGCGTGAGCTGCACGTCGCGCAGCACGGCGATGCCGCCGAACTGCTTGTGGATGCCGCGCAGTTCGAGCACGGGCGGGGCGCTGCCGTCGCTCATGGCCTACTTGTTCTTGTTGTAGACGTCGACGAACACGGCCGCGAGCAGCACCAGGCCCTTGATGACCTGCTGGTAGTCGATGCCGATGCCCATGATCGACATGCCGTTGTTCATCACGCCCATGATGAAGGCGCCGATCACCGCCCCCATGACCTTGCCCACGCCGCCCGAGGCCGAGGCGCCGCCGATGAAGCAGGCCGCGATCACGTCGAGCTCGAAGCCGAGGCCGGCCTTCGGCGTGGCGGTGTTGAGCCGGGCCGCGAACACCAGGCCCGCGAGCGCCGCGAGCGCACCCATGTTCACGAAGGTCAGGAAGGCCAGGCGCTGCGTCTTCACGCCCGACAGCCGCGCCGCCTTCTCGTTGCCGCCGAGCGCGTAGATGCGCCGGCCGACGGTCGTGCGGTTGGTGACGAAGTCGTAGGCCACGATCAGCACCGCCATCACGATCAGCACGTTGGGCAGGCCCCGGTAGGTCGACAGCAGGTAGCTGAAGAACAGGATGATGGCCGCGAAGAACAGGTTCTTCACGAGGAAGAAGGCGAAGGGCTCCGTCTCCATGCCGTGCGCCGCGAGCTTCGAGCGACCGCGCAGCTTGAAGAAGATCAGCGCCGCCGCCGCGACCGCGCCGAGGATCAGCGAGGTGGTGCGCAGGCCGCCGCCCTCGCCGCCCAGCGGATCGGGGATGAAGCCCGAGCTCAGGCGCTGGAAGGCCTCGGGGAACGGTCCGACCGACTGCCCCGCGAGCAGCGCGAGCGTCAGCCCCTTGAACACCAGCATGCCCGCGAGCGTGACGATGAACGACGGAATCTTGCGGTACGCCACGAACCAGCCCTGCGCGGCGCCGATCAGCGCACCGGCCAGGATGCCGACCAGCGCCGCCGGCACGAAGTGCCATTCGTACTCGACCATCAGCACCGCCGCCAGCGCGCCGATGAAGCCGCAGACCGAACCCACCGACAGGTCGATGTGCCCCGCCACGATCACCAGCAGCATGCCCAGCGCCATGATCACGACGTAGCTGTTCTGCAGCAGCAGGTTGGTCAGGTTCAGCGGCCGCAGCAAGGTGCCGTCGGTCAGCACCTGGAACAGCACCATAATCGCGACCAGCGAGATCAGCATGCCGTACTCGCGCAGGTTGTTCTTCAGGAAGCCGGCATGCAGCTTCGGAGGCGTCACCGCCGCGTCGACGGGGGTCATGCCGATGGCTCCACGGGCAGATGGACCGAACTCCCCGCGCTCACGATGGCGTGCATGATGCGCTCCTGCGAGGCCTCGGCCGCCGGAAACTCGGCCACGAAGCGGCCCTCGTTCATCACGTAGATGCGGTCGCACATCCCGAGCAGCTCGGGAAGTTCGGAAGAAATCATGAGAATGCCTTTGCCCTCGCTCGCGAGCTGGTCGATGATGGTGTAGATCTCGTACTTGGCGCCCACGTCGATGCCGCGCGTGGGCTCGTCGAGGATCAGCAGTTCGGGCTGCGTGAAGAGCCATTTGCTCAGCACCACCTTCTGCTGGTTGCCGCCCGACAGGTTGACCACCAGCTGCTCCACGCCCGAACAGCGGATGCGCAGCGCCTTGCGGTAGTCGTTCGCCACCTTGAACTCGCGCGCATCGTCGATCACCGACGAGCGCGACACTGCATCCAGATTGGCGAGGCTCACGTTCTTCTGGATGTTCTCCTCGAGCACCAGCCCCAGGCCCTTGCGGTCCTCGGTCACGTAGGCGATGCCGTGGTCGATGGCCTTGCGCACCGTGCCCACGTCGACCGGCTGGCCGTGCATCAACACCGTGCCGCTGATGCGCTGGCCGTAGGAGCGGCCGAAGATGCTCATCGCGAGTTCGGTGCGCCCCGCGCCCATCAGGCCCGCGATGCCGACGATCTCGCCGCGGCGCACGTGCAGGTCCACGCCCTTGATCTGCTCGCGGTCGGCATGCAGCGCATGGTGCACGCGCCAGTCGCGCACCTCGAACACGGTCTCGCCGATCTTCGGCGTGCGCTGCGGATAGCGGTGCGCCATGTCGCGCCCGACCATGCCGCGGATGATGCGGTCCTCGCTGATCGGCTGCGTGCGGCAGTCCATGGTCTCGACCGTGGCGCCGTCGCGCAGCACCGTGATCGAGTCGGCCACCTTGGCGATCTCGTTGAGCTTGTGCGAGATCAGGATCGAGGCGATGCCCTGGCGCTTGAGTTCGAGCAGCAGCATGAGCAGCGCATCGCTGTCGTTCTCGTTCAGGCTTGCGGTGGGCTCGTCGAGGATCAGCAGCTTCACCTCCTTCGCGAGCGCCTTGGCGATCTCCACCAGTTGCTGCTTGCCCACGCCGAGGTCGGTCACGAGCGTGGTGGGCGATTCGGCCAGGCCCACCTTGGCGAGCAGCTCGCGCGTCTTCGCGTAGGCGGCGAACCAGTCGATCACGCCGCCGCTGGCGATCTCGTTGCCGAGGAAGATGTTCTCGGCGATCGAGAGCAGCGGCACCAGCGCCAGCTCCTGGTGGATGATGATGATGCCGAGCCGCTCGCTGTCGGCGATGCCGCGGAACCGGCGCTGCTCGCCCTCGAAGTGGATCTCGCCGGTGTAGGAGTCGCACGGGTAGACGCCGCTCAGCACCTTCATGAGCGTCGACTTGCCCGCGCCGTTCTCGCCGACCACGGCATGGATCTCGCCCGCGCGCACCGCCAGGTTCACGTTCGAGAGCGCCTTCACGCCCGGGAACGTCTTGGTGATGCCGCGCATCTCGAGGATGCAGGCGGGCCGCTCCGCTGCCATGTCGGTGCTCACTTGACCTGGTTTTCCTTGTAGTAGCCGCTGTCGACCAGCACCTGCTTCCAGTTGCCGCCATCCACGCTGACGGGCTTGAGCAGGTACGAGGGCACCACCTTGACGCCGTTGTTGTAGGTCTTGGTGTCGTTCACCTCGGGCGTCTTGCCCGAGAGCATCGCGTCGACCATGGCCACCGTGACCTTGGCGAGCTCGCGCGTGTCCTTGAACACGGTCGAGGTCTGCTCCTTGCGCAGGATCGACTTGACCGAGGGGATCTCGGCGTCCTGGCCCGAGACCACCGGCATCGGCTGCGAGGCCGAGCCGTAGCCCACGCCCTTGAGCGAGGAGATGATGCCGATCGAGAGCCCGTCGTAGGGCGAGAGCACCGCATCCACGCGGTCCTTGGTGTAGAAGGCCGACAGCAGGTTGTCCATGCGCGCCTGCGCCACCGCGCCGTCCCAGCGCAGCGTGCCCACCTTGTCCATGCCCATCTGCTTGCTGCGCACCACGAGCTTGCCGCTCTTGATGTAGGGGTCGAGCACCGACATCGCGCCGTTGTAGAAGAAGAAGGCGTTGTTGTCGTCGGGCGAGCCGCCGAACAGCTCGATGTTGAACGGGCCCTTGCCGCTCTTCAGGCCCAGCGCCGCCTCGATCGACTGCGCCTGCAGCACGCCGACCTGGAAGTTGTCGAAGGTGGCGTAGTAGTCGACGTTCTTCGAGCCCTTGATGAGCCGGTCGTAGGCGATGACCTTCACGCCCTTGTCGGCCGCCTTCTGCAGCACGTCCGACAGCGTGGAGCCGTCGATCGCCGCGATGACCAGCACCTTGGAGCCCTTGGTCACCATGTTCTCGATCTGCGCGAGCTGGTTCGGGATGTCGTCGTCGGCGTACTGCAGGTCGGTCTTGTAGCCCTTCTCCTTGAAGTACTTGACCATGTTGGCGCCGTCGGCGATCCAGCGTGCCGACGACTTGGTCGGCATCGAGATCGCGATCAGGCCCTTGTCCTGCGCCTGCGCGAGCGGCGCGAGACCCGCGGCGGCGAGCGCGACGACGGCCATCGAGGCCTTGAGGAAGTTGCTACGTTTCATGGCGGGTGCTCGCTCTCGATCAGTACTTTCGGTTGGGGAATTCCTTGGCGGCGACTTCCATCGGGAAGATGCCTTCCTCGGTCACGATGCGCTTGGGCAGCGTCTTGCCGGCCTTGATGTCCTTGACCGCGCTCATGAGCTGCGGCCCGAGCAGCGGGCTGCATTCGACCGACACGTTGAGCTTGCCGGCGATCATGGCCTCGAAGGCGCCCTTGACGGCGTCGATCGAGATGATGGTGATGTCCTTCGCGGGCTTCAGGCCCGCTTCCTCGATGGCCTGGATCGCGCCGATCGCCATGTCGTCGTTGTGCGCGTAGAGCACGTTGATCTTCTTCCCCTCGGCCTTGAGGAAGGCTTCCATCACCTCCTTGCCCTTGGCGCGCGTGAAGTCGCCGGTCTGCGAGCGCAGGATCTTGAACTTGGGGTCGGCCTTGATGATCTCCTCGAAGCCCTTCTTGCGGTCGATCGCGGGCGCCGAGCCCACGGTGCCCTGCAGCTCGACGATGTTGACCTCGCCCTTCTGGTCCTTCATCTTCTCGACCAGCCAGCGGCCGGCCTTGCGGCCTTCCTCGACGAAGTCGGAGCCCATGAAGGTCACGTAGAGCGAATCGTCCTTGGTGTTGACGGCGCGGTCGGTCAGCACCACCGGGATCTTGGCGGCCTTGGCCTCGCGCAGCACCGTCTCCCAGCCCGACTCGACCACCGGCGAGAAGGCGATCACGTCGACCTTCTGCGCGATGAAGGAGCGGATGGCCTTGATCTGGTTCTCCTGCTTCTGCTGCGCATCGGAGAACTTGAGCTCGATGCCGGCCTCCTTGGCCGACGACTTGATCGACTCGGTGTTGGCGGTGCGCCATTCGCTTTCGGCGCCGACCTGGCTGAAGCCCAGGACGATCTTCTTCTGCTGCGCGAGCGCGGCGGCCGGCAGCAGGCTGCCGAGCGAGGCGGCGGCGAGCGCGATGTTGAGTGTGCGGCGGTTGAGTTTCATGGAATGTCTCCTTCGTTATGTCGGCCAGCTGAAAAACATCGATGAGGTGGTCAGGCCCGCATGTAGCCGGTCTTGACCGTCGTGTAGAACTCCGCGGCGTGGCGCCCTTGTTCGCGCGGCCCGTAGCCCGACCCCTTGCGGCCGCCGAAGGGCACGTGGAAGTCCACCCCCGCGGTCGGCAGATTGACCATCGTCATGCCCACTTCGGCATGGCGCCTGAAATGCATCGCGTGCTTGAGCGAGTTGGTGCAGATGCCCGCGCTCAGGCCCGAGGGCGTGTCGTTGCACAGCGCCAGCGCCTCGTCGTAGTCGGCCGCGCGCAGCACGCAGGCCAGGGGGCCGAAGATCTCCTCGCGCGCGATGCGGTGCGCGGGCCGCGCGAGGAAGAGCGCCGGGCTCATGTAATGGCCGGTGGTGGCGCGCACGAGCGGCTCGCCGCCCCAGACGTGCTCGGCGCCCTCCTCGCGCGCGATCTCGACCCAGGCCAGGCTGCGCGCGAGCCGCACCTCGTCGGCCAGCGGGCCGATGTCGACGCCGCGTTCGAGCGCATGGCCGATCTTCAGCGTCTTGAGCCGGTCGCGCAGCTTCGCGACGAAGGCGTCGTGCACCGCGGCCTCGACGATCAGCCGGCTCGATGCGGTGCAGCGCTGGCCGTTCGAGAAGTAGGCGCCCTGCACCGCGCAATCGACCGCATGGTCGAGGTCGGCATCGGCCAGCACCACGAGCGCGTTCTTGCCGCCCATCTCGAGCTGCACCTTGGCGCGACGCGCGGCCGCCGCCTGCAGGATGCGCTCGCCGTTGCGCGCCGAGCCGGTGAAGCTCAGCGCATCGACCAGCGGGCTGTCGACCATGGCCTGGCCGGCCTCGCGGCCGCTGCCCATCACGAGGTTGAACACGCCCGCGGGCAATGCGGCGCGGCTGATGATCTCGGCCAGGGTCCAGCCGCAGGCCGGCACCAGTTCGGCCGGCTTGAAGACCACGCTGTTGCCGTGCGCGAGCGCCGGCGCGATCTTGGTCGCGGGCACCGCGAGCGGCGAGTTCCAGGGCGTGATGAGCCCGGTCACGCCCACGGGTTCGCGCGTCACGTCGACCTGCACGCCGGCGCGCACGGACGCCATGTTCTCGCCGCCCGCGCGCAGCGCCTCGCCCGCGAAGAACTTGAAGATCTGGCCCGCGCGCGTGGCCTCGGCCACCGCCTCGGGCAGGGTCTTGCCGACCTCGCGCGCCAGCAGCAGGCCCAGCTCGTCGCGGCGCGCGAGCAGCTCGGTGCCGATGCGGTCGAGCACGTCGGCGCGGCGCTGCGGCGTGCTGTGGCTCCAGTGGCCGAAGGCGTCGGCCGCGGCGCGGATCGCCGAATCGACCTGCCGCCGGTCGGCCCGTGCGTACTCCGCCACCACTTCGCTGGTGTCCGAGGGATTGGCGCTCACACCCGTGGTCGCGCTGGTTTCCCAGCGGCCATTGATGTACTGCCGCACGTTCTGATGGAGCTCGCCGTGGATCACGGAGCGTTGACCTTGTCTCTCGTTTTTGGAGTGGCGAGAGTCTAGGAACGAATTTGATATCGATCCAATCATTTTTTCGACAAAATGGATATCAATCGCCGGATTCTGGAAAACCCGCGCAGCCCAAAGTTCCAACCCCTTGTCATGAACAACTACAACCACTGGTTCATCCGTGCGCGCCTCAAGACGCGGCAATTGCTGCTGCTCGTGGCGCTGGCGGAGGAAGGCAACATCCACCGCGCCGCGCAGGTGCTCAACATGACGCAGCCCGCGGCGTCCAAGCTGCTCAAGGACCTGGAGGACGTGCTGGAGGTGCCGCTGTTCGAGCGGCTGCCGCGCGGCATGCGGCCGACCTGGTACGGCGAGACCATGATCCGCCATGCGCGCGTGGCGCTCGCGAGCCTGAACCAGGCGCACGACGAGCTCACCGCGCTCAAGGCCGGCCGCTTCGGGCAGGTGAACGTGGGCGCGATCACCGCGCCGGGCCTCACGCTGATGCCGCCCGCGGTGGCGATGGTGAAGCGCGAACAGCCCGACCTGCGCGTCTCGCTCGAGATCGAGACCAGCCCGGTGCTGCTGGAGCGGCTGGAACAGGGCACGCTCGACATCCTGGTGGCCCGGCTCTTCGCCGAGCACGACAAGTCGCAGCTGCGCTACGAGGCGCTGACCGAGGAGCCGGTGTGCGCGCTGGTGCGGCCCGGCCATCCGCTGCTGGGCGTGAGCGGCCTCACGCTGCGCGACGTGGTGGGCGCGGGCTGGATCGTGCCGCCCGCGGGCAGCGTGCTGCGCCACCGCTTCGACCTGATGTTCCAGGAGGAAGGCCTCGCGCCCCCCGCCAACATCATCGAGAGCCCGGCGCTGCTCTTCATCACCCGCATGCTGCAGCAGAGCGACATGGTGGCGGTGCTCGCGACCGACGTGGCGCGCTACTACGCGGCGCACGGCATCGTGTCGCTGCTGCCACTCGACATGCCCTGCCACATGGACGCCTTCGGCATCATCACGCGCACCGACCGGCTGCTGTCGCCCGCGGCCAAGGTGATGATGAAGGCGCTGAAGACGGCGAGCCTGAGCGTGTATGGGCGGAAGCTGGAGATCGATTGAATTCGGGAGCGGGTTTCCGGACGCAGAGGGCGCGAAGGTTTCGCGAAGGACGCGAAAGGAAGACCAATTTTTTGATTCTCTTTTTCGCGCCCTTCGCGAAACCTTCGCGTCCTTCGCGTACGGCTGCCCGACCCCGGCTTCAGAATTTCAAGTCCAGCCCGCGTCCACCGTGAACTCCTGCGCCGTGCACATCCTGGCGTCGTCGGAGGCGAGGAACAGCACCATGTGCGCGATGTCTTCGGGCATCAGCTTGTCGGGCAGGCACTGGTTGCGCTGCAGGGCCTGTTCGCCCTCGGCATCGAGCCACAGGTTGACCTGCCGCTCGGTCATCACCCAGCCGGGCGAGACGGTGTTGATGCGGATGCGGTGCTTGCCCAGCTCCACCGCCAGGCCGCGCGTGAGGCCGTTGACCGAGGACTTCGCGATCGCGTAGCAGGGATAGCCCGAGCCCTTGGTCTGCCAGCCCGTGGAGCCGAGGTTGACGACGGAGCCGAAGCCCAGCCGCTTCATGCCCGGCACCACCGACTGGATCGCGAACAGCGCGGGGCGCTCGTTGATGGCCATGCGGTTGTCGTAGTAGTCCGGCGTGACCGATTCGAGCGTGTGGCGGTCGTCGCTCGCGACGTTGTTGACCAGCACCGCGAAGTCGCCGAGCTCGGCGGCCGCGTCGGCAATGGCCTTCTGCAGCGCCGCGATGTCGCGCACGTCGCAGGTGCGCCACCACGGCGCGGCATGGCCCGCCGCAGCGATGCGCTGCGCGAGCGCGGCGCTCTCGGCCTCGGCGATGTCGACGAAGGCGACGCGCGCGCCCTGCGCCGCGAACGCGGCCACAATGGCCGCGCCGATGCCGCTGCCGCCGCCGGTCACGAAGACCGTGCGCCCCGCGAGGCTGGGATGGATCGCGTGCTGCTGCTGCCGCTGCTGCGAAGAGGCGTTTTCTGTCATTGCAAAATCCATATCAATAGATGCCGAGAATGCTGATTTCTATTATCAATATGCCTTGATACGATCCGCCGCGTCAAGGACGATTCGCCAACAACAACGAAGGAGACAACGCCCATGGCCCTCAGTGCCCCCACCATCCTCGGCACGCCCGAATGCCTCTGGCCCGCCGATGCCGCCCTCGGCGAAGGCACGGTCTGGTCGCAGCGCGAACAGGTGCTCTACTGGATCGACATCCTCGAAGGCCGGCTCCATCGCCACGACCCGCGCGGCGGCGAGCGCCGCAGCTGGCAGTTCGACGAGGAGATCACCGCGCTGGCCGAACGCGCCGAGGCGCCCGGGCTGATCGTCACCATGCGCCGCGGCTTCGCGCTGTTCGATCCGGCGCTGGATGCGGCGCCGCGCTACCTGCACCGGCCCGAGCCCGAGCGCGCCGGCAACCGCTTCAACGACGGCAAGTGCGACCGGCAGGGCCGCTTCTGGGCCGGCAGCATGGACTTCGACTGCCAGGCCCCCACGGGCGCGCTCTACCGCTTCGATGCCGACGGCAGCTGCACGCGCCACGACGACGGCTTCGCGGTGACGAACGGGCCGACTTGGTCGCTCGACGAGCGCACGATGTACTTCAACGCCACGGTCGAGGGCTGCATCTACGCCTATGACTTCGACGCCGCGGCCGGCACGGTGCGCAACAAGCGCGTGTGGCTGCGCTTCGGCGAGGGCGAGGGCCTGCCCGACGGCATGACCACCGACGCGGCCGGCCGGCTCTGGATCGCGCGCTGGGGCGGCCACTGCGTGAGCTGCCACGACCCCGAGAGCGGCGCCGAGCTGGCGCGCATCACGCTGCCCGCCAGCCAGGTGACCGACTGCGCCTTCGGCGGCGAAGACCTCTGCACGCTCTACATCAGCACCGCGCGCACCGGCCTGTCGGACCCAGCGCTCGCGGCCGAGCCGCTCGCGGGCGGCCTGTTCAGCGTGCGCATCGGCAGCCCGGGTCTGCCGGCCGCGCTGTTCGCGGGCTGACGCGCGGCGGCGCGCCGCTCAGAGCGGCGGCAGGTGCTCCGCCGCGAAATCGGCGAACAGCTTCGCGCGCGCGAAACTGCCGCGCGCCGCCGGCCACACCGCATGCAGCGGGAGCGGCGGCGCTTCGAACCCGGTGAGCACCAGCTCGGCCTGCCCGCTGTCGAGCAGCGGCCGGATCTGCCACAGCGGCGTGCGGAACAGGCCCATGCCGGCGGTGACCGCGGCATAGAGCGCGCTCGTGCTGTCGGCGCGGAACCGCCCCGACACCTTCACGCGCGCGAGCCGGCCGTCGACGCTGAAGGGCCAGTGCGCATCGTTGCCGTGCGTGGTGCGCACCAGGCACTGGTGCGATGCCAGGTCTTCCGGGCGCTCGGGCCGGCCGTGCCGCGCGAAGTACGCGGGTGCGCCGAACACCACCAGCCGCAGCGCGCCGAGCCGGCGGGCCGCGAGCTCCGAATCCGGCAGCTCGCCGGCGCGGATCGCAAGGTCGATGTCGCCCTCGATCAGGTCCACGAAGCGGTCGGACGCGGTGAGGTCCACCTCCATGCCCGGATAGCGCTGCATGAACGCCGCCACCAGCGGCACCACGTACGACGCCGCGAACTGCACCGGCGCCGCCACGCGCAGCAGGCCGCGCGGCGCATCGAGCTGGCTGCTGGCCTCGGCGCCCGCCGCGTCGAGTTCGGCCAGCGCGGCCTGCACGCGGCGGTAGTAGCTGCGCCCCACCTCGGTGGTCGACGAACGCCGCGTGGTGCGCCGGATCAGCTGGACCCCGAGGCTGCGCTCGAGCACGCCCAGCGAGCGGCTGATGGACTGCACCGAGCGCCCGAGTTGGCGCGCCGCCGCGCTCTGGCTGCCCAGGTCGACGATGGCGACGAAGGCGCGGATGTCCTGCAGCTGGTCCATGGATTCTCCCGATCTGGATGAAGGTTCTTGGCGCCGCGCACGGATTCTCCGAAGCGGCGGCTTTTTCTATCTTTGGGCTGTCGCGGCAAGGCCGCATTCAAGCAAGCCAGAAAGGAATCATCCATGGAAACAACCACACCCGCCTCCACCGCCATGCGCACGCGCCGGCTGCCGGCGCGCTATGCGGGCATCCTGATGCCGCTGCTGCTCTCGGTCTTCATGTCCTGCATCGTCGCGGGCATCTCCACGCTCAAGAGCGTGGGCTTCCATCCCGGTCTGCTGCCGCAGTGGATGGCGGCCTGGGGCGTCTCGTGGCTGGTGGCCTTTCCCTCGCTGCTCGTGGTGCTGCCGCTGGTGCGTCGGCTCGTGGCGGCGATGGTGCAACCGGCGCCGCGCTGAGCCGCGTCAGCCCAGCACGTCGAAGCGGTGCTCGGTCGCGCTGTGGAAGCGCTCGCCCGGCCGCAGCACGGTGGAGGGAAACTCCGGCCGGTTCGGCGCGTCGGGATGGTGCTGCGTCTCCAGGCACAGGCCCGCGCCGCGGCGCAGCGGCTCGCCGTCCGCGCCGCGCAGGCTGCCGTCCAGGAAGTTGCCCGAATAGAACTGCACCGCCGGCTCGGTGGTGTGCACTTCCATCACGCGGCCGGTGGCCTCGTGTTCGAGCCGCGCAGCGAGCGCCAGGCCGTCCGGCGCCGGCCGATCGAGCACCCAGTTGTGGTCGTAGCCGCCGGCGGCAAGCAGCTGCTCGTGCCGATCGGCCATGCGTTCGCCGATCGGCATGGGCGCGCGGAAGTCGAAGGGCGTTCCCGCCACCGCTGCCGTGCCGAGCGGTATCAGGCCCGCATCCACCGGGCAGAAGCGGCTGGCCGGGATGGTCAGCCGGTGGTCGAGCACCGCACCCTCGCCCGCGAGATTGAAATAGTCGTGGTGGCTCAGGTTCAGCACCGTGGCCCGGTCGGTCTCGGCCCGGTAGTCGATGCGCCAGGTGTTCGCGCGCGTGCTCAGCGCGTAGCGCACCGCGAGCCGCAGCTCGCCCGGGAAGCCCTCTTCGCCGTCCGCGCTGGTGTAGCGCAGCTCGACGGCCACCGCATCCGGCGCGTCGTCCACCGGCGCGATCTCCCAGAAGCGCGTGCCGAAGCCGTGCGTGCCCCCATGCAGCGAATGCACGCCGTTGTTGATCGTCAGCTGGTGCGGCGTGCCGTCGAGCGTGAAGCGGCCGTGCGCGATGCGGTTGGCATAGCGTCCGACGATGGTGCCGAAATGCGGATGCGGCTGCAGGTACTCGGCCAGCGTCGGCAGGCCCAGCACGATGTTCCCGGCCCGGCCGTCGCGGCCCGGCACCCGCAGCGCGGTCACGATGCCGCCGAGGTTGATGGTGCTGAGGCTCAGGCCGCGGCCGTTGTCGAGGGTGTATTCGGTCACGGGGCGGCCGTCGGGCATGTGGCCGAATTCGCGCGTGGCGATGCCGCGGGCGGTCGTGGTCGTGGCTGTCGTGGTGGTCGTCATGGTGTTCATGGGTGCATCGCCTCTTGCGCGCACTGCGCGGCGGTGCGCAGGCCGATGCGGTCCTGCAGGTCGTGGTATTCGGGCGGGTCGGCCGCGTGGGTGCGGATCTCGACGCGGTGGCCCGCGCGCGCGCGACCGCATCGGCGAAGCGCTGCTGCAGGTCGAAGGGCGTGTTGCGGTCCTCGCGGCTGCCGATCAGCACGATGCGTCGCGCGGGGTCGGGCACGATGCCGTCGACGTGCGCGAGCGGGTCGTAGAACTGCGTGCTTCCGGTGGTGTCGCTGCGGCCGCCGCGCGACTTGCCGAGCCGGCGCGCGCGCTCCAGCAGCCCGTAGGCGCCCGAGGTCAGCACCGCGCAGGCGATGCGCTGGCGGCCCAGCGTGAGCAGCGCCGCGCCCGCGGTGGCCCCGCCGCTGTGGCCGAGGATCACGATGCGCTGCAGCCGGTGGCGCTGCATCAGCGCGTCGAGCGCGGCGTCGAGCGCGTGGAACTCGGCAATCTCGCGCCGCCTGCCGTGGTCGCCCGACGACCCATACGTGCCGGGCCGCGCCACGAACACCCACGGCACGCCCGCGCGATCGCGGCTGCGCTGGGCGTCGCGCGTGCGCAGCGCCTCGGTGTTGCCCGGGATCTGCGCGGGCGGCCGCTCCATCAGGCTGTCGCGGTCGCCCGAGAACTGCACGATCGCGAGCCGCGCGCCGTCGAGGTCGCTGCTCGCGAAGTAGCGGACGCAGGCCGGACCTTCGGGCGGCTGCACCCAGAGGTAGCCGGGGCGGTCGGGGCAGGCGGCGCGCGTGGCGGGCTGGTTCCATGCGAGGGGCGCGTCGGCGCTGCGGGCCGCAGGCGTCGGAGCGTCCAGCCCGGCACGCTGCGCGCAGGCGGCTTGCGACAGCGCAAGCAGCAGCACCCATGCGAGCCGGCCCCCGGTGCGGTGGGCGTGGCGTTCGATCATGCGGAGGGGCCGGCGGCAGCCGGGTGCGCCGCGACGCGCCGGATCACGATCGCCGGCGGCTGCTGTTGCTGTTGTTGTTGCTCGTGCAGCTTCGTCATCGCCTTCACGATCCGCCAGAGCTGCATGCCGTTCGACCCCTTGAGCAGCAGCAGGTCGCCGTTGCCGATGGCCTCGAGCAGCATGCCTTCGAGTTCCGCGAGGGTGGCGGGTGCGTGCACCGGCGTGCCCGGCAGGGCCGCCGCGAGCCGTTCGCGCAGGGCCTGCATCTGCGGCCCACGCAGGAAGACCTGCGCGGGGTGGCATTGGGCGATCGATGCGACGAGCGCTTCGTGGTAGCGCGCCGCATCGCGGCCGAGTTCGAGCATGTCGCCGAGCACGAGCAGCTTGCGGCCGCCTTCGGCGCAAGGCTCCTCGGCCACCATGGCGAGCGCCATGGCCATCGACAGCGGATTGGCGTTGTACGTTTCGTCGATGAGCCGAAAGCCGCGTCCGGCGAGCGCGAGGTGCAGCAGCCGTCCGCGCCCGGCCACGGCCGCGAAGGACGCGAGCTGCGCGGGCACCTTCGCCGGGTCGAGCCCGAGCGCATGCGCGACTGCGAAGCACACGAGGCTGTTGACCGCCATGTGCCGCCCCTTCGCACCCAGCAGGTAGGAGAAGCGCCGGCCGCCGTGGCTCGCCGTGACCTGCCCCGTCGCCGCATCGTGCGCCTCGAGCCGGATGTCCGCCGAATCGGCCGTGCCGTAGGTCAGCACTTCGAGCCGTCGCGCGCGTGCGCGCCTGCGCAGATAGTCGAAATGCTCGGTGTCGGTGCAGAGCACCGCGATGCCGCCCGGACACATGCCTTCGAAGATGTTGGCCTTGCGCCGCGCGATGTCGAGCACCGTCTGCCCCTCGGCCAAGTGGGAAGGCGCGATGTTGGTCACGATGGCCAGATCGGGCTGCACCAGTTTGATGTTCTGGAAATCCGGTGCGTTGATACCGCTCACGGCGGTCTCGAGCACGACGAGGTCGGTGTCGGCCGAGACGTTCGCCAGCATCGCGAGCATGCCCACGCGCGAGTTGTAGTTCTCCAGCGTGGAGAAGACCTTGTGCGAGGCCGCGAAGGCGTGCGCCAGCATCCGGCACACGGAGGTCTTGCCCGCGCTGCCGGTGATCGCCACCACGCGGCCGCGCATGCGCTGGCGTGCGGTGGCGCCGAGTTCGATCAGCGCGTGGATCGGGTCGGCGACCTGCAGCACCGGGAAATCGGGCGGAAGCCCGTCGACGGGCTCCGACAGCACGGCACCGGCCAGCCGCGGCTGGAGCCGGGCGAGATGTTGTGACCAGTCCCACTTCAGGCGTTCCCGCGCGACGGCATAGCGTTCGTGCAGCGCACGCACCGGCTCGCCGGAGACGACGAACAGCGAAGGCCCGGGCAGCAGGTCGAGAAAGGTCTCGCTGCGCGGCACCGAGCGCACGAACCAGCCGGGCGGCGGCTCGACCAGCCACGTTCCGCCGGTGGCGGCAGCGACCTGCGCGGCATTCCACACCTGCCCCGCAACGCCGGGCAGGTCGGGCGGCAGGGCTTGGGGCGGTATCGCCCGGTAGCGCGGCGGCGGCGGAAAGCTCTCCAGCGGCTGCGCCGTGGGCCTGCCCTTGCGCGCGGCGAACGAGATCGGCGCACCCACCGGCACGCGCCGGGTGCGGCCCGGCGCCCCGACCAGGCCGACCACGAGCTGCAGCTGCGCGTCGTGCAGCGTCTTGCCGGCGGGCGGGCGCAGGCCGTAGCGGTCGCGGTAGATCACGCCCGGCTGCCACCGGCGGGTGGGCCACATCCAGTCGCAGGGGTCGTGGTCCATGGCGGCGCCCCATGAGGGCATGGTGGCGGGCGGCACCGGCACGGCGCGGATGTCGAGCCGCCAGTCGGTGTCGACCGGCGCATCGATCTGCCAGAAGGTCTCGACGAACAGCAGCCGCCGGCCCACGACGGCATCCGGCGTGGCGCGCAGGCCGAGCAGGCGAAGCGGACCCAATGCGACTGGCGCCGGGAGCCGCGCGTCGGGCGGCACGGCATCCACCTGCCATTCGTCGCGCGGCATCACGACGGGCTGGATCGCATCGGGGCGGAGCGCCGCCTCGGGCACGGGCGGCAGCGTCCGCGGCGCGCGCGGCGGCGGCTGCAGATCGAGCACGCACTGGCCGCCTGGCGCCATGGTGAAGCTCGAACCGAGGTCCGCGGATTTCTGCATGAAGCGGCGCGCCGCGGCGATGCCGCGCTCGCCTTCGAGCTGCACCGTCTGTCCGAAGCCGGTGCCGATGGGCGTGAACATCACGCGCCGGACGCCTTCCTCGCCGAGCTGCAGCGAGAACACGCCGCCTTCGTCGTCGTCGCGCTGGACCGCATCGAACAGGAAGTCGCCGGCGTCGTGGACGATCGGCCGCCCCTGGTGGATTTCGACGCCCTGCAGCATGTGCGCGGACGCGCCCAGCACCGCGTCGGCGCCGGCTTCGATGATGGCGTGGCCGACGGCGATCTCCTCGCCGCCGGGCGCGGGTTCCTGGTTCCGGCCCCAGTGCACGGCCACCAGCACCACGTGCGCCCGGTCGCGCACGGCGGCGATGCGCGGCGCGAGGACATCGAACCATGCCGACGGCGCCGAGAGCGACAGGTACGCGCTGCCGCCGGCGGTCTGCGTGGCGGCGAAGTGCGGCTGGGTCGCGTCGATCGCGAACAGCGCTACGTTGAGCGCACCCACGCGGCGCAGGACCGGCCTGAGCGCGTCGTCGAGCGTGGCGCCGGTGCCGGAGTGGCCGATGCCGGCGGCATCGAGCAGCCGTGCCTGCTCCATCAACGCCTCGACACCGTAGTCGCCGCTGTGGTTGTTGGCGGTGGCGACCACCTCAATGCGGGCCTCGGCCAGGACGCGCAGCATCTCGGGCCGCGCACGGTAGTAGTAGGGCGTGGCCTCGCCCTTCTCGACGCCCTGTGCGCCGACGGTGGCGACCACGCATTCGAGATTGACGATGCGCAGATCCGCCTCGGCGAGCACCGGCACGCCGCCGAGCACGGCAGGCAGGCCCAGTTCCTCGGTGCGGTAGTGCTGCCGGCGGCCGAGGTTCACGTCGCCGCCCCAGGCGACCACCGGCCCCGCGTCGCGCGCCAGCAGCGGCGCGGCAGCGGCCTTCGGCGTCGCCGACGCTGCGATGCGGTCGCCGGGCGCGTCCTTCCCGCCCTGCAGGAACTTGAGGTACGCGACATACCCCGAGAGGTAGTGCTCCACGTCGTCGATGCGCACGCGGAAGCTGTGATGCTTGATGAAGAACGACCCCGTGATGCGGTCGGGGTGGCGGAAGAACATCGCGAGCTCCGGCCAGAAGTACCCGTTGGCGAGGTAGCGCGCGCGGTGTTCGAGTGCGCGGTCGAACTTGGCGCGGTCGAAGCCGTCGAGCAGCACGCGCAGCGCCGGGTCGGCTTCGAGCCGCACCAGCATCTCGCGCGCGGCCATCATCAACTCGAGCAGCGTCGGGAAGGTGGTGATGCGCTCGAGCACGAAGTCGAGGTAGCCCGCCACGTTCTGCAGTCCAAACTCGTAGTAGCGCGTCTCGGGCCGCCAGCGCGTGAGCTCGTTCACGCAGTAGCTCAGCCAGTGGTCGTGCGCCTGCCAGTGCTTCGCGGCGATGAAGTGCTCGAAGGCCTTCTCGACCACCGCGAGCCAGCGGGGATCGCGCGTGAGGCCGTACAGGCGCATCAGGCCGAAGGCCGCTTCGCCGTCGTAGTAGATGACGCGGAAGGCGCTCTTCACGTCGAGCGCCGGGTGATTCAGCACGTGCACGAAGCGGCCGCTCGCCGGGTCCTGCATCGCGCGGATGCCGAGCGCGAGCCGCTCCAGCAGCGGCAGGTACCGGCGGTCGTCCGTGAGCTCGGTGTATTTGACGAAGGCCAGCAGACACACCGCATTGCCGCCGAGCTTGATCTCGTTGCCGACATCGAGCAGGTAGGCGGCGCGCGTGCCGTCGGCGAGCGTCGCCTCGCGGATCAGGCGCTCGGCCACGAAGGCGAGCGAGCGGTCGATCGCCGCCTTCTGGCCGTCGCTGCGCGTCAGTTCCCAGGCTTCGAGCAGCGCATAGGTCGAACTCACATGGCGCAGCGTGTTGTAGGTCGGAATCGGGCGGTCGAAGCAGGGAAACCAGCCGTAATGGAACTCGCCCGTGGGCTTGACCTGCGCCGCGAGGTAGTCGCTCGCGCTGTCGACGAGGCCACGCACCTGCGGTGCGCCCCAGTCCGCAAGCACGCGGTAGCCCGCGGCCTGCCCCTCGGGCGTGATCGGCCAGGCGCCCTCGGCATCCGCATAGGCGGCGCGGGTGGTGAAGCACCACACGGGCGCCGCGTCATCGGCCGGAAACCCGATCTCGCGGCCGAAACGCCGCTTCGCATGCAGGCCCAGGTTGCCCGCGTTCGGCTCGGCATGGTCGACGGTGCCGTTGTAGAAGATCGCGCTGCCGTTGATCTCCTGCGCGAGCAGCGCGGTCTCGAAGCGCACATCGAAGGACACGCCGAGGTGGAAGTAGTTGCGCTTGGTGCGCGCGAGCCGCGCCTTGAGCGCGCCCCAGGTCATCGGCTCCACCCGGTCGACCAGTTCCGCGCGCAGGCGCACGGGCTGCATGCCGATGCGCTTCGCCAGTGCCATCGCCGCGTCGCAGGCGGCGCGCCAGGCTTCCTCGGCGCCGGACCCGCGGCCGCAGACGACACGTGCGCGGCTGGTGCCGTCGCCCAGCGCGATGAGGACCACGCAGCCCGCCTCGTGGGTGGCGGCGGCAGTCGGGAGGGCACCGTCCGTAGCGGTCAGGACCCGCCGTGCGCGCGCGAGCAGTTCCGCGGGAAATGTAAGTTCTTGGCTCATGCAGGCGCGAATGATGACAGGCCGCGCCGACTCCGCAAGTCGTGCGCGCCCGCCTCGCGCTCAGGCCCAGGCTTCCAGCACCGCGCCGCGCACCGCATCCACCGCCGCCGCGTGCCGCCCCTCCCCCGCGAGCCAGCACAGCCAGGTGCGCGAACGCCAGCCTTCCCAGATGGCGAGCTCGCCGTTGCGCCGTCCCTGTTCGGCCTGGTCGAGCCGCATCAGGCCGGCGCCCATGCCGCTGGCGACCATGCTACGGATGGCGCTCTCGTTGTCGGCGGTGCGGCCCTGCCGGTAGGGGCGGCCTGCGCCCGCGAACAGCTTTTCGAGGTGGGTGCGCAGGATGCACGAGGGCGGCGTTCCCACCCAGGGCATCTGCGTGAGTTCTTCGAGCGTGAGGCCGGGCCGCGAGACCGGTGCGGGCAGCGCGACCACGAGTTCCACCGGCACGAGGCGGCGCAGTTCGAGGCCGTCGACCTCCTCGTCGTCGCTGAGGGCATAGGCGCAGTTGAGCTCGCCGTGCTGCACGGCCGCGAGCGTCTCGTACGACAGGCCCTGGCGCAGCTGCAGCGTGACCTGCGGATGCCGCTCGGCCAGCTTGACCAGCACGTCGCCGAGCCGCAGCGCCACCGGGTCGACCACGGTGCCGAAGCGCACCACGCCCTGCGCCGCGCCGCGGATCTGCTCGGCGGCGGAGCGCATGCGCATGGCCGAGTCGAGCGTGCGCTCGGCCTCTTCGCGCAGGCTGCGGCCGGCCGGGGTGAGCACCATGCCGCGGGGCGTGCGTTCGAAGAGCTTGACGCCGAGTTCGTCCTCGAGCGCCTTGAGCTGCGCGCTGACGGCCGGCGCGCTGGTGAACACGCGCTCGGCCGCGCGCGTGAGGCTGCCCTCCTTCGCGATCGCGACGAAGGTCTTGAGTTGGTAGAGCTCCATGCCGCGGATTGTGGGCGCGCGGGTGGATTCCGTCCGTTCGCTTTTTCGGAGCCCCCTGTCCAAAGAAGCGAATGGCCTCGCGCCGCACGAAGGTCGATGCTTCGAGCCATCGACTGATTCCACGCGAGAGGCTTCAAGCACCATGTCCCACACGCATCCACGTCCGCTCGGCATCGCCGCGCTGCTCTTCGCCACCGCCGGCTGGGGTTCCATGTTCCTGGTCGGCAAGGCTGTGCTGCCGCAGGTCGGGCCGGTCTGGCTCACCTTCATCCGCTACAGCGTGTCGGCGCTGCTGTTCGCCGCGCTGCTGCTGCCGCGCGGCGCGGGGCCGTGGCGCAAGTTGCGGCTGCATGCGGGGCCGCTCGCGCTGCGCGGCGGTGCGGGCTTCGGCGTCTTCAGCGTGCTGCTGTTCGTCGGGCTCGCGCACTCGGTGCCTTCGCACGGCGCGGTGATCGTCGCCACCACGCCGATGACCACGCAGCTCGTGCGCTGGGCGGTCGACGGCGTGCGGCCCGCGCGGCTCGGGCTGCTGGCGACGGCGATTGCGCTCGCGGGGGTGGCGATGGTGTCGGGCCTGCTTTTCGGCGCGCCCGCCGCGGCCGGCACCGGCGCGCTCGCGGGCGATGCCATCGCCTTCGTCGGCACCCTCGGATGGATCTGGTACACGCGCGGCGCGGCGCGCCTGCCGGGACTCGACGTGCTCGAATACTCGGCGCTCACGGTGCTCGCCGCGTGGCCGCTGCTGCTGGCCGCCGCACTGCTCGCCAACGCCTTCGGCGTCAGCCATGCGCCGAGCGCCGAAGGGCTGCGCCTCACCTGGCATGCCCTCCTCTTCGTCGGTCTGGTGCCTTCGGCGCTGTGCGTGCTGGCCTTCAACTACGGCGTGCGCACCCTCGGCGCGGTGACCGGCACGGCCTTCCTGAACTTCGTGCCGGTCTCTGCGCTGCTGATGGGCATGGCGCTCGGCAAGCTGCCCTCGGCCAACGAGGCGGCCGGCATGGCGATGGTGGTGGGGGCGCTGCTGCTTCACACCGCGGTGAACCGCGGCACCGCGACAGTCGCCGCCGCACCGGGCCGCCACGGCGCCAAGGCTTGCGGCGCTACAGCAGCATGAAGGCCGCGGCGGCCACGATCGTCGGGCCGAGCGCGCCGAGCAGCAGGCCGCCCGCGCCGATGGTCTCGTCGGAGAAGCCGCGCTTGAGCAGCGCCACGCCCGCGGGGTTCGGCGCGTTGGCGATCACGGTCAGGCCGCCGCCGGCCACCGCGCCCGCGACGAGCATGTACTTGGATTGGTCGGAGATGTTCGCGATCAGCGAGCCGAGGTAGGTGAGCGCGGCGTTGTCGGTGATCGCCGTCAGCCCGAGCGCGCCGAAGAACAGGGCGAGCGGCTCCAGGCCCGAGACGACCGGCTCCAGCCACCAGCGCTGCATGCCGCCCAGCACCACGAGGCCGGCCAGGAAGAAGCCCACGAGCAGCGCCTCCTTGATGATCAGCGGGCTCTGGTGGCGCTCGTAGGCCTGGGTGAAGCCGAGGAACATCAGGAACAGGCCGAGAAAGGCCACCGGATGGTGCGCGAAGAGCACGATGCCCGCGAGCAGCACCAGGTGCGTGGCCGCCACCGTGGCCGGCACGGGCGCCCCGGTCGCGTGGCCTGCCGCCGCCGACGCGGCGGGCAGGTGCCGGCGCAGCACGAAGGTGGCGACGGTGGCGTTGACGACCACGGCCACCGCGGCCTTCCAGCCGAAGGTGGCGAGCATGAAGGCGCTGTCCCACTGCCAGGTCGTGGCCACCATCAGCACCGGCGGCGCGGCATACGAGGTGAGCGTGCCGCCGATCGACACATTGACGAACAGCACGCCGAGCGCGAAGTACTTCACCGCCTCGGGCACCTGCGGCCGGAAGATCTGCGGCGCCAGCATCAGCGCGGCGATGGTCATGGCCGCGGGCTCGGTGACGAGCGAGCCGAGCAGCGGCACCGCCGCCAGGCCGAGCCATGCGGTCGCCATCGGCGTGGGCAGCGGCACCAGCCGCGCGATGGTGTTCACGCCCGACATCACGGTGGCGAGCACCGGCCGCGAGGCCGCCACCACCATGACGACGAAGACGAACAGCGGCTCGGTGTAGTTGCGCGATTCGGCATAGCCGAGCGCCTCCTGGCCGCCGACGAGCAGCGCCATCGCGAGCACGAGCACGATGGCCCAGAAGCCGAAGACGACCTCGACCTCGCCGAGCAGATGGAACAGGCCGGCGTGGCGGGGAAAGCGGTGCGACAGCCGCTCGAACTGCTTGGCGGCGAAGGTGTGGATGAGCGCGATGGCGAACAGGGCCGCGGCGACGTACTGGATGGTGGGCTCTTGCATGGGGAAACAGGCGTGACGGAACTGCGTGGCGGCCCGACCAGCGCATGAACCTGCGAGGCCCTCCCCGGCCTCGCACCCGGGGCCAGTTTAACGGACCCGTGTGCCGGGTCCGCGGCTTCAGGGCTGCTGCAGCCGCTGCAGCAGGTCCAGGCTCGGATAGCCGTCGGCGGGCAGGCCGACGCTGCGCTGGTAGCGGCGCAGCGCATCGCGCGTGGCCGGCCCCATGATGCCGTCGGCCGCGCCGGCCGCGAAGCCGCGCTGGCTCAGCGCGGTCTGCAACTCGACCGTCTGGCTGCGCGAGAGCGCCGCGAGCTCGCGCGGCCATGCGGCCTGCACCCCCGGTCCGCCGCCGAGGCGCTGCGACAGCAGGCCCACCGCGAGCGCGTAGTTGGTCGAGTTGTTGTAGCGCAGGATGGTGCGGAAGTTCGGCCCCACCAGAAAGGCCGGGCCGCGTGCGCCCGCGGGCAGCAGGATGGCGCCGTCGGCCAGGGCCGGCAGCGGCTGGCCGTCGACGGCCGTCACGCCCTCCGCCGCCCATTGCGCCGCGGACTGGCGCACCGCCATGTCGGCGCGGCCGAGGTCGAAGCCAGCGGGCAGCCGGACCTCCACGCCCCAGGGCTGGCCGGCCTGCCAGCCCGAGCGCGCGAGGAAGTTGGCGGTCGAGGCCACGACGTCGGCCATGCTGCCCCAGATGTCGCGCCGGCCGTCGCCGTCGGCATCGACCGCATAGGCGAGGAAGTTCGAAGGCAGGAACTGCGTCTGCCCCATCGCGCCGGCCCAGGAGCCGATCATGCGGTCGCGTGCGATGTCGCCGCTCTCGAGGATCCTGAGCGCCGCGAGCAGTTCGCGCTTCGCCCAGTCCTCGCGCCGGCCGTCGAAGCCGAGCGTCGCGAGCGCATCGATCACCGGGGTGCTGCCGTAATTGCCGCCGTAGTTGCTTTCCATGCCCCAGATGGCGACCACCACGGCGGGCGGCACGCCGTAGCGCGCGGCGGCGGCATCGGCTTCGGCGCGCACCTGCTGCAGCCGCTCCTGGCCCGCGGCCACGCGCTGCGGCGTGACGGTGTTGTCGAGGTACTCCCACACGGTGCGCGTGAACTCCGGCTGGGCGCGGTCGAGCTCGACCACGCGCGGCAGGTACTGCACGCCGGCGAACGCGCTCTGCAGCGTGGCCTCGGCGATGCCAGCGGCGCGCGCGCTGGCGCGGAAGTCCGCCACCCAGGCCGCGAAGCGCTGTTCGACGGCGGCGGCGTCCTGCGCCGCGGGCGCGGGCGCGGCCGGCCGCACCGTCGGCACGGCCGCGGGCGGCGGCTTGGGCGAAGGCGTCGCCGCGGGATCGGACGCGCAGCCGGCGAGGAACACGGCCGCGGCCGCCGCCATCAGCGAAAGCCTGCAGGAAACTGCGAAGGGGAAGCGTGCGGGATGTGGAAGGCGCATGCCTCGATTCTCACCCGGGCGCCGCGGCCGCTCGCCGCGCCCGGCGCGCCACCACGGGACGCACGAACTCGGGATGGAAGCAGCGCTCGCTGCCGTCGGCGAATTCGATCGTGACCGAGACCGCATCGGCGCTGGACACGCTGCCCACGCCGTAGCGCGGCACGCGCACCGCGGCGCCGCGCGCGAAGGCGGTGCGCGGGGCGGCCGCCTTCGCGGCCTCGGGCGACGGCGCGGCACCGGCTTCCGCGGCGGTCGGCTGTTGCTGCTGCTGCTCGCGCTCGTGCTTCGCCAGGCGCACGCAGTTGTCGCAAGCGCCGCAGCGCTGCGCGATCTCGTCTTCGCTGCCGAGGCCGGCGAGCAGCACCTGCCAGCGGCACATGCCGGTGCTCGCGTAGAAGGTCATGCGTTCCAGCGCCGCGCGCTCCTGCTCGCGCTTCTCGCGGTGCGTGCCGAGCAGCGCCTCGAGCCCCGCATCGTCGAGCGGCGGCTTGCGACCCCAGCGCAGCCGGCCTTCGTCGTCGCGGGCGAGCAGCCGCGCCTGCGCGAGCAGGTTCAGCAGCACGCGCAGCTTGCCGCGCGGCAGGCGTGCGCGCTGCGGCAGCTCGGCGGGCTCCCAGCGCGTCTCGGGCGCGGCCGACAGAAGCTGCTGCAGTGCGCGCAGTTCCGCCAGTTCGGGCAGCCAGCCCGCCAGGAAGAACTGCTGCACCGCCTTGTCGCGGCGCAGGTACAGCAGCACGCAGTCGGCGCGCTCGCCGTCGCGGCCGGCGCGGCCCGACTCCTGGTAGTAGGCGTCGAGGCTCGACGGCATCTGGTAGTGCAGCACGAAGCGGATGTCCGGCTTGTCGATGCCCATGCCGAAGGCGTTGGTCGCGACCATCACGCGCAGTTCGCCGGCCATGAAGCGGTCCTGCGCGTCGCGCCGGTCGGCCGCGCGCTGGCGGCCGTGGTAGAGGCCCGCCGATTCGCCCGCGTCCGCGAGCGCGGCGAACAGCGCCTCGGCCGCCTTCACCGTCGCGGTGTAGACGATGCCGCTGCCCTGCAGGCCCGCCACCAGCGCGAGCGCGCGCTGCAGCTTGTCTTCCTCGCGCAGGAAGGGCTCGACGGCATAGTGCAGGTTCGGCCGGTAGGCGCCGGTGTCGACCAGGCCGGCGCGCGGGATGCCGAGCCTTTCCATGATCTCCGCGGCCACCTCGTCGTTCGCGGTGGCGGTGAGCGCCAGCACCACCGGCTGGCCCAGCGCGCGCAGCGCGGCGCCGATTTCGAGGAAAGCGGGCCGGAAGTCGTGCCCCCACTGCGAGATGCAGTGCGCCTCGTCCACCACCAGCAGCGACACCGGCCGCTGCTGCAGCAGCTTGACGAAGCCGGCATCGGCGAGCCGCTCGGGCGTGCTGAAGATCACCCGCGCGCTGCCGTCCGTGATGGCGGCTTCGGCGGCGGCGATCTCGTCGGCGCTGCACTGGCTGTTCAACTGCACGGCGCGCACGCCGAGCGCGTCGAGCTTCTCGCACTGGTCCTTCATGAGCGCGATCAGCGGCGAGACCACCACCGTGCGGCCGCCGGCCAGCACCGCCGGCACCTGGTAGCAGAGCGACTTGCCCGCGCCCGTGGGCATCACCGCGAGCGTCGATTCGCCGGCCACCACGCGGTCGATCACGTGGCGCTGGCCGGGACGCAGCTGCCGGTGGCCGAAGACCTCGCGCAGCACCCGGTCCACGCCCGGGCGGGCACGCGGACGCTGGCGCGGCGCGCTGCGGGCGCTGCCGGCCGGCCGCGCCGCCTGCGACGACGCCCGCGGCCTCATCCGCGCAGGCGGCGCGCGCGTTTGCGCGGCTTCAGGACCATGCAGAGCACGGCCACCGCCGCGATGCCGATCGCGGCCTTGCGCGCCGCGCCCATCGGGTTGTGGCGCAGCTCGGCGCGCCCGCCCATCTCGGCATAGAGGTTCGGCACATGGCCGCGCGCGAGGTCGCTGCACAGCGCCTCGCCCATCTGCACGCGGTCGGCCAGGAGCAGCATCATCCAGTGGCGGATGTCGTTCTCCGAATGCCGGAAGGCCGCGCGCCGCAGCCGGCCGCTCAGGCCCGAGGGCGGCAGCGTGGTGCCGAAGACCGGCGTGATGCCGGGCCGCTCGGTCGAATGCAGCACCTCCACATCGGCGTGCTGCTGCTGCGGCGGCTCGACGGGGTGCGGCAGGCGCGGCGGCGTGCGCTCCTTCGGCACGCCGGGGCGCATGGCGCGGTCGAGGTCGGCGCCCCAGCCGACGATGTGCGCAAAGCGCGCGCGGGATGCGGCGCGGTCTTCGTCGCCGGGCGTGGTGAATGACGTGTTCATGGTGGCGCGCTCCGGAGTTCGGTCATTGCATGGCCGCGGTCGCCGTCGCGACGCGCGGCGCGCCGGGCGGGATCAGCACGGTCTTGATGCAGTTGTCGAGCTTGCTCGAGAACAGGTGGTAGGCGTCGGCCACGTCCGCCAGGTCGACGTGGTGCGTGATCACGCGGCGCGGCTCGATGCGCCCGGCCTGGATGTGCTCGATGAGACGCGGCAGGTGCCGCTTCACGCTGGCCTGGTTCATGCGCAGCGTGAGTCCCTTGTTGACCGCGTTGCCGATCGGAATGGCGTTGAAGGTCGGCCCGTAGACGCCCACGATCGACACCGTGCCGCCCTTGCGGACCGAGTTGATGCACCAGTGCAGCACCGTCGCCGCGCCGCCCTGCAGCTTGAGCTTGATGCCCAGCAGCGTCTGCGCGAAGTTGCCCGCGGCCTCGCAGCCCACGCAGTCGATGCACACGTCGGCGCCCAGGCCGTCGGTGATCTTCTTGATGTGCATCGCCATGTCGCCGACCTGCTTGAAGTCGATGGTCTCGCACTGCGCGTAGGTGCGCACGAAGTCCAGCCGGTATTCGAGGTGGTCCACCACGATCACGCGGCCCGCGCCCAGCAGCCACGCGGACTTGGCCGCGAAGATGCCGATCGGGCCCGCGCCGAAGATCACCACCGTGTCGCCCTCGTCGATGCCGCCCATCTCGGCGGCCTGGTAGCCGGTGGGCAGCGCGTCGGTGAGCAGCACCGCGTCGTCCAGGTGCATGTCGGCCGGGATGACCGTGGGCCCCACGTCGGCCATCGGCACGCGCACGTACTCGGCCTGACCGCCGTCGTAGCCGCCCGCGGTGTGCGAATAGCCGAAGATGCCGCCCACCGCGGTGGCCTCGGGGTTGGTCGCGTGGCAGTTGCTGTAGAGCTCCTTCTGGCAGAAGTAGCAGCTGCCGCAGAAGATGTTGAAGGGCACCAGCACGTGGTCGCCCGGTTTCAGGTGCTGCACGGCCGGGCCGACCGCTTCCACCACGCCGGTGAACTCGTGGCCGAAGGTCGAGCCGATGCGGGTGTCGGGCACCAAGCCGTGGTAGAGGTGCAGGTCCGAGCCGCAGATGCACGAGCGCGTGACCCGCACGATCGCATCGCCGGGATGCTCGATCTCGGGCTCCTGCTTCTGCACGGCGCGGATGCGGTACGGACCGCGGTAGTTCATTGCCAGCATCGCTTGTTGCTCCTTGGAAACAGGAGTCCAAGCATCGGCACGCCGAACCGGCGGCGCGCAAGCACAGACCCCCAGGGCTCGTCGGACAGCGCCCCATCCGGCCCGCCGGCGGCGACAGGCCCTGCTCACGTCCGCATGCGCGCCGCTCCTACACGCGTCGCACACGAGAGGTGGAGCGTTTCAAGAGCCACCCCACGGAGAAAACACATGCCCCACGAAAGCTACGCCGCCTGCATCGAAGCCTGCAATCGCTGCGCCACCGCGTGCAACCACTGTGCCGCGGCCTGCCTGCAGGAAGAGGACGTCGGCATGATGGCGCGCTGCATCGCGCTCGACATGGACTGCGCGGCCGCATGCCAGTTCGCCGCCGCCGCCATGGCGCGCGGCAGCGGGTTTGCCAAGGCCGTCTGCGCGCTGTGCGCGGACGTCTGCGAAGCCTGCGCGCAGGAATGCGGCAAGCATCGCCACGATCACTGCCAGGCCTGCGCCAAGGCGTGCAGCGACTGCGCGCAGGCTTGCCGCGCGATGGCGGGCTGAGCCGCGCCGTATCGCTTCGCCGGCGCGATCAGAGCCTGAACACGCTCACCGCCTGCGAGAGGCCGCCGGCCTGCGCCTGCAGCGAACCCGCCGCGGCGCCCGCCTGCTGCACCAGCGCGGCGTTCTGCTGCGTGACCTGGTCGATCTGCGCGATCGCCTGGTTCACCTGCTCGATGCCGTCGGTCTGCTCGCGGCTCGCGACGGTGATCTGGCCGATGATCTCGGTGACGCGCTGCACGCTCGCCACGATCTCGCGCATCGTGCGGCCGGCCTGGTCCACCAGCGCACTGCCCGCCTCCACGCGACCGACCGAGTCGCCGATCAGGTCCTTGATCTCCTTGGCCGCCGCGGCCGAGCGCTGCGCCAGGCTGCGCACCTCCGAGGCCACCACCGCGAAGCCGCGGCCCTGCTCGCCGGCGCGCGCCGCCTCGACCGCCGCATTGAGCGCGAGGATGTTGGTCTGAAACGCGATGCCGTCGATCACGCCGATGATGTCGACGATCTTCTTCGACGAGCCGTCGATGGCCGCCATGGTGTCGATCACCTGGCTGACGATCGTGCCGCCCTCTGCCGCCACCGACGACGCGGACACCGCGAGCTGGTTGGCCTGGCGGGCGTTCTCCGCGTTCTGCTTGACGGTGGAGGTGAGCTCCTCCATCGACGCCGCGGTCTGTTCGAGCGAGCTCGCCTGATGCTCGGTGCGCGAGGAGAGGTCGCGGTTGCCCGCGGAAATCTGCGCCGATGCTTCGCCGATGCTCGCCGCGCCGCGATGCACCTCGCCCACGAGCCGCGAGAGGCTGGTGTTCATCTCGTGCAGCGCCTGCATCAGCAGGCCGGCCTCGTCGCGGCTGGTGGCCGTCACCTGCGTGCCGAGGTTGCCCGCGGCGACCGACTGCGCCACGCGCACCGCCTCGTTGAGCGGCCGCGTGATCGAACGGGTCAGCCACAGCGCGATGCCGATGCCCAGCGCCAGCGAGAGGCCGCTCAGCACCAGCATCAGCCAGCGCGCCGTCTGGTAGGCCTGCGCTGCCTCGACCGCGGTGCGGTCGGCCCCCTCCTTGAGCGCTTGCTCGAAGCTGCCCACATGCGCGATCACGCGCGTCAGGAGCGGCATGCATTCCTGCGTCAGCGCACGCACGGCCTCTTCGGTCTTGCCGCCGGTCGCGAGCGACACCACCTTGCCCGCGATCACCAGGTACTGCGCCTCGAGCGCCTGCAGCTGCGCGAGCAGGCGCTCCTCTTCTTCCACGGCGCCCGAGCGCGGGTCTTTCAGGATCGCGGCGAGCGACTTCATGCCCTCGTCGATCTCCGACTGCGAGGACCGCACCAGTTCGAGGTCCTTCTTCTGCAACTGCGCATCGCTCACCAGCGCCAGATTGCGCGCCGCGATCGCCCGCGTGCCGATCGCGAAGCGGACCCGGTTGAGCGCGTAGAGCTTGCCGCCGGCCACCTCGTTGACGATGCGGATCTCGTCCGAGAGCCTGCCCATCTGCTGCAGGCCGATCGCGCCGATGGCGAGCAAAAGGAGCAGCAGCAGTGTGAAGCCCATCCCGAGACGGGTGCCGATCTTGAGGTGTCGCATGGAATGTCCGGGAGGAATCAATCTTCGATTTTCCCGGGGGGAGCCGGTTGGCCGATCGGCGGAACAGAGGGGGGAAAGGGGGTCAGTTCGGAGCTTGGTCGAGCTTGATCCCGGCAGCCCGGATCACCTTGCCCCACATGGCGCGGTCGGCGTTGATGAACGCGGTGAACTCCGCGGGTGTGTTGCAGCGCAGCTCGCCGCCGTAGTCACGCCACCTCTTGGCCAGTTCCTGCGACTGGCAGACCTTGCCCATCGCGCCGCTCAGCTTCTCGAGGATGGCGGGCGAACTCCCGGCCGGCGCCAGCAAGCCCTGCCAGGCGATCGGCGTGTAGTCGGGAAGCCCCTGCTCCGCGAAGGTCGGAACGTTGGGGAAGCTGGGATGGCGCTCCTTGCCCGTGATGCCCAGCAGCCGGAGCTTGCCCGCCTGAACGTTGGTGGCCGCGGCGGGCAGCCCGTCGAACATGAGCTGGATCTGCCCGGCCAGCAGGTCTGCATAGGGACTGTTGCTGTTGTAGGGAACGAGGCTGGACTGAACGCCCGCCGCCCGGTTGAACCACACCGCCGAAAGATGCGAGTAGCTGCCGATGCCCTGGGTGGCCACGGTGACGGAATCCGGCCTGGCCTTGAGCTGCGCGATCAGTTCCCTGGCATCCCGGGCCGGGGTGCCCGGGGTGGCGATGAGGCCCGTGTTGAGCACGCCCATCAGGCTGATGGGTGCGAAGTCGCGCTCCGCGTTGAAGGGCGGCTTGGCGTAGAGGTGCGGCACCACCGACAGCGAACTGGTGGTGCCGATGTACAGCGTGTAGCCATCGTTCGGTGCCTTGGCGGCGACTTCCGTTCCGATGATGTTCGAGGCGCCCGGGCGGTTCTCCACATAGAACGGCTGTCCAAGGATCTTCGTGAGTTCGCTCGCCAGTTCCCGCGCATTGGCGTCCGGGCCGCTGCCCGCGGGGAAGGGGGCAACGATCCGCACCGGCTTGGTGGGGTAGGCGATCTGGGCGGCCGCATCGCCCATGGGCCATGCGATCCCGACGGCCGCAGCCAGCGCGGCGGAATGACAGAAGAGTCTTCTGAAGAACGTCATGAATGTCTCCTTATGCGATCACGTGCAAATTGCACGGGTCGAATCATACGAAAATGGCGCCTATTGTCAAAATACGATAATTTGATAGATAATCAAGTCAGACACGCATCGTTCGACGCGAAAATTCTCGATAGGAGAGACAGTGATGCAAATTGATCATCCCTCGGACCTGCGGTTCAGCCACATCGGCCTGTACGTCACGGATCTGCCGCGCATGGCGCGCTTCTACAAGGCGGCGCTGCGCTTCACCCAGACCGACGAAGGCGCGCTGGGCCCCGTGCAGCTGGTCTTCCTGAGCCGCGATCCGGGCGAGCACCATCAATTGGTCCTGGCCACCGGCCGGCCGGCCGACATGGCCTTCAACGTCGTCAACCAGATCTCCTTCCGGGTGCCCGACCTGCAGGCTCTGCGCCGCTTCCACGACCGGTTGCTGACCGAGGGCGCGACGGACATGCACCCCGTGACGCACGGCAACGCCATCTCGGTGTACTGCCGCGACCCGGAGGGAAACCGGCTGGAGCTGTTCATGGACACGCCCTGGTACTGCGACCAGCCGCTGCGCGAGCCGGTCGACCTGGCGCAACCGGACGAGGCCATCCTGGCGCAGGCGGAGGCCATCGCGAAGCGGCTGCCCAGGTTCATGGGCCGCGCGCAATGGCAGGCCGAGATCGCGCGCCGCATGCAGGAGGACCAGAATGCCTGAGCGCGCCGACGCCTACGACGTCGTCATCGTCGGCCTGGGCCCCACCGGAGCCACGCTGGCCAACCTGCTGGGCGCTGCCGGGCGTTCGGTGCTGGTGATCGAGAAGGAGGCAGGCATCTTTCCGCTGCCGCGGGCCATCCACTTCGATGGCGAAGTGCTGCGCATCTTCCAGGCGGCGGGACTGCGCGAGCAGGTACTGGCCATCTCGCGCCCCGGTACGCAGGGCATGCATTTCGTCAACGGCGCCAGCGAGACGATGCTCATCCGCGGCGGCTCCGCCGCCGCCGGCCCGCACGGCTGTGCCAACAACTACTACTTTCACCAGCCTCGGCTGGAAGCCGTGCTGCGCGAAGGCCTGGCGCGCTTCCCCCGGGTGCACGTGCAACTGCGCCACGCGTTGACGGCGGTGGCGCAGGACGCGGAGGCCGCCACCGTGACCTACCGTTCGCTGGAATCCGGGCAGGATCACGTCGCGCGCGCCCGCTACGTCGTGGGCTGCGACGGCGCACGCTCGCCGGTGCGCCAGGCCATCGGCAGCACGATGGTGGACCTGGGCCTGCGCCAGCCCTGGCTGGTGTTCGACGTGCTGCTCGAGCAGGCGGTGGACCTGCCCCCCTACACGGTGCAGTACTGCGACCCGCGCCGGCCGATGACCTACTGCAACGTGGTGGGCGAGCGCCGGCGCTGGGAGATCATGGTGCTGCCCGACGACGACCGCGAAGCGCTCGTGCAGCCCGACAACCTGTGGCGGCTGGTGGCCCCATGGGTGCGGCCGGCGCAGGCGCGCCTGGAGCGGGCGGCCATCTACACCTTCCAGTCGGTGGTGGCCGATGGCTGGCGCGACAAGCGCCTGTTCCTGGCCGGCGATGCCTGCCACCAGACGCCGCCCTTCCTCGGCCAAGGCATGTGCGCCGGCATCCGGGACGCATCGAATCTGGCGTGGAAGCTCGATGCGGTGCTGGCGGGACGCGCCTGCGACACGCTGCTCGAAACCTACGAGTCCGAGCGCAAGCCGCATGTGCGCGCGCTCATCGACCTGGCGGTGCGGCTGGGCAACATCATCCAGACCACCGACCCGGCACTGGCGGCCGAACGCGATGCGAAGTTCGCGGCCGGGCAGCCGGAGGTCTTCGAGTTGCCGCCGCAGCTGCTCGGCGCCGGCGCGTTCGACCCCAGCACGCCCGACCTGGCCGGGCGGCCCTTTCCCCAGCCGCAACTGGACGACGGACGCCTGCTCGACGAACGCCTCGGGCGCCGCAGCGCGGTGATCGGCAGCCGGCAGGTCCTCGACGCGGCAGCGCCTGCCACCGCATCGCGCTGGCGGCACAGCGAGGCCGTCGTCATCGATGCGCCCGATGCGAGCCTGCGCGACTGGCTGCGCTCGCACGACGCCGCTGCCGTGATACTTCGCCCTGACCGCTATATCGTCGGCGTGGCGCGCTCGGGGGCTGATCTGGATCGCATTTCGCAATACCTCCCCGTCGCGCCATGAACCATTCATCGGGGAATCTTCTTGTCAGAATCTTCAACCTCCAGCCTGGAGCGGATGCTCGGGGTGCTCGACCTCTTCGACGACACCCACCTGATGCGAACGGCGGAGGACATCGCCACCGCGCTGGACGTGTCGCTTCCCACCAGCTATCGCTATGTGCGGCTGCTGCTGCAGGCCGGGCTGCTGCAGCGCGTGGAGGACTCGCACTACGCGCTGGGGCCGCGCATCATCATGCTGGACCACTACATCCGGCGGGCCGATCCGGTGCTCAACGCAGGGCTCCCGGTGCTGCGCGAGCTGGTCGCGGCGACCGGCTTCGACTGCGTGCTGACCAGCGTCTTCGGCGTGCAGGTGCTCGACATCTACCGCGAGATGGGCAGTTCGCCGGCCAGCCTCGCCTATGGGCGCGGCCGGCCGAGGCCGCTGTTCCTGGGCGCCGCGCCCAAGGTGCTGCTCGCTTCGTTCGGCTCGACGCAACTGAAGAAGGTCTTTGCATCGCACCACGACGAGCTCGTGCGCTGCGGCCTTCCCGCGGAGTGGCCCGAGTTCCGCCGCCACTACGCGGCCATCCGCAAGGCGGGCCACTACGTCTCCAAGGGCGAGCTGGAGCCGCAACTGGCGGCGGTGGCGGCGCCCATCCCCAAGTCCGATGGCGGTGCATGGGCCGCCATCTCGCTGGTGTTCGATACCTCGCGTCTCGCGATCGTCGACCTTGAAAAGATGGTCCACCTGATCACCGAGTCCGCCATGCGCATCGGGGGTCGGCTGGGCTAGCTCCAACCCGTTCCCCAACCCGCTCCAAGGCATTCTCATGAAACTCATCAGCTATCAATACAACGGCCAAGACAGCTTCGGCGCCGTGATCGGCGACCGCGTGGTCGACCTGGGCGAGATCTACGGCGCACGGGCGCCGGACCTCAAGTCCTTCATCGCCGCAGACCTGATCGCGGACGCCTCGACGAAGATCGCGGCGGCGAAGGCCACACTGCCCTTCAGCGAAGTGAAGCTGCAGCCCGTCATCCCGAACCCCGGCAAGATCTTCTGCATCGGCCTGAACTACGGCGAGCACATCCGCGAAACAGGCAAGGAAGTGACCGAAAAGCCGGTGATCTTCCTGCGCCTGGCCGATTCGCAGCTGGCGCACGGCGAGGACATCGTGCGCCCCAGGGTGTCCGAGCGCCTGGACTACGAAGGCGAGATCGCCATCGTCATCGGCAAGGGGGGTCGGCACATCTCCGAGGCCGATTCGTGGTCGCACATCGCCGGCTACAGCTGCTACAACGATGGCTCGGTGCGGGACTGGCAGCTCCACACCTCGCAGTGGGGCCCTGGAAAGAACTTCTGGAAGACCGGCGCCTTCGGGCCCTGGATGGTCACCGCCGACGAGATCGCGCCCGGCCGGACGATGACGCTCGTCACGCGCCTGAACGGCCAGGAGATGCAGCGCACCACCACCGACAAGATGGTCCACAGCATTCCGCGCCAGATCGCCTACATCTCGGCTTTCCTTCCGCTGGCGGCGGGCGACGTCATCGTGACCGGCACGCCCGGTGGCGTGGGCAACAAGCGCACGCCGCAGGTCTTCATGAAGCCGGGTGACGTCTGCGAGATCGAGGTGGATGCCATCGGCGTGCTGCGCAACGGCATTCGCGACGAATGAGCCGTTGTTGAGCGCCGCCGTCCCTCCCTACTCCACCGTCACGCTCTTCGCCAGATTCCGCGGCTTGTCCACGTCGGTTCCGCGCGCGCAGGCCGTGTGATACGCCAGCAGCTGCAGCGGCACCACGTGCAGCAGCGGCGACAGCGCGCCGTAGTGCTCGGGCATGCGGATCACGTGCAGGCCTTCGCTGCCCTTGATCTGGGTGTCGCCGTCGGCGAGCACGTAGAGCACGCCGCCGCGCGCGCGCACTTCCTGCAGGTTGCTCTTGAGCTTCTCGAGCAGGGTGTCGTTGGGCGCCACCGCCACCACCGGCATCTCGCTCGTGACGAGCGCGAGCGGGCCGTGCTTGAGTTCGCCGGCGGCGTAGGCCTCGGCGTGGATGTAGGTGACTTCCTTGAGCTTGAGCGCGCCTTCGAGCGCGATCGGGTAGTGCAGGCCGCGGCCGAGGAAGAGGGCGTTGTCCTTGCGCGCGAAGTCCTCGGCCCAGCCGATGATCTGCGGCTCGAGCGCGAGCACCGACTGCAGCGCGACGGGCAGGTGGCGCATCTCCTTGAGGTAGCGCGCCTCGTCGGCCTCGCTCAGGCGGCCCTTGCTCTGCGCGAGGGCGAGGGTGAGCAGGAACAGGCCGGCCAGCTGGGTGGTGAAGGCCTTGGTCGAAGCCACGCCGATCTCGACGCCTGCGCGCGTGATGTAGGCGAGCTTGCACTCGCGCACCATCGCGCTGGTGGCGACGTTGCAGATGGTCAGCGTCTGTTCCATGCCGAGCGAGCGCGCATGCTTGAGCGCGGCCAGGGTGTCGGCGGTCTCGCCCGACTGGCTGATGGTGACCACCAGCGTCTTCGGGTCGGGCACGGACTCGCGGTAGCGGTACTCGCTCGCGATCTCGACCTGGGTCGAGATCTTCGCGATGCCTTCGAGCCAGTACTTGGCGGTGCAGCCGCTGTAGTAGCTGGTACCGCAGGCGAGGATCAGGATCTTGTCGATTTCCTTGAAGACGCGGTGCGCGCTGGCGCCGGTGGCGCCGTCCTGCCCGATGCCGTCGAACAGCTCGGGCGCGATGCCGACCACGCCCTCGAGCGTGTCGCCGATGGCGCGCGGCTGCTCGAAGATTTCCTTCTGCATGTAGTGCCGGTACGGGCCGAGCTCGGCCGCGCCGCTGTGCGCCTGCACGGTGCGCACGGTGCGCTGCACCGGCTTGTGCTGGCGGTCGACGATCCAGTACTTGCCGGGCTGCAGATCGACCACGTCGCCCTCCTCCAGGTAGACGATCTGGTCGGTCACGCCCGCGAGCGCCATGGCATCGCTCGCGAGGAAGTTCTCGCCGGCGCCGTCCTTGCCCGCGCCCAGCACCAGCGGCGAGCCGGCGCGCGCACCCACCACGCGCTGCGGCTCGTCGCGCGAGATCACGGCGATGGCATAGGCACCGTGCAGCTGCAGCACGGCGGCCTTGACCGCCTCGAACAGGTCGCCGTCGTAGAGGCTGTCGACGAGGTGGGCGATGACCTCGGTGTCGGTCTGGCTCTCGAACACGTAGCCCTTGGCCTCGAGCGCGGCGCGCAGCGGCTCGTGGTTCTCGATGATGCCGTTGTGCACGAGCGCGATGCGGCCCGGCCGCGCGCCCTGGGCATCGGCGCCGGGGCCGTGGCTGAAGTGCGGATGCGCGTTGTGCACCGCGGGCGCGCCGTGCGTGGCCCAGCGCGTGTGGGCGATGCCGGTCAGGCCCTCGACGCGGTCCTCGCGCACCTGCGTTTCGAGGTCGGCCACGCGCGAGGTGGTGCGCGCCCGCGTGAGGCCGCCCGCGTGCACCGCCACGCCGCAGGAGTCATAGCCGCGGTATTCGAGCCGCTGCAGGCCCTGGACGAGGACCGGGACGATGTTGCGATGGGATGCCGCGCCGACGATGCCGCACATGGGGTTGCCTTTGGAGAGAAGAGGAAGGAACGGGAAAGGGCTCGATGGTAGGCAGGGAGCAAAGAAATATGCAGTCGAAATTCCGATCGATTTGGCTTTTTATTCCATGCAATCATCCATATGGAGTTTTATTCCATAATTCCGCAATTCATGGAATCCTTATCGCTCGATCCCACCGACCTGCGCCTGCTGGACGCCCTCCAGCACGACGCCTCTCAGACCAACCAGCGCCTCGCCGCCGAGGTCGGGATCTCACCGCCCACCTGCCTGCGGCGGGTGCAGCGGCTGCGCGAGGCGGGGCTCATCGAGCGCCAGGTCGCGCTGCTCTCGCCCGACCGGCTCGCGGCGGTGCTGGGCCACGGCCTGCAGGCGGTGGTGGAGATATCGCTCGACCGTCAGGATGCCGCGGCGCTCGACGCCTTCGAGGCGCGCGTGATCGCCGACGAGGCCGTGCAGCAATGCTGGCGCGTCTCGCCCGGGCCGGATTTCGTGCTGGTGGTGGCCGCGCGCGACATGCCGGGCTATGGCGCGCTCGCGCAGCGGCTCTTCACGGCCGACGCGAACGTGCGCAACGTCAAGGCCTTCTTCAGTCTGAAGCGCGCGAAGTTCGAGCCCCGGCTGCCTATTTCTTCTTCTGCGGGCGCTGCCAGTTCGGATAGCTGACCGGCTTGCTGCGCGCGACGGTGAGCGCACCGGGTTCGGTGGACTTGTTGACCGTCGAGCCGCCGCCGATGGTGCCGCCGGCGCCGATGGTCACCGGCGCCACCAGCACGCAGTTGCTGCCCACGTGCACGTCGTCCTCGATCACGGTGCGGTGCTTGTTGGCGCCGTCGTAGTTGGCCGTGATGCTGCCCGCGCCGTAATTGACGCGCCGGCCCACGGTGGCGTCGCCGAGGTAGGCCAGGTGGTTGGCCTTGGCGCCGTCGGCCAGGGTCGAGTTCTTGACCTCGACGAAGTTGCCGATGTGCACCTCGGCGCCCAGCTGGGCCCCGGGGCGCAGGCGCGCGAAGGGCCCGACCAGCGCCTTCTCGCCCACCGTCACGCCGGCCTTCTCGCCGTCGATGTGGGTGAAGGGATGGATCACCGCGCCGGCTTCGATGCGGGCGTTGGCGATCACGCAGTTGGCGCCGATGCGCACGCCTTCGCCGAGGAACACCGCGCCCTCGAACACGCAGTTGACGTCGATCTCGACGTCGGCCTCGCAAGCCAGCGTGCCGCGCAGGTCGAAGCGCGCCGGATCGGCAAGCCGCACCCCCTGCGCCATGAGCGCCTCGGCCTGCCGCAGCTGCCATGCGCGTTCGAGCCCGGCGAGTTGCGCGGGGCTGTTGATGCCGGCCACCTGCAGCGCGTCGTCCGTGACGTGCGCAACCACCGGCACGCCGTCGGCGGCCGCGAGCTTGACGACATCGGTCAGGTAGTACTCGCCCTGCGCGTTGCGGTTGTCTAGCCGGCCGAGCCAGCCCTTCAGCCGCGCCGCGGGCACGGCCATCATGCCGCTGTAGACCTCGCGGATGGCGCGCTGCGCATCGGTGGCGTCCTTCTGCTCGACGATGGCCGTCACCGCCCCGCCCTCCGCCTCGGCACGCACGATGCGCCCGTAGCCGGTCGGATCGTCGACCTCGATGGTCAGCAGCGCGAGCCGCTCGCCCGCGCCGGCGGCGATCAGCGCGCGCAGCGTGTCCTCGGCGATCAGCGGCACGTCGCCCGAGAGCACGAGCACCACCCCGTCGTCGGGCAGCAGCGGCATGGCCTGCTGCACCGCATGGCCCGTGCCGAGCTGCGGCTCCTGGCGCGCGAACTGCAGCGGCCGGCCGTGCATCGCCGCCTCGACCTCCGCCGCGCCGTGGCCGGTGACCACCACCACATGGCGCGCGCCGAGCCGCGCCGCGGTGTCGGTCACATGCGCGAGCAGCGCACGGCCGGCCAAACGATGCAACACTTTGGGCAGCCGGCTCTTCATGCGCGTGCCCTTGCCGGCGGCCATGATGACCACGTCGACCGGGGCCTGGTCCTGTTGGGAAATCTGATCCATGCTTCTTTCTCACCGAATGCGTTGCGTCAATCTGGCGCGGATTATCGGCCTGCTGCTCGCGGCGGCCGCGCTGGGCGCCTGCAGCACGGTGCGGCTGGCCTACAACAACCTGCCCGAATTGAGCTACTGGTGGCTCGACGGCTACCTCGACCTCGACGGCGCGCAGACGCCCAAGGTGCGCGACGAACTGGCCCAGCTGCTCGCCTGGCACCGCCGGAACGAGCTGCCCCGCGTGGCCACGCTGCTGCAGGAAGCCGAGGCGCTGGCGCCGCGCGACGTGACCGCGACGGAGGCCTGCCGCATGGCCGACCGGATCCGCGAACGCCTGCTCGCGGTGGCCGAGCAGGCCGAGCCGGCGGGCACCGAACTCGCGCTGAGCCTGGGCGAGGCGCAGTTGCAGCAGCTCGAACGCAAGTACGCCAAGAACAACGCCGAATACCGCAAGGAATGGCTGGACCGCAGCGCGGCCCAGGTGCAGGAGCGGCGCTACGACAAGTTCGTCGAGCGGCTGGAGGACTTCTACGGCCGCCTGACGCCCGAACAGCGCGCGCTGGTGCGGCAACAGGTGGCGCAGTCGGTGTTCGATCCGCGCCTGGCCGATGCCGAGCGCCGCCAGCGCCAGCAGGAGGCGCTGGCGCTGCTGCGCGGCTTCCAGTCCGCCCGGCCGCCGGCCGCGGAGGCGCGCGCGGCGATCCATGCCTACGTGATGCGCGTCGCCGATCCGCCGCCCGGCCCCTGGCGCGAACACCAGCAGGCGCTGCTGCAGGAGGGCTGCCGCAACCTCGCGGCGCTGCACAACATCACCGCCCCGGGCCAGCGCGAGCAGGCGCTGCGGCGGCTGCAGGCCTACCGGGACGACGTGCGGCAGCTGGTGGCGGCGCGCTGAACGCGGCCTGGGGGCTCAGATCAGCGGCATCGGGCGCATCGGGCGCTCGAAGTAGTCGCCCAGCCGCTCGAGCGCATGCGGCTCGAGGATGCGCAGCCAGCCCGCATCGAGCTTGTAGAAGCCCAGGCTCTGGAGCTTGCGCAGGGTCTTGTTGGTGTGCACCAGCGACAGCCCGAGCGCATCGGCGATGTGCTGCTGGTTGAACGGAAACTCCACCCAGTCGTCGCGCACCATGCCCACGCGCTGGGCGCGGCGGAACAGGTGCATCAGCAGCATGGCGACGCGCTCGACCGCATTGCGGCGGCCGGCGGTCACGAGGTTGTCGTCGACGTGCTTTTCCTCGCGCGCGGCCAGCCAGGTGATGTCGTAGCCGAGCTTGGGCTGCGCATGGAAGAGCTCCCACAGCCGGCCGCGCGAGAAGGCGCAGAGCGTGGCGTCGGTCACGGCCTCGACGCCGTGCGTCTGGCCGTCGGCGAATTCGTCCTGCAGGCCGATGAAGTCGCCGGGCAAGAGGAAGTTCAGGATCTGGCGCCGGCCGTCGCTCAGCGTCTTGTAGCGAAAGGCCCACCCGGCATAGAGGGTGAAGAGCTCGGCGCTCGGCCGGTGCTCATGGACGATCGTTCCGCCTGCCGCCACCCGGCGCGTGCCGATGCGGAACGACTTGATGGTCTGGATTTCCTCGGGTGTGGCCGGCAGGAAGGCCTCGAGCCGGCGCAGCGCGCAGTCGTCGCACGGGTTCGCGCCCGCCGGGGGCGGCGCGGGGTTGGCGTAGTCGTCGAATCTCACGCGCCACTATAGGCTTTTCGGATGTGTCTTTTTACATTTCGTGCGGCGGGCGGATTTCCTAAACTTTGCGGGCCTTTCGCTTCCGCACGCATGACAGAACAACAAGCTCTTCACGAAGTCTTCTACTGCAGCATCCTCACGCAAGACCTGCCGCCGGCCACCGTCGGCGCGATCGTGACCCAGGCCCGCATCCGCAATGCCCAGAGCCAGATCACCGGTCTGCTGGTCTTCGACGGCATGCGCTTCTGCCACCATCTCGAAGGGCCGCAAGCCTCGCTGGAAGCGTTGATGCAGCGCATCGCGCAGGATCCGCGGCACATGGAAGTGCGGGTGCTCTACCAGGGGCCGCTCACCGCGCGCCGCTACAGCGGCTTCGGCATGGGCCTGGCCGAGAGCGAAGGGCCCGATCTGATGGCGGGCGTGCATGCGCTGGAGGGCGAGGCCGCGCTGAAGCACTTCCTGGCGCTGCGGCCGAGCTTCGACATCAACGGCTGAGCCGGCGCAGCGCCAAAACGGAACAGGCAAGAAAAAAGGCGGCCGAAGCCGCCTTCCGTCCGTGGGAAGCGTTGTGCCGCAGGCCGGCGCTCAGGCCGCCGGGTCCCACGAGTACGTGGCGCCGTAGCCGTCCCACGCTTCCATCACGATGCGCTGGCCGGCGGGCACCGCCAGCGACTCGCCCGGGGCGAGCACCAGGTCCTCGCTCGGGGCGGCGGTGCCGGCATCGGCGGTGACCCAGACCCGGCCCTGGCGGACGCGCAGCATGCTGGCCGTCCGCGCCTTCAGGCTCATCGCCTCGCCGGGGGCGATCTGCCAGGCGCCGCGGCGCACGGCCGGCGGGACGGCGGCGGCGGTGGTGGTGCGGGCGGATGCGGGCAGGGATGCGAGCGACGGATTGGTGCAGACGGCGGTGGACATGATCAGACTCCTAGGCTTGGCCGATGCGCGATGACAGGACGGGGCGGTTGCGCAGTTCGGGAATGAATGATCGTTTTTGCGCCGTTGGCAGTCCAATGAAAACGAGGTAGCCTACTGATTCCGGTTCCGCATCAATCGATCCGCAGCCCCGGACCCCTCTCCTCCTCGTCATGCAGCATTCGCAAACCCACCTGCGCTCGCGCCCGATCTCGGCCGGCCACCTGCGCGCCTTCGAGGCCGTGGCACGCCACCTCAATTTCCGCGCCGCGGCCGAGGAGATGGCGCTCACCCAGTCGGCCGTGAGCCGCCAGATCCAGTCGCTCGAAGAAGAAGTGGGCGTGGCGCTGTTCCTGCGCCACACGCGCGCGGTCGAGCTCACCAGCGCCGGCGCCCAGCTGCTGCTCGCGGTGCAGCAGTCGCTGCCGCGCATCGACACGGCCGTGCGGCAGATCCGCCAGAGCGCGGGGCGCAAGAGCGTGTCGCTGACCACTTTTGCGTCTTTTGCATCGATGTGGCTGATTCCGCGGCTCGAGGCCTTCCAGCGCGACAACCCGGAGATCGACATCCGCATCGACGCCAGCGACGTGGCGGTCGACCTCGAGGTGGCCGACGTCGACATCGCGCTGCGCTACGGCCCGCGCGAATCGATGCCCGATGGCGCCGTGCGCCTGTTCGGCGAGACGCTGACGCCGGTGGCGAGCCCCTGGCTGATCAAGAGCAGCCCGCCGATCCGCACGCCGGAGGACATCACGCGCTTCACGCTGATCGAGGCCGGCGACGCGCACCGCACGCACCTCGAATGGCTGACCTGGCGGCGCTGGTTCGAGGTCAACGGGCTGGAGCGCGCGCAGCCGAGGCGCTGGCTCTACTTCAACTACGCCTACCAGATGGTGCAGGCCGCGCTCACCGGCCAGGGCGTGGTGCTGGCGCGCAGCTCGCTGATCGCCGAGAGCCTCGCCAACGGCGACCTGGTCGAGGTGCTGCCGCAGCACCGCATGGATTCGCCGATGGGCTACTGGCTCATCGCGGGGCCGCGGCTGGCGCTGCGGCCGGAGATCAAGGCCTTTTCGGAGTGGCTGCAGGCCCAGGCCGTGACGACACGCGAAACCATCGGGGAAGTGCCCGACCCCGACACCGTCGACAACATCGACTGAAGCCGGTTCCGCGGTGTCCCTGGGCTCTAACCGCACCCTATCCAGGGGATCGGGCTAGCCAACAGGCCAGACCACGCCGTTGTCGTTCAGGATCGCGTCGAGCGGCAGGTCGTGCGCCTCGGGCTGGTACTCGTCGAGAAAGCCGTGGGTGAAGCCCAGGCCCACGGTGAACGGCCGCGGTTCGAGGGCCGCCAGCGTGCGGTCGTAGAAGCCGCCGCCGTAGCCCAGCCGGTAGCCGCCGGCGCTGTAGCCCACGCAGGGCACGAACAGCAGCGTGGGCACGATGAGCTCGGTGTCCTTGGGCTTGGGGATGCCGTAGGCGTCTTCCTCCATCTGGCAGCCGGGATACCAGGCATGGAAGGTCAGGGTCTTGTGGACCTTGTCGATCACCGGCAGGCCGATGCGGCGGCGCTGCGGTTCGTCCATCAGTTCGCCGTCTTCCTTCCAGCGGTGCAGCGCGGGCAGCGGATCGAACTCGCCCTTGATCGGCCAGTAGGCGCCGATCACGGTGTCGGGCCGGCCCACCAGCCAGATCCGCATCACGCGCTGCAGCTGGTCGGCGCGGGCCAGCCGGTCGGGCATGGCCAGGCGCTGTTCGACGAGCGCCTTGCGCAGCTGTTCCTTGAGAAAACTTGCGGTCGCCGAGGTGCCGGCATCCTTTGACTTGTCCATAATCCCCCGATGCAGTTCCCGAGCATTTTGGCACCCATGCACCGACGCCCGCGCCAAAGGGCCTCCGCGCTGGTGTTCTCCACCCTTCTTGCCGCCGCCGCGGCATTGCTCGCGCCGCAGCCCGCACGCGCGCAATCCGGCACCGGCGACGACGTGCTGATCCAGATGAAGCAGGCCTTCCAGCGCGGCGACAAGGCGCGGCTGGCCGCGCTGCTGCCGCAGGCGCGCGGCCATGCGCTCGAACCCTGGGCCGCCTACTGGGAACTGAAGGCCCGGCTGCAGGAAGCCCTGCCGAACGAAGTGCAGGACTTCTTCTCCCGCTACGCCGGCACCTACCAGGAAGACCGGCTGCGCAACGACTGGCTGCTGCTGCTCGGCCAGCGCCGCGACTGGGACGGCTTTGCCGCCGCCCTGCCCGGCTTCCGCATGAACGACGACCCGCAGGTGCGCTGCTACGCGATCCTGGTCGAGGCGCTGCGCACCGGCAGCGCCACCCAGGCGCAGGCCGACGAGGTCCGCCGCAACTGGCTGGCGCAGCGGGACGCCGACGACGGCTGCCTGACCGCGGCCGACCGCATGGTCGCGGCCCGGCTGATGTCGCCCAACGACGCCTGGAAGAAGGCGCGCCTCGCGATGGAAGCCAACCGCGCCCAGGCCGCACGCGGCGCCGTGACCATCGCCGCGCCCGACGCGCTGCCGCTGTTCGACGAAGTCAACGCCAGCGCCGCCAAGTTCCTCGCCGGCCGCGCCTTCGTCGCCGCCAAGTCGCGCAAGGAGATCGTGGTGCTCGCGCTGATCCGCATCGCCATGGCCGATCCGGAGCAGGCCGCCACGCAGCTCGACGGCAAGTGGGGCCCGATGCTTTCGGCCGAGGAGCGCAACTGGCTCTGGGGCACCATCGGGCGCCAGGCCGCGAGCAAGCTCTCGCCGATGGCGGGCAGCTACTTCGCCAACGTCACCAGGAACGGCGACCTGTCGGACGACATGCTCGGCTGGCGCGTGCGCGCCGCGCTGCGCGCCGGCCAGTGGAAGGAAGTGGCGCCCGCGATCAACGCGATGAGCGAGACCGCCCAGCTCGACCCCACCTGGGTCTACTGGAAGGCGCGCGCGCTCGCCGCGCGCGGGGGGCGACGAACGCCGCGCCCAGGCGCGCGAGCTCTACCAGAGCATCGCCGGCACGCGCGGCTTCTACGAAATGCTCGCGCTCGAGGAGCTCGGCCAGCGCATCGTGGTGCCGACGCGTCCCGCGCCGCTCACGCCCGAGGAAAAGAACGCCGCGCGCACCAACCCCTCGCTCAACCGCGCGCTCTACGCCATCGGCATCGGCCTGCGCTCCGAAGGCACGCGCGAGTGGAACTACGCCACCAACCTGCACGACAAGGGCGGCATGGACGACCGGGCGCTGCTCGCCGCGGCCGACCTCGCCTGCCAGCGCGAGGTGTGGGACCGCTGCATCAACACCAGCGAACGCACCAAGGGCACGATCGACGCCGAGCAGCGCTTTCCCATGCCCTTCCACGACACGGTGCTGCGCAAGAGCCAGGACATCGGCCTCGACCCGGCCTACGTCTACGGCCTGATCCGCCAGGAAAGCCGCTTCATCATGGATGCGCGCTCGGGCGTCGGCGCCTCGGGCCTGATGCAGGTCATGCCCGCCACCGCGCGCTGGACCGCGCGCAAGATCGGCATGACCGACTTCTCGCCCGGGCAGATCAACGACCGCGAAACCAACATCACCATCGGCACCAACTACCTGAAGCTCGCGCTCGACGACTTCGACGGTTCGATGGCGCTCGCCGCGGCCGCCTACAACGCCGGCCCGGGCCGGCCGCGCAGCTGGCGCAACGGGCCGTTGCTCGACGCCGCGATCTGGGCCGAGAACGTGCCCTTCAACGAGACGCGCGACTACGTCAAGAAGGTGCTCGCCAACACCACCAACTACGCCGCGCTGATCAGCGGCCGGCCGCAGTCGCTGAAGGAGCGCCTCGGCCGCGTGGGGCCGCGCGACGCCGCGCTGCCCGAACCCAACAAGGACCTGCCTTGAGATGAGCTGGACCGCCGAGGTCCTCGACACCGTCGCGGCCGAGTTCTCGGACGTGGGCGACGTCGCCCAGCTCACGCGCATCGTCGTGCGGCTGATGCTCGCGGCGGTGCTCGGCTTCATGCTCGGCTTCGAGCGCGAGCAGCACGGCAAGGCCGCCGGCGTGCGCACCCACATGCTGGTGGCGATCGGGTCGGCGATGTTCGTGCTGATCCCGCAGCAGTCGGGCATCGAGCCGGCCGACATGAGCCGGGTGATACAGGGCCTGGTCGCGGGCGTGGGTTTTCTCTGCGCGGGCACCATCCTCAAGCAGGTCAGGGACGAACAGCAGGTGCAGGGCCTCACCACCGCCGCCGGCCTGTGGATGACCGCGGCCATCGGCATGGCCTGCGGGCTCGGCCGCGAGGTGACGGCGGTGCTGAGCGCGCTGCTCGCCTTGGCGGTGCTCGCGGTGGTGCCGCGCCTCGTCGCATTGATCGAACGGCTGGTGGGCCCGCCGCGCGACGAAGGCGGCCCCGGCAGTTCACCGCGCGTGATCGCTTCGCCCGAAGACCCGCCGCCGCACTGAACGCAGCGCGCCCTGCGAGCCCGGGGGGCGCATCAATCGGCGCGCGTTTCGGCATCAATCCGGGCCGCGGCGGCGGCTAGCATCGAGGGCTTTCCGTTTCCATCCCATCTTCCGACCCGCAGGATCACACGATGCGCAAGCTCTACATCGGCAACAAGAACTACTCCTCCTGGTCCATGCGGCCCTGGGTGCTCATGAAGCAGGCCGGCATTCCGTTCGAGGAAGTGAAGCTGCGCTTCGACTCCTTCGCGGCCGATTCGCAGTTCAAGCAGGCCATCGCCAAGCTCAACCCGATCGCCAAGGTGCCGGTGCTCGTCGACGACGAACTCGTGATCTGGGACAGCCTCGCGATCGCCGAATACCTCGCCGAGACCTTCCCCGACAAGCAGCTCTGGCCGCGCGCGGCGGCCGACCGCGCCCGTGCGCGCAGCATCTGCGCCGAGATGCACGCCGGCTTCGGCAACCTGCGCACCCTCTGCGGCATGAACATCGAGGCCCGGCTCCCGGATGTGGGCGCGAAGCTGCTCCAGGAGCATCCCGCGCTCGGCGGCGAGGTCGAGCGCATCGTGCAGATGTGGGGCGACCTGCTCGCCGCGCATGGCGGGCCGATGCTGTTCGGCGAGTTCGGCATTGCCGACGCGTACTTCGCACCCGTCGGCACCCGCATCAAGACCTACGGCCTGCCGGTGCCGGCCGCCATCACCGCCTACATCGAGCGGGTGCAGGCGCTGCCCGGCGTGAAGGCGTGGATCGACGACGCCCTGGCCGAGAACGACTTCCTTCCGTTCGAGGAACACTACCGCCAGCAGCGCTGACGCGCCGCCGGCGCGCGCTCAGAACCGGTACGTGGCCGACAGGTAGGTCACGATCGGGTTGAGCTTCAGCCGCGCCTCGCTGGTCGCGATCGGCAGGCCGGTGACCGAGGTGGTCGTGAGCTTGGCCTTGGTCTTGAGCGGGATGTACGAGACCGAGAACGAGATGCCCCAGTTCTTGTCGAGCTGGTAGGAGGCGCCGATGTTGAACACCGGTGCGAAGGAGCTGTCGAGTTCGGCCGTGGTCGAGGTGGACAGCGGCCGCTGGCGCAGCTGGCTGCCGAGCGCGCCCTGCAGACCCGGCGTGAGCTTGATGTCGCTGTACCAGACGTAGGTCGCGCCCAGGCCCACGAACGGGCGGAAGGCGTCGGTGCCCTCGTTGAAGTAGTACTTGCCGAGGATGGTCGGGCTCCACTGCCGCGCCTCGCCGAGTTCGCCCACGCGCGCCAGCGTGCCCTCGCCGTCGAGCTTGAACTTCGGCGGCACGCCGAGCACGCCCTCGACCGCCCAGTGGCTGTCGATGAAGTACACCGCGCTCAGCCCGAGCGTGTCCGAGTTGCCGACCGAGGCGCCCGAGCCCGCGACCACGCTGCGCACCGGCGCTGTCAGCGTCAGCGGCTTGCTCGAATCCTGCGGCGCCAGGTGGATCCATCCGGTACCGATGACCCAGTCTCCGGCCTTCTGCGCCCATGCACTCCCGGACGCGAGCGCACCCAGGGCCGCCAGCGCAAACACTGTTTTCTTCATGGTTTGATTGCTCCTTTGGATAAGAAATTGGTAGTACGCAGCCTCCGCTGTGACAGCGTCTACTTTTGGCGCGGATTGGCGAGGATTCGTCCGATCCGCGCGTGAATTATCGAACGGTCGTTCTATTTTTCCAGTTGGGATATCCCTACCTACACTCGGCGCATGGAAACCTATCTCGTCGGCGGCGCATTGCGCGACCGGTTGCTCGGACGCCCGGTGTCCGACCATGACTGGCTGGTGGTCGGCGCCACGCCGGAGGAAATGACGGCGCGCGGCTACCTGCCCGTGGGGCGCGACTTCCCGGTGTTCCTGCATCCCCGCACGCGCGAGGAATACGCGCTGGCCCGCACCGAGCGCAAGAGCGCCCCCGGCTACCGCGGCTTCACCATCCATGCCGCACCCGACGTCACGCTCGAGCAGGACCTCGCGCGGCGCGACCTCACCGTCAACGCGATCGCGATGCCGGCCGAGTTCGTCGGACCCGACGGGCAGTTCGAGCCCACGCCCGAGCGCCTGGCCGATCCCTTCCACGGCCGCCGCGACCTCGCGCAGAAGCTGCTGCGCCACGTGACCGACGCCTTCCGCGAGGACCCGGTGCGCATCCTGCGCGTGGCGCGCTTCGCCGCGCGCTTCGACGACTTCACGGTCGCGGCCGAGACCATGGCGCTGATGCGGGAGATGGTCGCGGCCGGCGAAGCCGATGCGCTGGTGCCCGAGCGCGTCTGGCAGGAGCTCTCGCGCGGGCTCATGGAGGTGCGCCCCTCGCGCATGTTCGAGGTGCTGCGCGCCTGCGGCGCGCTCGCGGTGCTGCTGCCCGAGGTCGACCGGCTCTGGGGCGTGCCGCAGCCCGAGGCGCACCACCCGGAGGTGGACACCGGCGTGCACCTGATGATGGTGATCGACACCAGCGCGCGGCTCCAGGCGCCGCTGGCCGTGCGCTTCGCCTGCCTGATGCACGACCTCGGCAAGGGCACCACCGACCCCGAAGCGCTGCCGCGCCACATCGGCCACGAGCAGCGCAGCGCCGAACTGCTGCAGGCGGTGTGCGAGCGCTGGCGCGTGCCGGTGGAGATCCGCGAACTGGCCGAGGTGGTGGCGCGCGAGCACGGCAACATCCACCGCAGCGGCGAACTGGGCGCGGCCGCGCTGGTGCGGCTGCTGGAGCGCTGCGACGCCTTCCGCAAGCCCGCGCGCTTCGCCGACGCGCTGCTGGCCTGCGAGTGCGATGCGCGCGGGCGCCTCGGCTTCGAGGACCGCGCCTATCCGCAGCGCGAGCGGCTGCTCGGCGCGCTCGCGGCCGCGGCCGGCGTGGCGACCGACGCCGTCGCGCGCGCCGCGCAGCAGTCGGGCGCCACCGGGCCGCGCATCGGCGAGGCGATCCACCGCGCGCGGGTGCAGGCCGTGGCGGCTTCGATGCGATAGCGGCTTGTCGACACGCGGGCGGCGTTGCCGCGCACGTCCGACTTTGGCCGACACGGGAAACGAAATGCGCGTGGTAAGGTCTTCACCAGATGCCAATGTCTTCCCAGTTGCCTCCTCCGTTGGGCCGAGACAGCGCCCTCTTCCTCGATTTCGACGGCACCCTCGTCGCGCTCGCGCCCACCCCCGAAGCGATCGAGATTCCTTCCGCGCTGCGCCCGTTGCTCGAGGATCTGCGCGACTTGCTCGGCGGGGCCCTCGCCGTGGTCTCGGGCCGCCAGATCGACGCCATCGACCGCTTCCTCGCGCCGCTGCGCCTGCCCGCGGGCGGCGAGCACGGCGTGCAGCGCCGCGACGCCAAGGGCCGCATGCAGGAGCAGCGCGCGCCCGACCTGCTGCCCATCCTCGATGCGGCCAATGAACTCGCCCGCGTGCACGAGGGCCTGCTGGTCGAGCGCAAGCATGCGGCCATCGCGCTGCACTATCGGCTCGCGCCGCAGCTCGAGGCGGTGTGCCGCGACGCCATGTCGCGCGCGATCGCCGGCCGGCCGCAGCTCGAACTGATGCACGGCAAGTTCGTGTTCGAGATCAAGCCCTCGGGCGTCAACAAGGGCATCGCGATCGAGGCCTTCATGAACGAGGAACCGTTCGCGGGACGCGTGCCGTTCTTCGCCGGCGACGACACCACCGACGAGAGCGGCTTCGCGGTGGTGCAGCCGCGCGGCGGCATCGGCATCAAGGTGGGCTCAGGGCCGAGCCTCGCGCTGCACCGGCTCGAATCGCCGCGCGCCGTCTTCGAATGGCTGGTGCAGATGCGCGACCTGCTCGCCGCGTCCCCCGCGCCAAGGAAAGAAGAAAAAGCGAACCGAGGAGAGGTGGATGAGTGAACTGCAGCTGTCGAAGGCGCCCGAGCAACGCGCGGGCACTTCGATCTCGGGCGCGGCCGGCCCTGCCGACCACGCGCCGGTCGACCCGCGCGCCGCCGCGTCGGCCGTGCCGCGCGGCTTCGCGCCGCCGGCCGAGCCCTCGCTCGACGTCGGCGTGATCGGCAACTGCGCGTTCAGCGCGCTCGTCGATGCCCGTGCGCGCATCGTCTGGTGCTGCCTGCCGCGCTTCGACGGCGACCCGGTCTTCAACGCCCTGCTGCACCCCGGCGAGGAAGCCGGCGCCTGGGCCATCGAGATCGAGGACTTCGCCTCCAGCAAGCAGTGGTACGAGCCCAATACCGCGGTGCTGCGCACCCAGCTGTTCGACAGCGCGGGCCAGGGCATCGAGATCACCGACTTCGCGCCGCGCTTCTACAGCCGCTCGCGCTACTTCCGGCCGCTGATGCTGGTGCGCCGCGTGCGGCCGATCGCGGGCGCGCCGCGCGTGCGCGTGGCGCTCGATCCGCGCTTCCAGTGGGGCGCCTCGGCGCCGCTCGAGGTCACGCGCGGCAGCAACCACATCCGCTACGTCGGCCCCGACGTCACCTTGCGGCTCAACACCGACGCCTCGATCTCGCACATCCTCGCGCGCCAGCCCTTCGTGCTCTCGCGCGAGTACAACTTCATGTTCGGCGTGGACGAGACCCTGCTCGACGGCATCGCCGACACCGCGCGCAGCTTCGAGCAGGAGACCATCGCCTACTGGCGCGTCTGGAGCAAGCGGCTCGCGATCCCGTTCGAGTACCAGGACGCGGTGATCCGCGCCGCGATCACGCTCAAGCTCTCGCTCTACGAGGACACGGGTGCGATCGTCGCGGCCATGACCACCAGCATCCCCGAGGCCCCGGGCAGCCAGCGCAACTGGGACTACCGCTACTGCTGGCTGCGCGATGCCTTCTTCGTGGTGCGCGCGCTCAACTCGCTGAGCGAGGTGGGCACGATGGAGGACTACCTGCGCTGGCTCGGCAACGTGGTGATCGGCTCGCACGGCGAGCACATCCAGCCGCTCTACGGCATCGGGCTCGAACGCGAGCTGCCCGAGTCCATCGTCGACCATCTGCCGGGCTACCGCGGCATGGGACCGGTGCGCGTGGGCAACCAGGCGCAGGAGCACTTCCAGCACGACGTCTACGGCAACATCGTGCTCGGCGCGGCGCAGGCCTTCCACGACCACCGGCTGCTGAGCCGCGCGGGGCTGGCGGAGTTTCCGCACCTCGAGGCGGTCGGCGAGCAGGCGATCCGCGTCTACGGCACGCCCGACGCCGGCATGTGGGAGCTGCGCACCCGCGCGCGCGTGCACACGAGTTCCGCGCTGATGAGCTGGGCCGCCTGCGACCGGCTCGCGAAGATCGCGCGCGCGCTCGACCTGCCCGAGCGCGCCGCCTACTGGCACGGCCATGCCGCGCGCATGAAGGAGGAGATCCTCGCCAAGTCCTGGTGCGAGGAGCGCCAGGCCTTCGCCGAGAGCTTCGGCGGCCACGAGCTCGATGCGAGCATCCTGCTGATGGTCGAGGTCGGGCTGATCGATGCGCGCGACCCGCGCTTCATCTCCACCGTCGATGCGATGGAGAAGACGCTCTGCGACGGCCCCTACATGCGCCGCTACGAGGCCGCCGACGACTTCGGCAAGCCCGAGACGGCGTTCAACATCTGCACCTTCTGGCGCATCGACGCGCTCGCCAAGATCGGCCGCAAGGCCGAGGCACGGCAGATCTTCGAGACCATGCTCGCGGCCCGCAATCCGCTCGGCCTGCTCTCGGAGGACACGCATCCCGTCACCGGCGAGATGTGGGGCAACTTTCCGCAGACCTATTCGATGGTCGGCATCATCAACGCGGCGATGCGGCTCTCGGCGCCCTGGGACTCCGCCATATGAGCAGACTCGTCGTCGTTTCCAATCGCGTGGCCGACCCCCGCAAACCCGCGGCCGGCGGCCTGGCGGTGGCGCTCGGCGAAAGCCTGCAGCAGAGCGGCGGTCTCTGGTTCGGCTGGAGCGGCCAGATCGTGGAGGAAGGCCCGACCGGCGAGGGCGAGCTGCACATGCAGCAGGCCGGCAAGGTCCGGCTCGCCACCATCGACCTGAGCCGCGAGGACCACGACAGCTACTACCTCGGCTACAGCAACGACGTGCTGTGGCCGGTGTTCCACAACCGGCTCGACCTGGCGCATTTCGACGCCGGCTTCATCGGCGGCTACCGGCGCGTGAACCAGCTGTTCGCGCGCAAGCTCAAGCCGCTGCTGAACGACGACGACGTCATCTGGATCCACGACTACCACCTGATCCCGCTCGCGGCCGAGCTGCGCGCGATGGGCTGCCGCCAGCGCATCGGCTTCTTCCTGCACATTCCGCTGCCGCCGCAGATCATCATCGCGGCCGTGCCGCAGCACGAATGGCTGATGCGCTCGCTGTTCTCGTACGACCTGATCGGCTTCCAGGCGCAGCAGGACGTGCAGCACTTCGAGCACTACGTGCGCAACGAGGCGCATGGCGAGTACCTCGGCGACGAGATGTACCGCGCCTACGGCCAGACGGTGCGCTGCGCCGCGTTCCCGATCGGCATCGACGTGGACGAGTTCGCGGCGCTCACGCATGCGAAGGAATCGCGCGACATGTTCGAGACCATGAAGCGCGAATACTCGCAGCGGCGGCTGCTGCTGGGCATCGACCGGCTCGACTATTCCAAGGGCATCCCGCAGCGCGTGCGCGCCTTCCGCGAGCTGCTCGCCAACTATCCGGAGAACCGCCGCAGCGCCACGCTGATCCAGATCGCCTCGCCCACGCGCGAGACGGTCGACGCCTACGGCGACATCCGGCGCGAGCTCGAATCGCTGTGCGGCGCGATCAACGGCGACTACGGCGAGCTCGACTGGATGCCGGTGCGCTACATCCACCGCATGGTGGCGCGCAAGCGCGTGCCGGGGCTGTGCCGCGCGGCCGCGGTGGGACTGGTGACGCCGCTGCGCGACGGCATGAACCTGGTCGCCAAGGAATACATCGCGGCGCAGGACCCGGCCGATCCCGGCGTGCTGGTGCTCTCGCGCTTCGCGGGCGCGGCCGAGCAATTGAAGGAAGCGCTGCTGGTCAACCCCTACGACACGCACGGCACCGCCGAGACGGTGCAGCAGGCGCTGCAGATGCCGCTCGAGGAGCGCCGCGAGCGGCACCAGAAGCTGCTCTCGCGCATCCGCGAGCAGGACATCCACTGGTGGCGGCGCAGCTTCCTCGACGCGCTGCGCCACGCGGCAAGCCAGCGCTAGATAGAGGCTAGCTGCCGGTCAGAAGCCGCACCAGCCGCATCACCGGCCGCGGCTCGGCGCGCGCGGACGGCAACGGCGCCGCGGCATGCATCGAGGGCGCATGGATGCGCAGCCGCACCGGCGTCAGCGCGCGCAGCTCGATCCAGCCGCCGCGTTCCAGCCGATGCACCTCACCTTCTTCGAGCATCGTCTTCGCAGTGAACACGGCCTCGCCGAACCACGCGGGCGGTTCCACGAGCTGCGCGCGGCCCTGCTCGATCTGAAGCCAGCTCGCGGGATCGAGCGCGGCGCGCAGGGTGTCGCCCGGCTGCAGGGCGATGGCGGGAGGCGGAGGGTCGAGCGTGATCGGGGGCATGGCGGCTTCCTGGAGTGATGCAGCCATCGTAGGAAAGCCGGCGCCTGCAAAACAGGCACACGGCGGGGCGATTCGCACCGGAACAGCGGCCGTTGCGGGCCATCTGTTATGGTCGTTTTCTCCCGCAACTGCATCTGTTTCCGGATGCGCGATCGAGGGAGCATCGACGCCATGGACTCGCTACCGCTCTACCGCCAGCTCGCCGCGCACTACGTGGACGCGATCCACACCGGCTCGCTCAAGCAGGGCGACAAGCTGCCCTCGCTGCGCCACCTCATGCGCCTGCACGACATCAGCCTGTCGACCGCGCTGCAGCTGTGCCGCACGATGGAGAGCGACGGCTGGGTCGAGGCGCGCGACCGCTCGGGCTACTTCGTGCGCCGGCCCAAGCGGCTCGCGATCGCGCCGATGGAGGAGCCCGCGGCCGGGGTGCCGCCCGATCCGGCGCAGTACGTGGGCATCCATGCCAAGGTGTCGGACTTCGTGGCGCGCCGCCGCCAATTGCCCGAGAAGCTCAACCTCTCGATCGCGCGCGGCGCGCCCGAGCTCTATCCCGCCGAGGCGCTGCGCAATGCGATGACGCGCATGCTGCGCCAGCAGCCCGAGATGCTCACGGTGGCGGCGCAACTCAAGGGCCATCGGCAGTTCCGCGACGTGGTGGCGCAGCGCGCCCTGCGCGTCGGCATGGCGATCTCGCCCGAAGAGGTGCTGGTCACCAACGGCTGCATCGAGGCGCTCAATCTCGCGCTGCGTGCCGTCGCGCAGCCCGGCGACACGGTGGCGGTGGAATCGCCCACCTTCTACGGCCTGCTGCAGATCCTCGAAAGCCTGGGCATGCGCGCGCTCGAGATCCCGACCAGCCCGCAGACCGGGCTGTCGATCGAGGCGCTGGAGCTCGCGATCCGCACCTACGACAACATCAAGGCCGTGGTGGTGGTGCCGCATCTGCAGAACCCGCTCGGGAGCGTGATGCCCGACGCCCACAAGGCCCGGCTCGCGCACCTGTGCGAGCGGCATGCGATTCCGCTGATCGAGGACGACACCTACAGCGAGCTGGTCGATGCGCCGGCCCCGCCGCGCGCGCTCAAGTCATGGGACACCAGCGGCAACGTGATCCACTGCGCCTCGCTGCACAAGATCCTGGCGCCCGGGCTGCGCCTGGGCTGGATCACGGCGGGGCGCTGGCAGGCGCGGGTGGAAATGCTCAAGTACGCGCAGACGCGCAACAACGAGGGCCTGTCGCAGAGCGCGGCCGGGCTCTACATGGGCACCGGCGCCTACGACCGCCACCTGCGCCACCTGCGTGCCTGCCTGAAGACGCAGCGCGAGCAGACCGCCGATGCGATCGCGAGCCACTTTCCGCCGGGCACGCGCATCAACCTGCCGCCCGGCGGGCTGCAGCTGTGGATCGAGCTGCCCGAGCGGCTGTCCTCGCTGCGCGTGTTCGACGCGGCGCTCGCGGAGCGCATCGTGGTGGCGCCCGGCACGCTGTTCTCCAACTCCTCGCGCTTCGACCACTACCTGCGCATCAACTGCGGCTGGCCGTACGGCGAGGCGATCGGCAACGGCCTGCGCCGGCTGGGCCAGATCACCGAAGCGCTGCTGCGCGGCGGCGCGGCCGCGCAGGGCGCCCCACGCCGGCTTCAGTCGAGCAGCGCGAGCGCCGCGTAGTCGCCGATCCTGTCGCCGAGCCCCGCGGGCACCAGCGTCACGCCGCGCGTCAGCGGCTTGAGCCTGCCGTCGATCTGCGCCTGCAGCCGCGGCAGCAGGAAGTCGCCGTGGTGCAGGAACACGCTGCCGCCGAGGCTGATGCGCTGCAGGTCGAGCGTGACCACGAGGTTGTAGAGCATGCGGCCCATCACCCGGCACAGCGCATCGACGATCTCGACCGCATGCGGCTCGCCGCCCGAGGCCGCCGCGAACAGGTCGGGCGCAGGCTGCCCGAAGCGCCGCGCGATCGAGTTGCCGGCCACCAGCGCCTCCACGTCGCCGAGGTTGCCGCAGCCGCAGAGCGCGCCGCTCGCATCGTCGGCCACGAAGCTGTGGCCCGCATGGCCCGCGTTGCCGTTCTTGCCGCGCAGCGCACGGCCGTCCACGCACAGGCCCACGCCCACGCCGGTGCTCCAGGTCACGTAGGCGCAGTGGTCCAGGCCTTGCAGCGCGCCCCACTGGCGCTCGGCCTCGAGCGCGGCGACGGCGTCGTTCTCGACCCGCACGCGGGCGAAGCGCTGCGCGAGCGGCGCCTCGACGATGGCCGTCATCCAGTCGTTGGGCAGGCCGCGCGCGGGGCCGGCGATGCCGCCGCAAATGTTGGGCGTGGCGAGCTCGACCATGCCGTCGCGCAATTCGAAAGGCCCGGTGGACGAGACGCCCACGCGATCGATGTCGGCGGCGGTGATGCCCTGCTCGGCGCAGACCTCGTCGATCATGCGCAGGATCTGCACGGCCACCGCATCGTTGTTGCCGGTCTTGGCGGTCGGCTCGCTGCGGCGGCCGATGAGCGGCGCGTCGCTCGACGCGGAAAGACTCACGGCCACCTTGGTGCCGCCGATGTCTACGCAGGCTCTCATTGCTTCTTCCCTTTCTTCCTTCTGTCTGTCTTGTGTCTCTTGTTCTAGAGCAGGCGCGCCACCAGCGCCGCGATCATGCTGAGCACCACGGTGCTCGCGACGGGCAGCTGCCAGTCGCGGCCGAAGGCGCGGAATTCGAAATCGCCGGGCAGCCGCCCGAAGCCGAAGCGGCGCAGCCAGGCGGTGAGGCCGCTCATGAGCACCAGGGCCAGGACGACGACGATCAGCCAGCGCAGCATGGGAACAGTCTAGAACCTCGTGCCGGGCGCGGCTCAGGCGCCCGCGAGGATGGCCATGGCCTGCCTGTGGAGTTCGGGCGTGGCCGCGGCGATCACGCGGCAGTCGGCGGTGAGCCCGAGCGGCCGGCCCTCCCAGTCGGTGATGACGCCGCCCGCCGCCTCGATCAGGCCGGCGGGGCCCAGGTAGTCGTAGGGCTGCAGCCCGGTCTCGACCACGAGGTCGACGGTGCCGCCCGCGAGCTGGGCATAGCCGTAGCAGTCGCCGCCGAAACGGCGCATCGCGCACTGCCGGCTCAGGCGGTCGAAGGCCTGCCAGTCGGCGGGCGCGAAGATGTCGGGCGAGGTGGTGACGATGCGCGCCTTCGCCACCTCGGTGCAGCCGCTCGTGCGGACCGGCTGGCCGTCGCGCGCGGCGCCCCGGCCGGCCCGGCCGACCCAGCGCTCTCCGAGCACCGGCATGTCGATCATGCCGAGCACGACCCGCCCCGACTCCACCACGCCGATCAGCGTGCCCCAGAGCGGCGAGCCGGTGATGAAGCTGCGCGTGCCGTCGATCGGGTCGAGCACCCAGATGCGGCCGGCATCGAGCCGCTCCTGGCCGTGCTCCTCGCCGAAGATGCCGTCCGCCGCCGCGCGTGCCGCGAGAATCTCGCGCATCGCCGTTTCGGCCGCGCGGTCCGCGAGCGTCACGGGGCTCTCGTCGGCCTTGGTGATGATGTCCAGCGGCGTGCGGAAGTGGCGCATCGACTGCGCCGCGGCGGCATCGGCCAGCGCGTTGGCGATCGACAGCAGATCGGGGGTGGAGGAGCTCATGAGGGGATGCGACGCAAGCGGAAAACTGCGATTAGACCCGAGCCGGCACCGGTTTGACACGCACGGAGCCATCCCTCTAGCATGGGCCGACCATTCCAGACTGTTCGCATGGCCCTCTTCCAAGTCTTTCGCACCGCCCTGCTGGCGCTCCTGTTCGGCACCGCGGCCCTGCTGGCGCAGGCCACGCCGTCCGCTTCGGAGCAGAAGCTCATCGACGGGCTGATCCTGCGCGTCTCGCAAATGAGCAACGTGACCTTCATGCGCAACGGCAAGCCACACGGCGCCGCCGAAGCCGCGAAGCACATGCGCGCCAAGTACGAGCACTTCAAGGAGGAACTCGTCACCGCCGAGGACTTCATCGACCGGTGCGCCTCGCGCTCCGAGATGACGGGGAAGCCCTACAAGGTGAAGCTCGCCAACGGCACGGAGAAGGAGGCGAACGCGTTCCTGAACGGCGAGCTGCGCGCGATGCGGCAGCAACCGCAGAAGCAACAGCAGCCGAAGACGGGCCGCTGAACCGCCATCTCGGGCCCGAAGGTTCAGAAAGGCTCGTCGCCCACGATCGTGGTGCGGTTCAGCCGGCGGCGCAGGTGGTCGGGCGTGCCGGCCGCGAGATGCATCAGCGAGCGGTTGTCCCAGAACACCAGGTCGTGCGGCGCCCAGCGGTGGCGGTAGACGAACTCCGGCTTGACGCTGTGCGCGAACAGCTCGGCCAGCAGGGCATCGCTCTCGGCCTGCGGCAGGCCGACGATGCGCGTGGTGAAGTGCTCGCTGACGAACAGCGCCTTGCGCCCGGTCTCCGGATGCGTGCGCACCACCGGCTGCACGGCGGGCGCGACCTGGTCGATCTGCGCCTGCGACAGCCTGGGCCGCCAGGGGTTCTTGGCACGCAGTTCCTCGTACTTCGCGAGGTAGCTGTGCTCGGCCTTGAGCGGCAGGATGCGCTGCTGCAGTTCGGGGTCGAGCGCTTCCCACGCGAGATGCTGGTCCGCGAACAGCGTGTCGCCGCCTTCGCTCGGCAGCTCCTGCGCATGCAGCAGCGAACCGAGGCTGGGCCTGGGCTTGTACGAGATGTCGGAATGCCAGTAGACGCCCGCATCGCCGAGGCCGATGGGCTCGCCGTTCTCCTTGATGTTCGAGACGATCAGGATCTCCGGATGACCCGCGAGATGGAACTGGTGCAGCACGTGGATCTCGAGCGGGCCGAAGCGGCGGCTGAAGTCGATGTGCTGCTGCGGCGTGATGCGCTGGTCGCGGAAGACCAGCACATGGTGGTCGAGGTGGGCGCGGTGGATGCGCGCAAAGTCGTCGCCGTCGATCGGCTTCGAGAGGTCGAGGCCGAGGATCTCGGCGCCGACCGGGGCGTCGAAGGGGCGGACTTCGAAGTGCTGTGCGGACGCGGCGGCGGGAGTCATGGCAGCGACTGTAGGCGCGGGGGGCGCTTTCGCCAACGAACTCTTCGTTGCTTGCTTATGACCGGGTTCGGCGCCGGCGAAGTCAGAGCGTATGGCTGCGGTCGCCCTCGCGGAAGCCCATCGCCGCCCAGCCCTCGCCCACGGCGAAGCCGACCACCTTGAACAGTTCGCCCATCTCGTGTTCATGGATGAGCCGCGCGGCCATGGCCCGCTCCGCCACCGAGCCCGCCTCCATCCGGGCCAGCAGCCCGCAGTTCAGCAGGAAGCGCGCCTGGCTCGTGTAGCCGAGCACCGACAGCCCCGCATCCTGGCCGGCGAGCGCGATGCCGGTGAAGTCGACGTGTGCGGTGATGTCCTTGTGGCCCACGTCCGAGAGCGGGTCGCCGTCGGCCTGGTGGGCCCGGTGGCACATCACCGTGCCCATGTGGCGCTGCGGGTGGTAGTACTCGGCTTCGGGGAAGCCGTAGTCGATGAAGAACGCGGCCCCCTTCTTCATGCGGTCCGCGAGCGTGGCGACGAAGGCCCGGGCCTGCGGATGGATCTCGGTGAGGTAGTCGTGCGAACCATCCACTTCGACGGGCGGGCGCAGATCGGTCGCGCGGTCGGCCCAGGCCCAGCCGTCGCCGGCGGCGTTGCGGACCACGCCGCGCTCGAACCACTGGCCGCCCGCGCGCGCGAGCAACTGCACCGGCATCGCGTCGAGCACCTCGTTGCCGACCACCACGCCCTCCATGGCCTCCGGCAGCTCGCCGAGCCACTCGACCTGGCCCGCATGGCCCGCGAGCGCCTGCTGCTGGCGCTCGCGCAGCGTGCCGGAGAGATCGACGATGCGGTAGCGCACGTGGCGGTGCCCCGCGGCTTCGAGCCCGTGCAGCAGCTGCACCGCCAGCGCACCCGATCCGGCGCCGAATTCCCACACCGTGTCGGTGCCGGTCTTCTCGAGCGCCTCGGCCACCTGCGCGGCCAGGGTCGCGCCGAACATCGGCGTCAGTTCGGGCGCGGTCACGAAGTCGCTGCCCGAGGACGGCATGTGGCCGAACTTCGCGAGCGTGTTGGCGTAGTAGCCCAGGCCGGGCGCGTACAGCGCAAGCGCCATGAAGCGGTCGAAGCCGATCCAGCCGCCCGCGCGTTCGACGGAACGCGCGATCAGGTGGTCGAGTGCGGTGGGTAAACTGCCGGGGGTCGTGGTCTTCGTCGTCACGGCGCCATTCTCCCCCCAGCCGCACATTCCCTTCCGCCGCATGCGCCCTTCGCCGCCATCCTCCGACCGCCGCACCGTCCTCGTCACGGGCGCGGGCCGCCGGCTGGGCCGCGAGATCGCGCTGGCGCTGGCGGCGGGCGGCTGGCAGGTGGCGGTGCACTACCGCCATTCGCAGGTGGAGGCCGAGCGCACGGTCGCCGACTGCGCGGCGCTCGCGGGCGACTCGGCCCTGTTCGCGGCCGACCTCGAGGACGAGCAGGCCACGCGCGCGCTGCTGCCGCGCGTGGTGGCGCGCTTCCGCGGCGTGGACGCGGTGGTCCACAGCGCCGCGCTGTTCGAACACGACGAGGCCGCCAGCTTCAGCTATGCGCTGATGGAGCGCCATGCGCGCAGCAACACCGGCGCGGCCATCGTGCTCGCGCAGGCGCTGTGCGCGCACGTGGCGGCGCGCGGCGCGCAGGGCGCGGTGGTGCACATGCTCGACCAGAAGCTCTGGAACCCGAACCCCGACTTCCTCAGCTACACGCTCTCGAAGGCCGCGCTCGAAGCCGCCACGCCGATGCTGGCGCAGGCGCTCGCGCCGCACGTGCGCGTGGTGGGCGTGGCGCCGGGCCTCACGCTGCCGAGCCACATGCTCGACGACGCCAGGTTCGCGCAGCTGCACAAGCTTTCGCCGCTCGGCCGCTCGTCCACGCCCGAGGACGTGGTGGCGGCGGTGAAGTTCGCGCTCGAGAACCGCTCGATCACCGGCACCACGCTGCTGGTGGACGGCGGCCAACACCTGATGAAATTCGAGCGCGATTTCTCGCTCATGTGAGGCCCACCATGTCCACCCCCTCGCCATCGACGCCGCCCGCGCAGCAGGGCCGCCAGACGCTCACGCTCCAGGGCCTGCGCTTCGACGCCAACCTCGGCATCCTCGACCAGGAGAAGACCGCGCCGCAGCCGATCCAGGTCGACGCCGAGCTCAACCTCGGCGCCCAGCCGCTGCTGCCGCAGGACGACGACATCTTCCACGTGCTCGACTACCGCAAGGTGCGCCGGATCATCATCGACGAGTGCACCGCCGAGCATGTGAACCTGCTCGAGAGCCTGATCGGCAAGCTGGTGCAGCGCCTGCTGCAGCTGCCCGGCGTGCACGGGGTGCGCGTGAAGATCGCCAAGCTCGAGATCTTCGACGACTGCGAAGTGGCGATCCGCATGGAAGCCGGCGAGTGGTGAACCCCGCCGCCTGAGTCCTCAGCAGGCCGCCGAGCCGCAGGCCCCGGCCGGCCGCGCGGCCACGGGCCACAGGCGCACCGCGAGCGCACCGAGCCCCGACAGCACGCCCAGCAGCGCCACGCCCGACCAGCCCCACTGCGCGAGCACCAGCGCGCCGAGCGCCGATCCGGTGGCCATGCCGATGAACACCCCCGTGAAGAACACCGCATTGAGCCGGCCGCGCGCCGCCGGGTCGATGCCGTAGACCACGGTCTGGTGCGCGATCAGCGCCGCCTGCAGGCCGAAGTCGAAGCCGACGGCGCTGGCAACGATCAGCCCGAGGCGTGCGCCCGGCGCCATCAGCGGCGCGAACAGCATGGCCGCGAACGACAGCGCCGCGAGCGCGGCACCGAGCCGGATCACCAGCTCCGGGCCGCGGCGGTCGGCCAGGCGGCCGGCCAGCGGCGCGGCCAGCGCGCCGGCGGCACCGGCCAGGCCGAAGGCGCCGGCCGCCGCACTGCCCAGGTGGAAGGGCGCGCCATGCAGCATCACCGCCAGCGTCGACCAGAAGGCGCTGAAGCCCACCGAGAGCGAGGCCTGCGCGAAGGTCGCGCGGCGCAGCGCGCCGTGGCGCTGCCAGAGCCTCGCGAGGGAGCCGAGCAGCGCGCCGTAGCCCAGCTGCGTGGTCGGACGCAGATGCGGCAGGCCGCGCGCCGCGGCGGCGCCGATCAGCGCGATGCTGGCGGCGGCCACCACGAACATCGTGCGCCAGCCGAAGTGCTCGGCCACGAAGCCGCTGAGCACGCGCGACAGCAGGATGCCGAGCAGCAGCCCCGTCATCACCGTGCCGACGATGCGGCCGCGGTGCGCCTCGGGCGCCAGGGTGGCGGCGGCCGGCACCACGTCCTGCGCCATCGTCGCGGCCAGGCCGATGACCAGGCTGGCGGCCAGCAGCGGGCCGACCGAGGGCGAGAAGGCGGCGCCGAGCAGCGCGAGCACCAGCACCGTCGCCTTGGCGAGGATGATGCGGCGGCGGTCGTAGCGGTCGCCGAGCGGCGCGAGCAGCAGGATGCCGAGCGCATAGCCGAGCTGCGTCAGCGTCGGCACGAAGCCCACGCTGCGCGCCGAGGCGCCGATGTCGGGCCCGAGCACGCCGAGCATCGGCTGGCTGTAGTAGAGCGCCGCCACCGCGAAGCCTGCGCTGGCGGCGAGCAGCAGGATCAGCGTGCCGGGCAACCGATCATGCGTGGACTGAATGGATGACATGGTAGAAACCCTTAGATTCGAAACGGATGGCCGGAGTGTGCAGGCGGAAGGGCTCGACAGGTAGCCCCGCGGCATGAAGAACTGATATACGCTCCGCGCATGAGCAAGCCCGCACCGCCACCACGTGCCACGCCCGCCCCGGCCGACCGGATTGAACTGATGCAGACCTTCGTGCGCATCGTCGAGGCCGGCAGCCTCTCGGCCGCGGCCGCCCAGATGGGCACCACCCAGCCCACCGTGAGCCGGCGGCTGCAGGCGCTCGAACGCTCGCTCGGCGTGCGGCTGCTGCAGCGCTCCACCCATGCGATGAAGCTCACCGAGGACGGCGAGCGCTGCTTCGAGCGCGCCAAGGACCTGATCCTCGGGTGGAGCGCCTTCGAGGCCGAGCTGCGCGGCGCCGGCGACCAGCCCGAGGGCCGGCTGCGCGTGGTGGCGCCGCATGCCTTCGGCCAGCAATTGCTGGTGGGCCCGCTCGCGGCCTACCTGCACCGGCATCCGCAGGTCACGGTCGAATGGCTGATGCACGATGCGCCGCAGGACAGCACGCCCGATTTCATTGCCGAGGGCGTGGACTGCGCGATCCGCGTCGGCGAGGTGACCGACCCCGCGCTGGTGGCGATCAAGCTGTCGCAGGTGCCGCGCATCGCGATCGCGGCGCCCGCGCTGTTCGAGGGCGCATCGGCGCCGGCCGTGCCCGCCCACCCGCGCGAACTCGAGGCGCTGCCCTGGCTCGCGGCGCGCAACTTCTACCGCACCGAGGTGGCCATGACCCATGAACGCACCGGCGAGGTGGTGCGGGTGCCGATCCGCCCGCGCCTCCTGACCGACAGCCTCTACGCGCTGCGCAGCGCCGCCGTGCTCGGCGTGGGCGCGGGCGTGGTCTCGGCCTGGATGGCGACCGAGGAGATCGCCGCCGGCCGGCTGCTGCACCTGGTGCCGCAGTGGCGCGCGATGTCCGCGCCGGTCTACCTGGCCTACCCCTATGCGCGCTTCTATCCGGCCAAGCTGCGGCTCTTCGTCGAGGCGATGCGCAGCGCCTTCCCGTCCGACTGAAAGGCACCCGGATGGCGGGTGCAACGGGGATCGGGGACAATCGGGGCCTTCCCCCGACTCCCGAAATCAGCCAGCCCATGAACGCCGTCTGGATCGACGATGCGCCCGCCGCCGTCGCCAATTCCCTGAAGATCGAGCGCGAGACGCACAAGCTCGAGAAGCGCCTGTGCCGCGAGGTGGGCCGCGCCATCGTCGACTACAACATGATCGAGGAAGGCGACAAGGTCATGGTCTGCGTCTCGGGCGGCAAGGACAGCTACGGCCTGCTCGACATCCTGCTCAAGCTCAAGGCGCGCGCGCCGATCCACTTCGACATCGTCGCGGTCAACCTCGACCAGAAGCAGCCCGGCTTCCCCGAGGAAGTGCTGCCCAAGTACCTGAGCGAGCTCGGCGTGGCCTTCCACATCGAGAACCAGGACACCTACAGCATCGTCAAGCGCGTGATCCCCGAGGGCAAGACCACCTGCGGCCTGTGCAGCCGGCTGCGCCGCGGCATCCTCTACCGCGTGGCCGACGAGCTCGGCGCCACCAAGGTCGCGCTCGGCCACCACCGCGACGACATGCTGCAGACCTTCTTCCTCAACATGTTCTTCGCGGGCAAGCTCAAGAGCATGCCGCCCAAGCTCGTGAGCGACGACGGCCGGCACATCGTGATCCGCCCGCTCGCCTACGTGGCCGAGAAGGACCTGGTGCGCTGGGCGCAGCACCGCGAGTTCCCGATCATCCCGTGCACGCTCTGCGGCAGCCAGGAGAACCTGCAGCGCAAGCAGGTCGGCGAGATGCTGCGCGAATGGGACCGGAAGTTCCCGGGCCGGCTCGAGAACATGTTCAACGCCATGCAGAACGTGGTGCCTTCGCACCTGCTCGACGGAACGCTGCACGACTTCAAGGGTCTGAAGGCGACGGGCGTGGCCGACGAAGACGGCGACAAGGCCTTCGACCCGCCCGCGTTCGACTTGCTCTCCCAGGCACCTGCTGCCCTGCGCATCGCACAGGGCTGAACCGGGCAACCCAGGGGAATTTGGGGCCGGCAGGCCCGGAGACCCTTTCATGAAGAAAGCTGCATTCCTTGCTTCCGTTCTCGTCCTGACCACGGCCCTGAGCGGCTGCGCCACCCGCTGGGTGGTCGACAGCGACGTGAAGAGCTTCTCCTCGCTCGGCGCCGTGCCGGCGGGGGCCACCTACCGCTTCGAGCGCCTGCCTTCGCAGCAGGCCGATGCCGAGCGGCAGGCCTCGCTCGAAGCCATGGCGGCCGCGGCGCTCGAGAAGGTGGGGCTGCGCCGCGACGAGGCGCGCCCCGCCTACAGCGCCCAGATCTCGGCCCGCGTCACCCTGGGCCTCTCGCCCTGGGCCGACCCGTGGTATTTCGACGGGCCCTGGGGCGGCTACGGCTACGGCTATCCCGGCTACGCGCGCCGCCTCCACAGCCCCTACGGCTACGGCGGCGGCTGGTGGAGTGGCCCGGTCTTCGCGCCGCCCGCCAATCCCTGGTACGAGCGCGAGGTCGGCATCGTGCTGCGCGAGACCGGCTCGAACCGCGTGGTGTACGAAACGCGCGCCCGCAACGACGGGCCGTACAGCAACAGCGCGGCGGTCCTGCCCGTGATGTTCGATGCCGCGCTGCAGGGCTTTCCGAACCCGCCGCAGGGCGAGCGCCGCGTGAACATCGAGCTCGCGCCGGCGAAGAAGAACTGATCGACCGCCTCCTACAATCCGCCCGATGGAAGACATGACCCGCCTGATCGCCGTGCGCCATGGCGAGACCGCCTGGAACGTCGACACGCGCATCCAGGGGCAGCTCGACATCGGCCTCAACGCCACGGGCCTGTGGCAGGCCCGGCGCGTGGGCCAGGCGCTCGCCGACGAGGACATCGGCGCGATCTACGCGAGCGACCTGTCGCGCGCCTGGCAGACCGCGCTCGAGATCGCGAAGCCGCACGGCCTGGTGGTGCAGCCCGAGCCCGGCCTGCGCGAGCGCGCCTTCGGCCGCTTCGAGGGCATGAGCTTCGCCGAGATCGAGGCCACGCTGCCCGAAGAGGCGCGGCGCTGGCGCGAGCGCGATCCCGAATTCGAACCCGAGGGCGGCGAGAGCCTGCTGGTGTTCCGCGAGCGCGTGACGCGCGTGGCATCGGCACTAGCGGCGCGCCACCCGGGACAGCTCGTGGCGCTGGTGGCGCACGGCGGCGTGATGGACGTGCTCTACCGCGCCGCCACGCGCCAGGAACTGCAGGCGCCGCGCACCTGGCAGCTCGGCAACGCGGCCATCAACCGCATGCTCTGGACGCCCGAGGGCTTCAGCCTCGTGGGCTGGAGCGACACGGCGCACCTGGTGGGCGACGCGCTGGACGAAACGACGAGCTGAGGGAGCGGGTTCAGAACGCAGAAGTCGCGAAGGTTTCGCAGAAGTCGCAGAAGGAAAAACCAAAAAATTGATTGGATTCTTCTGCGACTTCTGCGCGACTTTTGTATTTCTTCTGCGTTCGGCTGCCCGCTCCCGCATTCAGGCGTGCGAGTGCGACGCCACCTCCGCCTGCGCCTCCTTCGGCAGATCGACCATCGGCCCCGTGCCGCTGTAGCGGTCGAGCGCGAGGTAGATCGCGGGCGTGATGTAGAGCGTGATCACCTGCGAGAAGATCAGGCCGCCGACCACCGCCACGCCGAGCGGCTGGCGCAGTTCGGCGCCGGCGCCGAGGCCCAGCGCGAGCGGCAGCGCGCCCATCAGCGCGGCCAGGGTGGTCATGAGGATCGGGCGGAAGCGCAGCCGGCAGGCTTCGCGGATCGCGTCGACCGGCTTCATGCCCTCGGTGCGCTGCGCGTCGAGCGCGAAGTCGATCATCATGATCGCGTTCTTCTTCACGATGCCGATCAGCAGCAGGATGCCGATGGTCGCGATCAGCGTCAGGTCGAAGCCGAAGATCTTGAGCGACACCAGCGCGCCCACGGCCGCCGAGGGCAGGCCCGCGAGGATGGTGATCGGATGGATGTAGCTCTCGTAGAGCACGCCCAGCAGCACGTAGATCACGAGCACCGCGAGCACCAGCAGCACCGCCTGGCTCGACTGCGAGCTCTGGAACACCGCCGCATCGCCGCCGTAGGTGGTGATGATCGACGGCGGCATGCTCAGTTCCTTCTTAAACTGGTCGATCTTCGCGGTCGCGTTGCCGAGCGGCACGTCGGGCGCGAGGTTGAACGACACCGTCACCGCCTGCAGCTGCCCCTGGTGGTTGACCGAGGTCGGCCCCACGGTGCGCTTCACGGTCGAGAAGGCCGACAGCGGCACCAGCCGCCCGCTGGTGCTGCGCACCGAGAGGCGCGACACGTCGTCCTCGAACTGGCGGTCGTTGTCGGCCGCCGACAGGATCACCTGGTAGGTGTTGCTGCTGCCGTAGATGCTGCCGATCTGGCGGTCGCCGTAGGCGTTGTAGAGCGCGGTGCGCAGGTCGCCCACCGCCACGCCGAGCACGCCCGCCTTGTCGCGGTCGATCTCGAGCGTGGCCTGCAGGCCGCGGCTCTGCGAATCGCTGGTCACGTCGCGGAAGATCGGATCGGCGCGCATGCGCTCCATCAGCCGCGTGGCCCAGGGCAGCATCTCGCCCGCGTTCACGCTCTGCAGCGTGTACTGGAAGCGCGCCTTGCTCTGGCGCCCGCCCAGGCGCAGGTTCTGCACCGGCTGCATGTAGACCGCGATGCCCGGAATCTCGCGGAAGCGCTGGCGCAGCGACTCGAGCACCTTCGACATCGCGGGCCGTTCGCTGCGCGGCTTGAGCACCGCGAACAGCCGGCCGGCGTTCTGCGTGGCCGTGGGGCCGCCGACGCCGACGAAGGAGCTCACGTAGTCCACGCTCGGGTCGGCCTTGAGCGATTCGGCCACGCGGTCCTGCAGCGCCTTCATCGCGGTGAAGGAGATGTCCTCGGCGGCCTCGGTGGTGATCTGGATCTGGCCGATGTCCTCCTCGGGGAAGAAGCCCTTGGGGATCGACACGAACAGCCAGGCCGTGACGACGAAGGTGGCGCCCGCCATCAGCAGCATCAGCGTGCGGTGGGCCAGCGTCCAGTCGAGGGTGCGCATGTAGCTGCCGTGCACCCAGCGGTAGCCGCGCTCGAAGGCGCGGCCGATCGCGGTGCCGGGCTCGGGATGCTCCTCCTCGTGGTCGAGCGCGCCTTCCTTGCGCGGCACCTGCTTGAGCAGGCGGCTCGCGAGCATCGGCACCAGCGTGAGCGAGACCACCGCCGACACCAGCACCGCCAGCGCCACCACCACCGCGAACTCGTGGAACAGCAGGCCGATCACGCCCGGCATGAAGAAGATCGGGATGAACACCGCCACCAGCGAGATCGAGATCGAGACGATGGTGAAGCCCACCTCGCGCGCGCCGCGCAGCGCCGCGGCCATCGGCTCCATGCCCTTCTCGACGTAGCGCATGATGTTCTCGAGCACCACGATCGCGTCGTCCACCACCAGCCCCACGGCCAGCGTGATGCCGAGCAGCGAGACGTTGTCGAGGCTGTAGCCGAAGGCATAGAGCAGCGCCACCGCGCCGATCAGCGAGATCGGGATGGTGGCGGCCGGGATCAGCGTGGCGACCAGCCGGTGCAGGAACAGGAAGATCACCAGCACCACGAGCGCGATGGTGCCCAGCAGCGTGAGCTGCACGTCGTGCACCGCCTCGCGGATCGAGACCGAGCGGTCGTTCACCATGTGGATCTCGACCGACTGCGGCAGCTCGGCCTTGAAGCGCGGGATCAGCGCGCGCACCGCATCCACGACCTGCACGGTGTTGGCGTCGGGCTGGCGCTGCACCGCCAGCGTGATCGAGCTCTGGCCGTTGAAGCTGCTCGCGGTCTTGACCGATTCGAAGCTGTTCTCGATGGTCGCCACCTCGTCGAGCCGCACCGGCGCGCCGTTGCGCTGGCCGACGATCAGCTTGGCGAAGTCCTCGGCCTTGGTGAGCTGGCGGTTGGCCTGGATGGTGAGCGTCTGGCGCGGGCCGTCGAGCACGCCGACGGGCGTGTTGGCGTTGGCCGAGTTCACCGCGCGCGCGAGTTCGTCGAGCGTGATGTTGCGCGCGTTGAGCAGGTCGGCGTTGGCCTTGATGCGCACCGCGAAGGCCTTGCGCCCGTACACCGCCACCTGCGCCACGCCGTCGATGGTCGAGAGCGTGGGCGAGATCAGGTTCTCGGCGTAGTCGTTGAGTTCCGACGGGTTCATCGACGGCGAGATCAGCGCGATGAACAGCACCGGCGCATCGGCCGGGTTGACCTTGCGGTACGAGGGCAGCTGCGTGAGCTCCTGCGGCAGCTGGCGCTGCGCGCGCAAGAGCGCGGCCTGCACGTCGACCGCCGCATCGTCGATGTTGCGGCTGCTGACGAACTCCAGCGTGATCGAGCTCACGCCCTGTGTGTTGACCGAACTGATCGTCTGCAGGCCCGGGATGGTGGAGAACTGCTTCTCGAGCGGCAGCGCCACCGACGAGGCCATGGTGTCGGGACTCGCGCCGGGCAATTGCGCGTTCACGTTGATGACCGGCGTGTTGTAGCTCGGCAGCGCGGCGACGGGAATGCTGAAGTAGGCGAAGATGCCGGCCACCACCACCGCGGCCGACAGCAGCACCGTCATCGCGGGACGACGGATGCAGAGCTCCGAGATGTTCATGCGCGTTCCCGCGGGGCCGGGGTGTCCGAGGAGGCGGCGCTGCCGGGCGTCACGCCGGTGGTGCCGGGCGGCGCGGCCTTGGCGTCGACGCGCACCTTGCCGCCGGGTCGCACGTTCTGGCTGCCTTCGATGACCACGCGCTCGCCGGCCTCGAGGCCGCTCACCGCCACCTTGGTGCCGAAGGTGTGCAGCACCTGCACCTTGCGCCGCGTGGCGGTGCCGGCCTGGTCGACCACGTAGAGTGTCGCGCCCTCGGGCAGCATCATGAGCGCGGCCGCCGGCACCACGGTGACGCCGGCGAGCGTGCGCACCGTGACGCGCGTGGCGACGAACTGGCCCGGCCACAGCGCCTGGTCGGCATTGGCGAACACCGCCTTGGCGCGCACCGTGCCGATCTGCGGATCGACGGTGTTGTCGACGAAGTTCAGCACCCCCGTGAGCGGCTCCTTGCGGCCGGGCACCAGCGCCTCGATGCGCGCACCGCCGCGCGCGGCGGCCAGCAGGTCCTGCAGGTTCGATTCGGGCACCGGGAAGCTCACGGCGATCGGGTCGAGCTGCGTGATCGTCACCAGCGAAAGCGTGGGCTGCACCAGCGTGCCCGGGTAGATGTTGACGGCGCCGATGCGGCCCGCGATCGGCGCGCGCAGCGTGGCATAGCCCAGCGCCACCTGGGCCGACTGCACCGCGGCGCGATCGGCCGCCACCGCGGCGCGCTGCGCCTCGAGCTGCGAGAGCGTGGCGTCCATCGCGCTCTTGGAGATGAAGTTCTGCGCCACCAGTTCCTGGCTGCGCTTGTACTGGCGCTCGAGGTCGGCCATCGTGGCCTCGTCGCGCTTCTGCTGCGCGCTGGCGCGCGCGAGGTTGGCCTGGTCGGCGCGGTCGTCGAGCGTGAAGAGCAACTGGCCCGCCTTGACGAACTGGCCTTCCTTCACGTGCACCGCCTTCACCGTGTTCGTCACCTGCGGGCGCAGGTCCACGCTGTTGAGCGAGACCACGCTGCCGTTGACCTGCACCGTGACCGGCACGTCCTGCCGCTCGGCGGTGGCCAGCGTCACGAGCGCCGCCGGGGCGCCGTCGGCCGGTGCGCGGCCCGCGGCCGGGGCCTTGGCGGCCTGCGATGCGGCACGGTCGCCCGACCCGCTCCACCACCATCCCGCGACAGCGACGATCAGCACACCGGCGAGGGCGAGAACGAGTTTTTTCTTCATGGGGGTTTGAGCACTTTGGGCTGACAGCGGCTATTGGAGCAGTGGCCGCCCCGCAGTGTCCACGAGTGCCGTAAAGAAAAGTAAAGATGACATGCAATACCCCCTACGCCTTAACAAGCCGCCAGCCCCCTCGTCGGTAGAATCCCTCGTCCACAGCCTCTGGATATAACCCATGAACCGCTGCAAGAAACAACCCACGAACGCTCTCACTTTCATAGCAGCCTGCACGCTGGCAGCGAGCCTCCTGCCGGCCGTTGCCGCCGCCCAGTCCGAGGTGCCCCGGCCCCAGACGCAGAACGAGTCGCTGGTCGGCGGCCGGACCTTCCCCATCGGCACGCTGCGCGGCAAGTTCATGGTCGTCGACGGCGTCGACGTGGAACTCGACGGCAAGCCCGACCGCCTCGCGCCCGGCGCCCGCATCCGCAGCGCGCAGAACATGCTGGTCATGGCCGGCGCGATCACCGGGCAGAAGTACCTCGTCAACTACACGCGCGATGCCGCCGGCATGCTGCGCGAGGTCTGGATCCTCACGCCGGAAGAAGCCGTCGCCCGGCGCGAGTCGCTCGACAAGCCGTTCCTGAACATCTGGCCGTTCACCTCGAACGACACCCTCAACACGCAATAAGAGTGCCAGTGGGCGCCCGCCCGCTGCGCCGCCGCCGCCCGCGCCGCCGGGCCGCACCCGCCTTCGCCCCACCGAAGGCCAGGAGAGTTCCATGAGCAAGAAAGTCTTTATCAAAACCTTCGGCTGCCAGATGAACGAGTACGACTCGGACAAGATGGCCGACGTGCTAAACGCCGCCGAGGGCTACGAACCCACGCAAAACGTCGACGAAGCCGACCTGATCCTGTTCAACACCTGCTCGGTGCGCGAGAAGGCCCAGGAGAAGGTGTTCTCCGACCTCGGCCGCGTGAAGCACCTGAAGGCGCGCGGCGTGAAGATCGGCGTCGGCGGCTGCGTCGCGAGCCAGGAGGGCGAGGCGATCATCGCGCGCGCGCCCTACGTCGACGTGGTGTTCGGCCCGCAGACGCTGCACCGCCTGCCCGAGATGCTCGCCGAGCGCGAGCGCCAGGACCGGCCGCAGGTGGACATCCGCTTTCCCGAGATCGAGAAGTTCGACCACCTGCCACCCGCCCGCGTCGAAGGCGTGACGGCCTTCGTCTCGATCATGGAGGGCTGCTCCAAGTACTGCAGCTACTGCGTGGTGCCCTACACCCGCGGCGAGGAAGTGAACCGGCCGCTCGACGACGTGCTGGTCGAGATCGCCGGCCTCGCGGACCAGGGCGTGCGCGAGGTCACGCTGCTGGGCCAGAACGTGAACGCCTACCGCGGCCGCATGGGCGACACGGCCGAGATCGCCGACTTCGCGCTGCTGATCGAGTACGTCGCAGAGATCCCCGGCATCGAGCGCATCCGCTACACCACCAGCCATCCGAACGAGTTCACGCCGCGGCTGATCGAGGCCTACGCGAAGGTGCCGCAGCTCGTGAGCCACCTGCACCTGCCGGTGCAGCACGGCAGCGACCGCATCCTGATGGCGATGAAGCGCGGCTACACCGCCATGGAATACAAGAGCACGGTGCGCAAGCTGCGCGCGATCCGTCCGGAACTGGCGCTCAGCAGCGACTTCATCGTCGGCTTCCCGGGCGAGACCGAGGACGACTTCCAGAAGATGATGAAGCTCATCGAGGACTGCGCGTTCGACAACAGCTTCAGCTTCATCTTCAGCCCGCGCCCCGGCACGCCCGCGGCCGCGCTGCACGACGACACGCCGCACGAGGTCAAGCTCGCGCGGCTGCAGACGCTGCAGAAGGCGATCGACGCCAACGTGCGCCGCTTCGGCGACGCGCTGGTCGGCAGCACCCAGCGCGTGCTGGTCGAGGGTGCGTCGCGCAAGAACGCGAACGAGCTCATGGGCCGCACCGCCTGCAACCGCGTGGTCAATTTCGAGGGCGATGCCCGGCTGGTCGGCCGGATGGTCGACCTGCACATCACGCGCTCGCTGGCCTACACGTTGCGCGGCGAGGTGCCGACGCGCGAATCGTCGGCCGCGCCGGACTCCGCCGCGCCCAGCGCGGTGGCCGCCTGATGGCGAAGCGGCCGTCGAATCGGGGCTCGTTCCAGCAGCTCCTGCTGTTCGCGTTCTTGCTCATCACCGCGCTGCTGGTGGGCGTGGCGCTGCGCTCGGTGTTCCAGTACGACGCGCTCATGACGCAGAGCCGCGACGCGGCCGCGCGCGCGCTGCGGCTGTCGGGCGCGGCCCAGTCGCTGGCCGAGCGCAGCGCCGCGATGGAGCGCGCCGGACGCCAGTCGCTGGTGCTCAACGACGCGGTGCTCAGGCGCCGCTTCGACGACGCCGCGCGCGAGGCGAACCAGGTGCTCGAACGCATGGAGCGCAACGGCCTCGCGCCCGCGGGCATCGAGATGTGGCGCGCGCAGCTCGGCGTGATCGAGGGCCTGATGAGCGGCAGCGCCGACAGCGCGCTCGCGCGCGAGAGCAGCATGGCGATGCAGTTCCGCGAACTCGACTCGCTCAACACCAACCTCGCGCAGCAGGCCCAGTTCCTGATCGAGCTGCAGAACGACGCGCTCGCCAAGCGCATCGAGAATGCGCGCCGCCGGCTGATGCGCGAGGTGGTGGCGGCCAGCGTGCTCGCGGTGTCGCTGGCGCTGGCCTTCGGGATCTGGCTGGCGCGGCCCTTCAAGCGGCTCGAGCATGCGATCGTCGGCCTGGGCCAGAACCGGCTCGACGAGCCGATCGACATCCGCGGCCCGGCCGACGTGCGGCGCCTGTCGCAGCAGCTCGAATGGCTGCGGCTGCGGCTGACCGAGCTCGATGCCGACAAGGCGCGCTTCCTGCGCCACGTGTCGCACGAGCTCAAGACGCCCCTGGCCGCGCTGCGCGAGGGCGTGTCGCTGCTGGAGGACGGCGTGACCGGTCCGCTGAATCCCGCGCAGCTCGAGGTGGCGCAGATCCTGAACCAGAACACCGTGGCGCTGCAGGGGCAGATCGAGGCGCTGCTGCGCTTCAACGCGGCCGCCTTCGAGGCACGCGAGCTGCGCCGCGAGCGCACCGAGCTGCTGCCGCTGATCGAGGAGCAGATCGAGGCCCAGCGCCTGCAGTGGCAGGCCCACGGGCTGCGCGTCCAGGCCGAGGGCGAACCGATCGCGCTCACCGTCGACCGCACGAAGCTCGGCACGGCCATCGCCAACCTGCTGTCGAACGCGATCCGGTATTCGGCGCGCGGCGGCACGATCACGATCGCGGTCTCGGGCACGCCGTCGGCCGCGTACATCGATGTCAACGACGCCGGTCCGGGTATTGCCGAAGGCGACCGCGACCGCATTTTCGAGCCCTTCTACCGGGGCGAGCGCCAGCCCGAGCATGCCGTCAAGGGCACGGGCATCGGTCTTTCCATCGTGCAGGAGTACATTGCGGCCCATGGGGGACGCATCGCCCTGCAGCCGGACGGGCCCGGCGCGCGCTTTCGCATCGAATTGCCGCGCACGGCCTGAGCCCTCTCCCGTCGAGCCCTCGGCATCATCCAGAAACACCGCCTCTTTTGTCCTTTTTCCGTCGATCCATGCCCTTTCCGTTCGTCCGCAGTTCGACCCGCTCCGCGGCGGTGGCCCTGCCCTTCGCGCTGCTGCTGGCCGCCTGCGCGACGCCGCCCGCGCCGCCCGCCGAGGCCGAGGCGCTGCCGCCGCCGCCCGCCGTGCCGCGCGTGATGCCGGTCGAGGCCGAACCCAAGGCGCCCGCCACGCAGCCGGCCTCGCTGTTCACGCTGCTGACGCAGGGCCCGGTCGCGGCCATGCTGGCCTATGCCGACAAGGTGCGCCCGCTCGGCGGCACCGAGCTCAATGCCGAGATCGCGCGCGCGGGCGACCCGGGCGATTCGCCCACCGCGCAGATGCAGCTTGCGCTGCTGCTCGCGCAGACGCGCGTGCCGGCCGACCTGGCGCGCGCGCTGGGCCTGCTGCAGCGCGTGATATCGAACCCCTCGCCCGAGGCGCAGGCGCTGCACCCGCTCGCACGCGCGCTCGCGGCGCGCTACGTGGAGCAGCGCCGCGTGGAGGACGACCGCGACAAGCAGGTGCAGCAGTTGCGCGAGAGCCAGCGCCGCATCGACCAGCTCAACGACCGCATCGAAGCACTGCGCGCCATCGAGCGCAGCTTCGCGCGGCCCAACACCGCACCGGCGCCGGTCCTGCCCGCACCCGCCGCCCGGCCGACGCCATGAACATCCGACGATCGCGCAAGGAGGATTCCCGATGAGCGTGACCGGCGCGCGCCTGCTGGTGGTCGACGACGATCCGGACATGCTGCGGCTGCTCTCGATGCGGCTCAGCTCGGCCGGCTACCAGGTCACGGCCGTGACCTCGGCCGAGACCGCGCTCACGCAACTCGAGATCGAGCATCCGCAGCTGGTGCTCAGCGACGTGCGGCTGCCCGGGCGCGACGGGCTGCAGCTCTTCGACGAGATCCGCAAGCGCCATCCCACGCTGCCGGTGATCCTGCTCACGGCCCACGGCACCATCCCCGACGCGGTGGAGGCCACGGCGCGCGGCGTGTTCACCTACCTCACCAAGCCCTACGACGGCCGCGAGCTGCTCGACAAGATCTCGCAGGCGCTCGCGCTCGGCGCGCCGTCCAGCACGCCCGCCAAGTCGGGCGACGACAGCTGGCGCGCCGAGATCGTGAGCCGCAGCAACCGCATGTCGGAGTTGCTGGCCGAGGCGCGCATGGTCGCCAAGTCCGATGCCTCGGTGCTGCTGCGCGGCGACTCGGGCGCCGGCAAGGAACTGCTGGCGCGCGCCATCCACCGCGCCAGCGCGCGCGCGGACAAGCCCTTCGTGGCAGTCAACTGCGGCGCCATCCCGGAAGCGCTGCTCGAATCCGAGCTGTTCGGCCACATGAAGGGCGCCTTCACCGACGCCCATGCCAACCACAAGGGCCTGTTCCAGCAGGCCGACGGCGGCACGCTGCTGCTCGACGAGATCGGCGACATGCCGCCCGCGCTGCAGGTCAAGCTGCTGCGCGTGCTGCAGGAGCGTGCGGTGCGCCCGCTCGGCGCCAGCCAGTCGATCGAAGTCGACGTGCGCATCATCTCGGCCACCCACCGCGACCTCGACGCGGCGATGCAGGCCGGCCAGTTCCGCGAGGACCTGTATTACCGGCTCAACGTGGTCACGCTCACGCTGCCGCCGCTGTCGGCGCGGCGCGAGGACATTCCGCTCCTGGCCAACCACTTCCTGCAGAAGCTCTCGACCAAGTACGGCAAGCGGCTCTCGGGCTTCGCGCCCGAGGCGCTCAAGGCGCTCGCGACCGCGGCCTGGCCCGGCAACGTGCGGCAGCTCTACAACGTGGTGGAGCAGGTCTGCGCGCTGTCGAGTTCGCCGCTGGTGCCGCTCGCGCTGGTTCAGCGCGCACTGCGCGTGCCCTCCGTCGAGGTGCTGACCTATGCCGAGGCCAAGCAGCGCTTCGAGCGCGACTACCTGGTCGGGCTGCTCAAGCTGACCGACGGCAACGTCGCCGACGCGGCCCGGCTGGCGGACCGCAACCGCACCGAGTTCTACCGCCTGCTGCAGAAGCACGAACTCACGCCGGGCCACTTCAAGGCCGACGCTGTCGCTCCCGGCGGGGAGCCCGTCGCTGACTAGCGACAGGGCCAAGTCCTTGATTTAAAAGGACATTTTTTCTACGCCGTTGACACTTGTCGGGATTCGGCGACAAAAACGGCGGTTTTGCGGGGGTTTGGCCGGCCCCGCACCCGGAAATGCCCGGCGGATCCTGCTAAGTCGTTGATCTGCAAGCGTTTTTTCAGCCTGGCACAGGGTTTGCCCCTGTACTGGCATGACAGCACTCCACAGCCCATCTTTCGCACTGCGTCCGCAGCGCGACGGCCTGCGTCAAAAGCAGTTTTCCCCCGTGCGGCCCCGTGCCGCCGGGCATTCGCCGGCCGCACTCGCCGGCGCGGGCGGCGCCGAACCGGATTGCGTGGTCAAGCGCTTTCCTGCCATTGGCGACACCCCCTCCACCCTCGACAAGCAACGTTGGTAAATCACATGAAGCCGAACGACTTCTCCCAACTGAACGTGCTGGCCGACACCGATTTCTCGCGCCGCAGCCCGGTGCGCGAAGAGCGCCACCCGAATTCCGTCACCGCACCGCCGGTCAACCGCGGTTCGATGGCGCCCCGCCCCTGGCGCGGCTTCTGGAACAGCATCGGCACCGCCCTGCTCGTGAAGCTCGGCGCCGGCGGCAAGCGCGACAGCGCCGCGCCGGCCGCGGCGCCGCTGCCCTGGGAGCGTGCCGCCGCGCGCCGCCGCAACGCCTTCATGCTGCTCACCGTGCTCAGCACCGTGATCGCCTCGACGCTGTTCGCGGGCGTGCAGCCCGACTACGACAACGTCTGGCTGGAATACGGCCAGATCGGCCTCTACGGCCTGCTCTCGGGCTGGGTCGTCACCGGCTTCGTGACCGCGCTGATGGGCTTCTACGTCTCGCTGCGCGGTGACAAGCACTCGCTCTCGGCCAAGCAGGTGGCGCACCACCCGATGAACCCCGAGGCCCGCACCGCGATCATCATGCCGATCTGCAACGAGGACGTGGCCACGGTGTTCGCCGGCCTGCGCGCCACCTGCGAATCGGTCGCGGCCACCGGCCATGCGAAGCAGTTCGACGTGTTCGTGCTGTCCGACAGCTACAACCCCGAGACGGCCGCCGCCGAGCGCGCCGCCTGGGAAGACCTGCGCGCCGCGCTGGCCGAGAGCCCGAACCAGCCGCAGGTCGAGGTCTACTACCGCCTGCGCACCCGCCGCACGCACCGCAAGGCCGGCAACGTGGCCGACTTCTGCCGGCGCTGGGGCAAGGACTACCGCTACATGGTCGTGCTCGACGCCGACTCCGTGATGAGCGGCGACTGCCTGACCTCGATGGTCAAGCTGATGGAAGCCAATCCGAACGCCGGCATCATCCAGACCGCCACGCAGGCCATCGGCCACGTGACGCTGCATGCCCGCGCGCAGCAATTCGCCTCCCGCGTGACGGGCCGCCTGTTCACGCTGGGCATGCAGTTCTGGCAACTGGGCGAATCGCACTACTGGGGCCACAACGCGATCATCCGCGTCGAGCCCTTCATGAAGCACTGCGCGCTGGCGCCGATCAAGGGCACCGGCGGCATGTCGGGCGGCATCATGTCGCATGACTTCGTCGAGGCCGCGCTGATGCGCCGCGCCGGCTACAACGTCTGGCTCTGCGCCGACCTGGTCGGCAGCTACGAGCAGCAGCCGCCGGACCTGCTGGCCGAACTCCAGCGCGACCGCCGCTGGTGCCAGGGCAACCTGCAGAACGCCCGCCTGATGGCCGAGCCCGGCATCCACCCGGTGCACCGCGCGATGTTCGTGACCGGCACCATGGCCTACGTCTCGGCGCCGCTGTGGCTCGCGTTCCTGACGCTCGGCACCGCGCTCTGGCTCAACGGTTCGAGCCTGATCTCGAGCTGGAGCGTGCTGCCCGCGGAACTCGCCGGCCTCTGGGTCTGGACCCTGTGCCTGCTGTTCCTGCCGCGCGTGCTCGGCATCATCGCCGTGCTGATGCGCAAGGAGCAGCGCCAGTTCGGCGGCCTCTGGGGCCTGGTGAAGAGCTCGGTGCTCGAAAGCGCCCTCGCCATCGTGCAGGCACCGGTGCGCATGCTGGCCCACTCGCTGTTCGTGCTGGTCGCCCTCACCGGCATCAAGCTCGACTGGAAGTCGCCTCCCCGCGAAGCCGCCGCCGTGCCGTGGAAGATCGCTGCCTCCCAGCTCGCACCCATGAGCCTGGTGGTCGGCGCGCTGGCCCTCGGCGTCGCGATGATCGATGCAAGCGCCCTGATGTGGCTCATGCCGGTCGGCCTGCCGCTGCTGCTGGCGATCCCGCTCACGGTGCTCACCAGCCAGATCGCGCTCGGCACCTCGCTGCGCGACCGCGGCTTCCTGCTGATCCCCGAGGAATCGCGCTCGCCCGCCGTGCTGCGCCGCGCCTGGATGCATGCGCTGCGCCTCGCGCGCCCCGCGGCGCTGGCGACGGCCTGATGCGCTGACAGCGGCGCATCCGCTTCATGAAGCCGGCCTCTGCGCCGGCTTTTTTACGGCTGTCGTTCGGGAACGGGAACGGGAGCGGACAGCCGAACGCAGAAGTCGCGAAGGTTTCGCAGAAGTCGCAGAACGATTCCGAGGATTTTTCTTCGGGTTCTTCTGCGACTTCTGCGTCGCTTGTGTCTTCCTTCTGCGTTCGGCTGTTCGCTTTCCGGAACGTCTAGAACGGCAGCTTCGGCCCACCGGGGCCGCCGAGCCCGCCCATGCCCTTCATGCCGCCCATGCGCTTCATCATCTTCATGAGGCCGCCGCCCTTCATCTTCTTCATCATCCCCTGCATCTGCTCGAACTCGTTGAGCAGGCGGTTCACTTCCTGAACCTGCACGCCCGCGCCGGCCGCGATGCGGCGCTTGCGCGTGGCCTTGAGCAGCTCGGGCTTGCGGCGCTCGAGCGGGGTCATGCTGTTGATGATGCCTTCCTTGCGGCGGATGTCGCGCTCGGCGCGGCTCAGGTCGGCCTCGCTGGCCTTGGCGGCCATCTGCGTCGGCAGCTTGTCCATCAGGCTCGACAGGCCGCCCATCTGCTTCATCTGCTGCAGTTGGCCGAGGAAGTCGTTGAGGTCGAAGCCCGCGCCGCTCTTGACCTTGGCCGCGAGCTTCTGCGCCGCCGCCACGTCGACGCCGGCCGTGACCTGCTCGACCAGCGCGACGATGTCGCCCATGCCGAGGATACGGCCCGCGTGGCGCTCGGCGTCGAACACCTCGAGGCCGTCGATCTTCTCGCTCGTGCCGGCGAACTTGATCGGCACGCCCGTGACCTGCCGCACCGACAGTGCCGCACCACCGCGCGAATCGCCGTCGGTCTTGGTCAGGATGATGCCGGTGAGCGGCAGCGCCTCCTTGAACGCCCGGGCGGTGTTGATCGCATCCTGGCCCTGCATCGCATCGACCACGAACAGCGTCTCGACCGGATCGAGCGCGCCGTGGAGCTGCTTGATCTCGTTCATCAGCACTTCGTCGATCGCGAGGCGGCCGGCGGTGTCGACCAGCAGCACGTCGAAGAAGTGGCGCTTGGCGTGGTCGAGGGCGGCGCGCGCGATGTCGAGCGGCTTCTGCTCGGGCGAGCTCGGGAACCATTCGGCGCCGGCCTGCTTCGTCACCATCTTGAGCTGCTCGATGGCGGCCGGGCGGTAGACGTCGCCCGAGACCGTGAGCACCTTCTTCTTGCGCTTCTCGATCAGGTGCTTGGCGAGCTTGGCGGTGGTGGTGGTCTTGCCGGCGCCCTGCAGGCCGGCCATGAGGATCACCGCGGGCGGCTGGGCCGCGAGGTTGATGTCGGAGACGCCCTCGCCCATGGTGGCGGCGAGTTCGCGGTTGACGATGCCGACCAGCGCCTGGCCCGGCTTGAGCGAGCCCAGCACTTCCTGGCCGAGCGCCTTCTCCTTCACGCGGGCGACGAAGTCGCGCACCACCGGCAGCGCCACGTCGGCCTCGAGCAGCGCCATGCGCACTTCGCGCAGCATGTCCTGCACGTTGCTTTCGGTGATGCGCGCCTGGCCGCTCATCGTCTTGACGAGGCGGGAGAACTTTTCTGTGAGGGCGGTGGCCATGAACGGGGTGCCTTGCTGCCCGCTGCGGCGGGCATTGAAGAAAATCGTGAGGGGCGGTGCGGCACGCAGTGCGCACGCCGGAGGGAGATAAACTCCACCTATGATTTTAGCGATCCCCTCCCCACTTGCCGTGGCGCTGGGCATCGCCACCGCGGCCGCCTACGGTTTCGCGGCCGCCGCGGGCGCCCGGCTCAGCCGCCGTGGCACCCAATGGGCGCTCGGGCTCGCGTGGCTGCTGCATGCCGCGGTGCTGGCCCAGGGGCTCGTCGCCGGCCAGCCGCGCTTCGGCTTCGCGCCGGCGCTCTCGGTCACCGCCTGGCTGGTGCTCACGGTCTACGGCATCGAAAGCAGCATGTATCCGCAGCTCAAGGTGCGGCGCGTGCTGGCCTGGCTCGGCGCGGCCGCGGTGCTGCTCGCCCTGGCATTCCCGGGCACGCCGCTGCATGTCTCGGCCTCGCCCTGGCTGCCGCTGCATCTGGCGCTCGGCATCGCGTCGTACGGGCTGTTCGGCGCCGCGGTCGTGCATGCCTGGCTCATCACCCGCGCCGAAAAACAGATCCGGCTCGCGGCCGAGCCGCAGGGCGGCGTGCCGCTGCTCACGCTCGAGCGGCTGACCTTCCGCTTCGTCACCGCGGGCTTCGTGCTGCTGTCGGCCACGCTGCTCGCGGGCCTGCTGTTCAGCGAAACCCTCTACGGCGCTGCGGTGCGCAGCTGGAAGTGGGACCACAAGACGGTGTTCTCGGTGCTCGCATGGCTGAGCTTCGCGGTACTGCTCGGCGGCCGCGCGCGCTTCGGCTGGCGCGGGCGCACGGCCAGGCGCGTGCTGTATGCGGGCTCGGCCCTGCTGCTGCTCGCCTACGTGGGGTCGCGCTTCGTGCTCGAAGTGGTGCTGGCGCGCGGCACGGCATGAAGTACCTGCTGGTCTTCCTGGTGGTCGCGGTGGCGATCTGGCTCTGGCGCAAGAACCGTCGCGAAGAAATGCGCGATGCCCGGCGCGAACAGGCGGCGCGCGCCAGGCCGCGGCCGGAGGCCGGGCCGGCCACGCCGCAGGCCATGCTGCGCTGCGCCCACTGCGGCCTGCACCTGCCCGCGGCCGATGCGATCGCCGGACCCGGCGGCGCGATGTATTGCACCGCCGCGCACCGCCAGGCCGCCGAGCGCGGCTGAGACGCGGGCCGCCTGCGAAACGACGTCGCACCGATGAGCGCTTCCCTGCGGTCGCGAGCCGAGCCCGTCACCGACTGGGACGAGCTCGATCCCGCGCAAGGCCAGAGCGCCGCGCTGCTGCGCCTCTGGCGCGGCTTCATGGCGGCGCGCTGCTTCGTCGCGGCCGTGCTGGTGCTGCTGCAGGGCGTGGCCTTCGCGCTCGGGCAGGCGATGCAGCCGCTCGCGATGGCGCTGTCCGCCGGCTATTTGATCCTGACCTGCCTCGGCGCGCGCTACACCCGCTTCACCCCGCCGATCCGCGCCTTCGCGACGCTCTGGTTCCTGACCATCGGCATCGACCTCGGCACCTTCACCGCGCTGCAGGTGCTGCAGGGCGGCAACATCAACTACACGCCGCTGTTCGCGCTGCCGGTGCTCATGAGCGCGGTGCTCGGTACGGTGACGGTGGGCCTGGGCACCACGGCCGCGGTCACGCTGCTGCTGCTCGCCGACGCGGGCTGGCACTGGCTGCAGCAGCCCGGCGATCCCTCCGCCCGCTTCGTGCAGGCCGCGCTCACGGGGACCGGGCTCTTCGTGGTGGCGCTGCTCGCGCACGAGCTCGCACGCCGGCTCGCGCGCGAGGAAGCCACCGCGCAGCGCAACCGCAGCAGCGCGCAGATGCAGGCGCAGGTCAACGATCTGGTGATCGAGACGCTGAGCGAAGGCGTGCTGGTGATCGACGCCGAAGGCATGGTGCATGCCGCGAACCCCGCGGCCGACGCGATCCTCGGCCAGGGGCTCGCCAAGCGCAGCCTGCCGTTCGCGCTGCACGCGCAGCCCGCCTGGCATGCGCTCGCGGCGCTGGCGCGCCAGACCTTCTCGCGCCGCGCGCCGCAGAGCGAGGAGATCCCGGTCGCGCAGGCACGCGGCGCCGCGCGCGAGGTGCGCGTGCGCACGCGGCTCACGCCCACGAGCGACCAGCGCGGCTACAGCCTCTGCGTGATGTTCCTGCAGGACCTGCGCGAACTCGAGGCGCGCATCCGCACCGAGAAGCTCGCAGCCATGGGCCGCATGTCGGCGGCGGTGGCGCACGAGATCCGCAACCCGCTGGCCGCGATCACCCAGGCCAGCGCGCTGCTCAACGAGGACCTCACCGATCCCGCGCACCGGCAGCTGACGACGATGGTGCAGCACAACGCACAGCGGCTCGCGCGCATCGTGGACGACGTGCTCGACGTGTCCCGGGCGCGCCAGCAGCGCGTGCTGTCGCTCGGCGAGCAGGTGGTGCTCGACCCGGCGGTGCAGGCGCTGGCCGAGGAATGGGTGCGCCAGACCCAGCGCCAGGGCGTGCTGATCGCGCTCGATGCGGCCGAGAGCGAGGTGCGCTTCGACGTCGAGCACCTGCGCCGCCTGCTCGTGAACCTGCTCGACAACGCGGCGCGCTACGCCAGCAACCGCGACGGCGCGATCCAGGTCGTGACCACCACCCAGCGCGGCAGCTCGGGCCGGCCGACGCTGCTGGTGTGGAGCGACGGCGCGCCGCTCGAGCCCGCGGTGCAGCGCCATCTGTTCGAGCCCTTCTTCTCCTCCGAAAGCCGGTCGAGCGGGCTCGGCCTCTTCCTCTGCCGCGAGCTGTGCCGGCGCCATGGCGCGACCATCGGCTACGAGCGGCGCGCGCTGGTCGCGGGCGGCCCGGAGGGGAACGAATTCTTCGTCCGGTTCGCACCCAGCGAGAACCGGCTGACACAATAGCGCCGTGAGCACGACCCCTTCTTCCACGCAGCGTCCGGGCAACATCCTGGTCATCGACGACGAACCGGACCTGCGCACCCTGTACGAACTGACCCTGCTGCGCGAGGGCTATCGCGTCGAGGCCGCCGGCAGCGTGTCGGAAGCCTGGCAGCACCTCGAGGCCACGCAGTTCGATGCGGTGATCACCGACATGCGGCTGCCCGACGGCCAGGGCATGGAGATCATCCAGCGCATCCAGAAGAACCAGCGCAGCGAACGCTGCGTCGTGATGACCGCCTACGGATCGGCCGAGAACGCGGTCGAGGCGCTGAAGGCCGGCGCCTTCGACTACCTGACCAAGCCCGTCGACCTGAAGCAGTTCCGTGCGGTGGTCGCGTCCGCCGTGCAGGCGCAGCAGGCGCAGCCGGTCAAGGCGACGCGCACCGCGCCCGCCGAACCGAGCGAACGCGTCGATGCACCAGCGATTCCGGGCAGCGGCGTGGCCGCGCTCGAGCGGCTGGTCGGCGACTCGGAGCCGATGCGGCTCGTCAAGTCGCGCATCGCCAAGGTCGCGCGCGGCATGGCGCCGGTGCTGGTGCGCGGCGAGTCGGGCACCGGCAAGGAACTCGTGGCGCGCGCGGTGCACGCCTGCAGCCAGCGCAGCGAGGGGCCGTTCATCGCGGTCAACTGCGGCGCCATTCCCGAGAACCTGCTCGAGGCCGAATTCTTCGGCGCGCGCAAGGGCTCGTACACCGGCTCGTCGCAGGACCGGGACGGCTACTTCCAGGCCGCGCGCGGCGGCACGCTGTTCCTCGACGAGATCGGCGACCTGCCGCTCGCGATGCAGTCGAAGCTGCTGCGCGCGATCCAGGAGCGCAGCGTGCGCTCGATCGGCTCCACGCAGGAAGATGCGGTCGACGTGCGCATCGTGAGCGCCACCCACAAGGACCTGCATGCCGAGGTGCAGGCCGGCCGTTTCCGGCAGGACCTGTTCTACCGGCTCAACGTGATCGAGATCGCGGTGCCCGCGCTGCGCGAGCGGCGCGAGGACCTGCCGGCGCTCTGCCATGCGCTGCTCGCGCGCATCGCGCAGGACGGCGGCCTGCCGGTGCCGCACCTGTCCGACGAACTGCTGCGCCGGCTCGCGCAGCATCCGCTCGCGGGCAACGTGCGCGAACTCGAGAACCTGCTGCACCGCGCGGTGGCGCTCAACGACGGCGACGAACTGCACCTCGACCTGATGGGCGCCGGCCCCGGCCAGGCCGGTGCGCCGCCCGAGGCCGCCGCAGCGCCCGCGCCCCCCGCGCCCGCACCTGCCGCGCCCGAAGCCGAACCGCGCCCCGCGCCGGCCGCCGAAGCCCGGCCCGCGCCACCGCTGCCTTCCGACCTGCAGGCCTGGCTCGACCAGCAGGAGCGCGAGATGCTCGTGCGCGCGCTGCACGAGAGCGGCTTCAACCGCACCGCCGCCGCCGCGCGGCTCGGCATGAGCCTGCGCCAGATCCGCTACCGCATCGCGCGGCTCGGCATCACCACGCCCAGCGGCGACGAAAGCGCCGCGCCCCATGGCAGCGACGACTGAATCACCGTCGTCGCCGGCGCCCGCCGACGACGGGCTCTGGCAGTCCGGCTGGTACCGCTTCGCGAAGGCGCTGCGCTCACCGAACTTCGGCCCCCGGCCCGGGCTCGCGCCGACCGACCTGATCGTGCTGCACTCGATCAGCCTGCCGCCCGGCGAATACGGCGGCGAGGCGGTGCAGCAGCTGTTCACCAACCGGCTCGACTGGGATGCGCACCCGTACTTCCAGTCGATCCGCGGGCTCGAGGTGTCCTCGCATTTCTACGTGCGCCGCAACGGCGAGCTCTGGCAGTTCGTGAGCTGCGACGACCGGGCCTGGCACGCGGGCGTCTCGTCGTGGCGCGGGCGCTCCAACTGCAACGACGATTCCATCGGCATCGAGCTCGAGGGCCTCGAAGGCGCGCCCTTCGAGGCGGCGCAGTACGAGACGCTCGCCAGCCTCTGCGCCGCCCTTGCGCAGCACTACCCGATCGCCCACGTCGCAGGCCACGAGCACATCGCGCCGGGCCGCAAGCAGGATCCGGGCGCCGGGTTCGACTGGCGGCAGCTGCGCGACGAACTGGGCTGGGACCGCGCCATGTTCCCTGCGCAGACGATGGGCCGCTAATTTTTTCAATCGCGTCGCCATTCGCGATGCGCGGCGCCGGCGGCGGAGCGAATTCACCATTGCAAACGCCGCGTTCAGCAACCATGCGCCCTGCAAGCCCAAATCGGCCCGCAAGCCACGCGCCATGCGGGTTGCGAGACCATGAACCACTGTTCATGCGGCACCGACGGCCACGGCGCCTTCCGGACCAAAAAACGACGGTGCTTGCAACCACTGGAAAACGCTACATCTAGTGGGTTGTAGCCCCCTCGCACCCTAGATATAGTGTCTCCCTACCGGCCGCCGGCACCGCGCAACGCCCGGCCCGCGCTGCCACCCAACAAGAATTGCCAACCGAGAGGAAGCGAATGCAAACATCCCTGAACACCCCTTCGACCCCGCGTGCCGTCCCCTCCACGCTGCCGCTGCAGCCGCAGGACACCGCCGGCTCGCCCTCCAGCCAGAACCTCGCGAACTACCAGATCATCCGCCGCAACGGCGCGGTGGTGCCGTTCGAGCCGAACAAGATCGCGATCGCGATGATGAAGGCCTTCCTCGCGGTGCACGGCACGCAGGGCGCGGCCTCGGCCAGCGTGCGCGAGACGGTCGATGCGCTGACCCAGGGCGTGATCCGCGCGCTGATGCGTTCGCGTCCGGGCGGCGGCACCTTCCACATCGAGGACGTGCAGGACCAGGTCGAACTCGGCCTGATGCGCGGCGGCCACCACGAGATCGCGCGTGCCTACGTGCTCTACCGCGAGCGCCGCACGCAGGAGCGCTCCAAGCAGGGCGAGCAGCAGGCCCCGGCCGTGCCGGCACTGCACGTGCTGGACCGCGGCGAACGCGTGGCGCTCGACCTGAACGAACTCAAGGGCCTGATCGAATCGGCCTGCCAGGGCCTGGGCGATGGCATCACGGCCGAGCCGATCGTCGCCGAGACGATGCGCAACCTGTACGACGGCGTGCCGCTCGACGAGGTCTACAAGGCCTCGATCCTGGCCGCCCGCACGCTGATCGAGAAGGATCCCGACTACACCTTCGCGACCGCCCGCCTGCTGCTGCACACGATCTTCAAGGAGATCGTCGGCCGCGAGGTCATGCCCGCCGAGCGCGCGCAGACCTATGCCGACTACTTCCCGCAGTTCGTCAAGAAAGGCGTCGAGAACGAGCTGCTCGACGAGAAGCTGCTGCAGTACGACCTGCCCCGCCTCGGCGCCGCGCTCAAGGCCGAGCGCGACAACCAGTTCGACTACCTCGGCCTGCAGACGCTGTACGACCGCTACTTCCTGCACGTGCGCAAGTCGCGCATCGAGCTGCCGCAGGCCTTCTTCATGCGCGTGGCCATGGGCCTGGCGCTCAACGAGATCGACCGCGAGGCGCGCGCCATCGAGTTCTACGAGGTGCTGTCGTCCTTCGACTTCATGTCGTCGACGCCGACGCTGTTCAACAGCGGCACGCTGCGCTCGCAGCTGTCGAGCTGCTACCTGACGACCGTGCCCGACGACCTCGACGGCATCTACGAGTCGATCAAGGAGAACGCGCTGCTGTCGAAGTTCGCCGGCGGCCTGGGCAACGACTGGACCCGCGTGCGCGCGCTCGGCAGCCACATCAAGGGCACGAACGGCGAATCGCAGGGCGTGGTGCCCTTCCTCAAGGTGGTCAACGACACGGCCGTGGCCGTGAACCAGGGCGGCAAGCGCAAGGGCGCGGTCTGCACCTACCTCGAGACCTGGCACCTCGACATCGAGGAGTTCCTGGAGCTGCGCAAGAACACCGGCGACGACCGCCGCCGCACGCACGACATGAACACCGCCAACTGGATCCCCGACCTGTTCATGCGCCGCGTGATGGAAAAGGGCACCTGGACGCTGTTCTCGCCCTCGAACGTGCCCGACCTGCACGACCTGTTCGGCGCCGACTTCGAGCGCGCCTACGTCGCCTATGAAGAAAAGGCCGCGCGCGGCGAGATCAAGCCGAGCCGCACGGTGCAGGCCACCGACCTGTGGCGCAAGATGCTCACGATGCTGTTCGAGACCGGCCATCCCTGGATCACGTTCAAGGACGCCTGCAACGTGCGCTCGCCCCAGCAGCACGCCGGCGTGGTGCACTCGTCGAACCTCTGCACCGAGATCACGCTGAACACCAGCGACACCGAGACCGCGGTCTGCAACCTGGGTTCGGTGAACCTGCTGCAGCACCTGAAGGACGGCAAGATCGACCAGGAAAAGCTCAAGAAGACGATCTCGACCGCGATGCGCATGCTCGACAACGTGATCGACATCAACTACTACGCCGTGAAGAAGGCGCGCGACTCGAACCTGCGCCACCGTCCGGTCGGCCTGGGTCTGATGGGCTTCCAGGACGCGCTGTACGAACTGCGCATCCCCTACGCCTCGCAGGAAGCGGTGCAGTTCGCCGACGAGTCGATGGAAGCGATCTGCTACCACGCCTACTGGGCCTCGACCGAGCTCGCCCGCGAGCGCGGCAAGTACTCGAGCTACAAGGGCTCGCTGTGGGACAAGGGCGTCCTGCCGATCGACACGCTCGACCTGCTCGAGAAGGCGCGCGGCGGCTACGTCGAGGTCGACCGCTCGGCCACGCTCGACTGGGACGCGCTGCGCCAGAAGATCAAGGCCGACGGCATGCGCAACTCCAACTGCGTGGCGATCGCGCCGACCGCGACGATCTCGAACATCATCGGCGTCGACGCCTCGATCGAACCCTGCTTCGGCAACCTCTCGGTCAAGTCGAACCTGTCCGGCGAGTTCACCGTGATCAACCACTACCTGGTGCGCGACCTCAAGCGCCTCGGCCTGTGGGACGACGTGATGGTCATGGACCTGAAGCACTTCGACGGCTCGCTGCGTCCGATCGACCGCGTGCCGCAGGACGTGAAGGCGCTCTACGCGACCGCATTCGAGATCGAGACCACCTGGCTCGTCGAGGCCGCGGCGCGCCGCCAGAAGTGGATCGACCAGGCGCAGTCGCTCAACATCTACATGGCCGGTGCATCGGGCAAGAAGCTCGACGACACCTACAAGCTCGCATGGCTGCGCGGTCTGAAGACCACCTACTACCTGCGCACGCAGAGCGCGACGCACGCGGAGAAGTCCACCGTGCAGTCGGGCCGCCTCAACGCGGTGTCCTCGGGCAGCGGCAGCGATGCGCCCTCGGGCATGAGCGCACTCGAGGCCGCGGCCGCTGCGGCGAAGGCGCAGATGAGTGCGATTCCCGCGACCGACATCGCGTTCTGCGGCGTCGACGATCCGACCTGCGAAGCCTGCCAGTGATGCGTCGCTGAACGCAGCGAAGCGATGCAGAGCACGCGCGAACCCTCAGTCGATCACGGCATCGACTGACATCGCGCGATGCATGAGAGCAACATAACAACCACATAAATGGAGCGCGGCGTGGGCGGGCACTTTGCAACTCACATCGTTGCTCCGATAATTGAGCATTGGATTTTTCTATGTTGACCTGGGACGAAGAAGTCAAGCCCTCCTTGCCAAAGGATATGCAACAAGGATTGCAGCAGCACCACGCATCGACCAGCGGCCTGTCCGTCGGCCGACCGGTGGATGCTCCGACTTCGTCGATCGCGCAGCACACCGTCGCAACGCCCGTTGCCACGCAGCGCGTCAAGGCTTCCGACAAGCGCATCATCAACGGCCAGACCGACGTCAACCAGCTGGTGCCGTTCAAGTACAAGTGGGCGTGGGAGAAGTACCTCGCCACCTGCGCCAACCACTGGATGCCGCAAGAGGTGAACATGACGCGCGACATCGCGTTGTGGAAGGACCCGAACGGCCTCACCGAAGACGAGCGCCGCATCGTCAAGCGCAACCTCGGCTTCTTCGTGACCGCCGATTCGCTGGCCGCCAACAACATCGTGCTGGGCACCTACCGCCACATCACGGCCCCCGAATGCCGCCAGTTCCTGCTGCGCCAGGCCTTCGAGGAAGCGATCCACACGCACGCCTACCAGTACATCGTCGAGTCGCTCGGCCTGGACGAGAGCGAGATCTTCAACGCCTACAACGAGGTGCCGTCGATCCGCGAGAAGGACCAGTTCCTGATTCCGTTCATCGACGCCATCAGCGATCCGAACTTCAAGACCGGCACGCACGAAACCGACCAGACGCTGCTCAAGTCGCTGATCGTGTTCGCCTGCCTGATGGAAGGCCTCTTCTTCTACGTCGGCTTCACGCAGATCCTTGCGCTGGGTCGCCAGAACAAGATGACCGGCGCCGCCGAGCAGTACCAATACATCCTGCGCGACGAGTCGATGCACTGCAATTTCGGCATCGACCTGATCAACCAGCTCAAGCTCGAGAACCCCGGCCTCTGGACCCCCGAGTTCAAGGCCGAGATCAAGGCCCTGTTCCTCAAGGCCGTCGAGCTCGAATACCGATACGCCGAAGACACCATGCCGCGCGGTGTGCTCGGCATGAATGCCTCCATGTTCAAGGGCTACCTGCGGTACATCGCCAACCGGCGTGCGCAGCAGATCGGCCTCGAAACGCTCTTCCCGAACGAGGAAAACCCGTTCCCCTGGATGAGCGAAATGATTGACCTGAAGAAAGAACGCAATTTCTTCGAGACCCGCGTCATCGAGTACCAATCGGGTGGCGCACTCTCCTGGGATTGAGGTTTTTCGACAAGAATCGATGAATTCAAGAATTGCCCTTGCCACCGACCGCGCCGAAGAGCGCGGCATGGACGAGGGCTCAGGTGTTCATGGTGCTGGAGCCTGGTCTCCAACCCCATGAATCGCTTCACGCTACGACGGTGCGAGAAGCGCTTCAATAGGTTGATTTTTTCAACTTGATCAAGGAGAAAACAGAAATGGCAACTGCAAAGAAAGCGCCGGCTAAGAAAGCCGCAGCAAAGAAGGCTCCGGCCAAGAAGGTCGCAGCGAAGAAGGCTCCTGCCAAGAAGGTAGCAGCCAAGAAGGCACCGGCGAAGAAGGTCGCTGCCAAGAAGGTCGCCGCCAAGAAGGCGCCCGCGAAGAAGGTAGCCGCCAAGAAGGCAGCACCGGCCAAGAAGGCCGCTGCGAAGAAGGCGCCTGCGAAGAAGGCTCCTGCCAAGAAGGCCGCGGCGAAGAAGGCGCCGGCCAAGAAGGCCGCTGCCAAGAAGGCGCCTGCGAAGAAGGCTGCCGCCAAGAAGGCGCCTGCGAAAAAGGCTGCGGCCAAGAAAGCCGCGAAGAAGCCCGCTGCCAAGCCTGCCGCTGCTGCCAAGAAGCCGGCTGCGAAGAAGGCTGCCAAGGCACCCGCTGCGGCGCCTGCGCCTGCTGCGCAAACCACGCTGAACCCGCAGGCAGCCTGGCCGTTCCCCACGGCCAGCAAGCCCTGAGTTCCCTCAGCGGCCTTGAAGGCAAAAGCCCGGCACCTCACGGTGTCGGGCTTTTTTCATGGGCGCCGGAGCGCCGGTGGCCTCAGAGGCCCAGCGCCTTGCGGTCGATCTGGTAGTTCTGCGGCCCGCGCTGCGCGATCTTGAGCGCGCCCACGCGATTGCCCAGCGCCGCGCACTGCGCGAGCGGCCAGTCCTTCTCGAGCCCGAACAGCAGCGCGCCGCGCCATGCGTCGCCGCAGCCCGTGGGTTCGACCACCGCCGTCGGCTCCACGCCCGGAACGTGCTCGCGCTCGCCGTCGATCCAGACTTCGCAGCCGTCGGCCGCGAGCGTGACGACCAGGCCGCGCACATGCCGCGAGATCTCGGCGAGGCTCCAGCCGGTGCGCTGCGACAGCATCTTGCCTTCGTAGTCGTTGACCACCACCCAGCTCGCCAGCTCGATGAAGTGCCGGAGCGCCTCGCCGTCGAACATCGGCAGGCCCTGGCCCGGATCGAACACGAACGGAATGCCGGCGGCGGCGAACTGCTCGGCATGCTGCAGCATCGCCTCGCGGCCGTCGGGCGCGATGATGCCGACGCGGATGTCGTCGCGCGCAGCGATCTTCGTCAGGTGCGCCTGCTGCATCGCACCGGGGTGGAAGGCCGTGATCTGGTTGTTGTCGACGTCGTTCATGATCATCGCCTGCGCGGTGAAGGTGTCGTCGAGCTGGCGCACGAACTCGGTGCTGATGCCCAGCGTGCGCATGCGCTCGAGGTAGTCGGCGCCGTCGCTGCCGAGCGTGGCCATCGGCAGTGCCGTACCGCCGAGCGCGTTGAGGCTGTAGGCGATGTTGCCCGCGCAGCCGCCGAAGTCGCGCCGAAGGCCCGGCACCAGGAACGACACATTGAGGATGTGCAGCTGGTCGGGAAGGATCTGGTCGGCGAACCGGCCCTCGAAAGTCATGATGGTGTCGAACGCGAGGGAACCGCAAATCACTGCTGCCATGGTGAGCCCGTTGGGTGAGGGAAGAAGAAAAGGAAAGAAAGACGATGAGCGGGCGGGGCCGGCTCAGGGATAGAACGCTTCCACGCGATAACCTGCGATCGGCGGCAGCGCCGCCGCTTCGCTCGCCGAGAGGCTCAGCGGCAGCGACGCCGCCTGGTCCGCACGCGCCGCAAGCACCGGGGGTGCGCCATAGTCCGCGGCCATCAGCACGCGCCGCACCACGGCACGCTCCTGCGTGTCGAGCAGCGAGAGTTCGATCGCCGGCATCGCGAGCGGCACGGTGGCGCCGTTGCGCAGGGTGAAGCTGAGCCGGTAGTCGCTGCTGCCGGTCTTCTCGCGCGTGAAGGCCGCGCCTTCGATCACGATGTCGCCGATCTGGCGCAGCGCCGTGAGTTCGCAGCCCGTCCATCGGCACAGCGTGGCGAAGGCGGGGCGAAGATTCGGCTGGCGCGCCACGATGCCGTCGCGCTCGTGGCGCAGCACCTGCAGCACGAGCAGCAGCACCGCGAGTACGGACAGCAGCCACATCGCGCGCCGCAGTGCCGGCCGCTGCCAGACACCTGCGCCCTGGCGCTTCGCGCCGTCGTTCTCGAACAGCGGAAGACGCTCGGAATCGGCGTCGTCGTCCTCGCGCAGCGACGGCGGCGGAAGCGGCGACTCGGCGGATTCGGGCTCGCTGGCCTGGCGCACCATCGAGGAAGCGGCCAACTTCTCGGCGGCGCGTTCCTCGCGCGCCTTCGCATGCGCGACCTTGGCCGACTTGATGCGCGCGCGGCGCAGGGCCTTCTGCATCTGCACCTGGTCGCGGTCCTGCGCGAGCTCCTGCGTCTCCGTCTCTTCGCTGGCTGACTCCGCGAGCGCGCGGGCCTTGAGGCGCAGTGCCGGCAACGGCGGCGGTGGTGGTGGCGGCGGCGAAGGCGGTGCCGCGAGGTTCAGATCGATGTTCGGAAACGGCGGCAGCGAACTCGGCGGCGGACGCCACTCGGGCGGGTTGGCATCGAAGTCGGACCACAACGCGTCGGCGAGGATGCCGTGCGCCGGCATGGCGAAGGACGGCGCGGGCGCGGGGGCAGGCGCGGGCTCCGGCGCCTCGGGTCGCGGCGCGGTCGCGGTGTCTTCGGCGACAGCATCGGCCGGCGGTGCAGGCTCGGCCGCAGGCGGCGCTGCGCGGCCGTCGAGTTCGTCGTCGAAGAACTCCGCGTCCTCTGCCGCCTGCGAAGCTGCCGTGGACTCGGGCACCGGCGGCGTGGGCTGCGGCGCAGGCGCCGTGGTGGAAGCGGCAGCAGGCTGCTGCGGCCCGTCCGGCATCTCATGCAGTTCGAGCGTGGCGTCGAACACATGGCTGCAGCGGCCGCAACGAACCCAGCCATCGGAAATGCGGAGCTGATCGCGCACCACCTTGAAGGTGGTGGTGCAGGAAGGGCAGCGCGTGGCGAGGCTCATGACGGGGCGATTGTAGGGTTGCCCCCTCCCCGCGCACGCGCGCAGAAGAAGATCGAAGCGGCGGCGCGAGAAGGCGGCCGCTTCCTCAGCAGCGCGCCGTCATGAGGATCCAGCCGTCCTCGCTGTCGCCGACCTCGAGCGCGGCATAGGGCGCATAGGCCTGCTGGAGTTCTTCCGCCTGGCGCTCGAGGATGCCGGCGAGCACCAGCGATCCGCCCGGCGCCACATGGCTGCGCAACAGCGGCGCGAGCACCTTGAGCGGCGTGGCGAGGATGTTCGCGAGCACCACGTCGTACGCACCCTGCGCCGCCTCGGGCAGTCCGGCCTTCAGCTGCACGCCGTTGGCCTCGGCGTTGCGCATGGTCGACGAGACCGCGGCCTCGTCGATGTCGACGGCATCGATGTCGCTCGCACCGAACTTCGCCGCGCCGATCGCGAGGATGCCGGAGCCGCAGCCGTAGTCGAGCACGCGCCGGCCCGCCAAAGCGCCCTGCTTCGCGATCCAGCGCAGGCACATGCGCGTGGTGGGATGGGTGCCGGTTCCGAAGGCGAGCCCCGGGTCGAGGCGGATCACCCGGCTGGCCTGGGCGGGCGGCTCGTGCCAGGTCGGCACGATCCAGAACTCGGGCGTGATCTCGACCGGCGCGAACTGCGACTGCGTGAGCCGCACCCAGTCCTGATCGGGCACCGGCGCCACGCCGAGCACCGCGCAGCCTTCGAAGAAATCCTGCAGCGCGAGCACCGAGGCGGCCTCCTTCGCGAGCGCCTCCTCGGCGAACAGCGCGATCACGCGCGACCGCTGCCAGCCCTCCTTGGGCGGCGGCATGCCGGGCTCGCCGAACAGCGCCTGCTCGGCATCGGTCTGGGCATCGGCGTCTTCCACCGAGACGCTCAGCGCATCGAGCGCGTCGAGCGCATCGCTGACCATCTCGACCCGGTCTTCCGGCGCCATCAGGCGGAGTTCAAACATCAGAGAAATCCCTCTTCATCAGGAACACCGAGGAACCGGCTTTGCCGGGCCTCCGGTGTTGCCCCCTGCAAGGGGGTTGGCGAAGCGACACGAAGTGCGCGAAGCCTGGGGGTCTTCATCGTTTATGTGCGGCGAGCCACTCTTCGAGGTAGTGGATGTTGGTGCCGCCGCTCATGAACTTGGCGTCGACCATCAGCTCGCGGTGCAGCGGGATGTTGGTCTGGATGCCTTCGATCACGGTTTCGTTGAGCGCCGTGCGCATGCGCGCCATGGCCTGCTCGCGCGTGTCGCCGTAGACGATGATCTTGCCGATCATCGAGTCGTAGTTGGGCGGCACGAAGTAGTTCGTGTAGGCATGCGAATCGACACGCACGCCCGGGCCGCCCGGCGGATGCCACATGGTGATGCGGCCCGGCGAAGGCGTGAACTTCCACGCGTCCTCGGCGTTGATGCGGCACTCGATCGCGTGGCCGCGCATCTCGATCTGGCGCTGGGTGAACGGCAGCTTCTCGCCGGCCGCGACCATGATCTGCGTCTTCACGATGTCGATGCCGGTCGTGGCCTCGGTCACCGGGTGCTCCACCTGCACGCGCGTGTTCATCTCGATGAAGTAGAACTCGCCGTTCTCGTAGAGGAACTCGAAGGTGCCGGCGCCGCGGTAGCCGATCTTCTTGCAGGCCGCGGCGCAGCGCTCGCCGATCTTCTCGATCAGCTTGCGCGGAATGCCCGGCGCGGGCGATTCCTCGATCACCTTCTGGTGGCGGCGCTGCATGGAGCAGTCGCGCTCGCCCAGGTAGACCGCGTTCTTGTGCTTGTCGGCCAGCACCTGGATCTCGATGTGGCGCGGGTTCTGGAGGAACTTCTCCATGTACACGGCCGGATTGTTGAAGGCCGCGCCCGCTTCCGCCTTGGTCATCTGGATCGCATTGACCAGCGCCGCCTCGGTGTGGACCACGCGCATGCCGCGGCCGCCGCCGCCGCCCGCCGCCTTGATGATGACGGGGTAGCCGATGGCGCGCGCGATGCGCTTGTTGGTGGCGGCGTCGTCGGAGAGCTCGCCTTCCGACCCGGGCACGCAGGGCACGCCGGCCTTGATCATCGCCTGCTTGGCCGAGACCTTGTCGCCCATCGTGCGGATGTTGTCGGGCGTGGGGCCGATGAACTGGAAGCCGCTCTGTTCCACGCGCTCCGCGAAGTTGGCGTTCTCGCTCAGGAAGCCGTAGCCCGGGTGGATGGCTTCGGCATCGGTCACCTCGGCGGCCGAGATGATGGCCGGCATGTTGAGGTAGCTCTGCCCCGACGGTGCGGGGCCGATGCACACGGCCTCCTGCGCCAGCTTGACGTACTTCGCGTCGCGATCGGCCTCGGAATAGACCATCACGGCCTTGATGCCGAGTTCGCTGCAGGCGCGCTGGATGCGCAGCGCGATCTCGCCGCGATTGGCGACCAGAATCTTCTTGAACATGGTCACTCGATGATGAACAGCGGCTGGCCGTATTCGACCGCCTGGCCGTTTTCGCCGAGGATCTGGGTGATCGTGCCGGACTTGTCGGCTTCGATTTCGTTGAGGATCTTCATCGCTTCGATGATGCAGACCGTGTCGCCCTCGTTGACCTTGCTGCCGACTTCGACGAAGGCCGGCGCGCCGGGGCTGGACGCGCGGTAGAAGGTGCCGACCATCGGCGACTTGACGACGTGCCCGGTGGGCGCGGCCTCGGGTGCCGGCGCTGCGGGAAGCACCGGCGCGGCGGCGGCGCCGGGTGCCGGCGCGGCGGTGGGCGCTGCCACGGTCTGAACGTATTGCACCGGGGCGGCGCCGCCGCCCTTCACGATGCGAACCTTGCCTTCGGTTTCGGTGATTTCCAGTTCGGAAATATTGGATTCAGACACCAGGTCGATCAGTGTCTTGAGTTTGCGCAGATCCATGAGGCTCCAGTGCCGGCGTTGCCGGGATTAGGAAGTAACTTTGCCAAAAATCGTCGATTTTCAGCGAACAGCGGCGAATGCCGAGGTGTATCTGATTCTAACCGTGAACCAGTTCACGTCGCCAGGCGTCCAGGTCGGCCGGCTCGAGCTTGCCCATTTTACGGGCCGCGACGGTGCCGGACGCGCCCAGCACCAGCGTGAAGGGCAGCCCGCCGCCGGTGTTGCCCAGGCTTTTGACGAGCTCGGTACCCTGCAGGCCCGCCAGGCCAATAGGATAGGCCACCGGCGTCTTCTGCAGGAACTTGCGCACCGCACTCGGCTGGTCGATCGCCAGTCCGACCACTTGCCAGCCGTTGCCGCCGTGATCGCGGAAGAAGCGGTCGATCATCGGCATCTCCTCGACGCAGGGCGGACACCAGGTAGCCCAGAAGTTGAGCAGCAGCGGCTTGCCGCGCAGGCTGGCGAAGAGCAGTTCGCCGCCCTCGGGCCGGTCGAAACGCTGCGCCCAGAAGGCCGGGTCCAGCGTCTCACCGGCGGGCATGCTGCGCTGTTCGCGCCACCATGCGCCGCCCAGGCCTGCCGCAGCGGCCGCAACCGCCACGCCGCCGTACAGCAGGCCGCGCCGTGTGGGCGAAGAAGTCATTCACTTGTCCTTTTCTCTTTCGATCAGCCGCCGCAGCGCGGCGAGGTCGCCGCGCGGCACCCGGCCCTGGGCGTCGGGCCTGAGCGCACCGCGCAGGTCGTCGAGGTCGTAGACCAGCAGATGAACGCCGATCTCCTCGCCGAGCGCGCGGCTTGACGCATGCACGCTCAGGGCCTCGACCTGCTCGCCGTGGAAGCCGGTCACCATGCGCGGTTCGTAGTCCACGTGGTGATCGATCAGGGCGATTTCGGCCGACTTCGAATCATCGCAGAACAATTGAATGTAAATGTCTGACAGGCGCGTGGCCGTGCCGTGCCACACCGCGCCGCCCACGTGCGGCCGGAAGGCGGCCATGCGTTCCATCCATTCGAGCGCGAGCAGGCGCAGGGCGTGCAGTTCCTGCGGCTGGGTGTCGGCGCAATAGAGCGCGATGTAGTCGCGCACCTCGGCTTCGACCTCGTCGTTGTTGGGCAGCGCCGTGCGCGACGAGAGCCCGAGGTCGCGCACGGCGCGGCGCTTGGCGGGGCCGTACTCGAGCCCCTCTTCGACCACGAGGCGAGCGGCTGCCGCGGCGATCTCACGCTTGGAGCTGTCCATCGATGCATTTTGCCCGCAAAGGATGAAGCCCGACAGACTCCCTAGAATCCCTTGATGCACATACATATTCTTGGCATTTGCGGCACGTTCATGGGCGGTCTGGCCGCGCTGGCGCGCGAGGCCGGCCACCGCGTCACGGGCTGCGATGCCGGCGTGTACCCGCCCATGAGCGACCAGCTGCGCGCACTCGGCATCGACCTGATCGAAGGCTTCGGCGCCGACCAGCTCGCGCTCGCCCCCGACGTGTTCGTGGTTGGCAACGTGGTCTCGCGGGCGCGGTTGCCCGACGGTGCGCCGAAGTTCCCGCTGATGGAAGCCATCCTCGACGCCGGCAAGCCCTACACCAGCGGGCCGCAATGGCTGGCGGAGCATGTGCTGCTCGGCCGCCACGTGCTCGCGGTGGCCGGCACCCATGGCAAGACCACCACCACCTCGATGCTGGCCTGGGTGCTCGAACAGGGCGGCAAGGCGCCGGGCTTCCTGGTCGGCGGGGTTCCGCTCGACTTCGGGGTGTCGGCGCGGCTTGGCGACGGCCCGGCCTTCGTGATCGAGGCCGACGAATACGACACCGCCTTCTTCGACAAGCGCAGCAAGTTCGTCCACTACCGCCCGCGCACGGCGGTCCTGAACAACCTGGAGTTCGACCACGCCGACATCTTCGACGACCTCGCGGCCATCGAACGGCAGTTCCATCACCTCGTGCGCACCGTGCCCGCGAGCGGCCGGCTGGTGGTGAACGCCACCGAGCCAAGCCTGCAGCGCGTGCTGGCCCAGGGCTGCTGGAGCGCGCTCGCACGCTTCGGCGCGGGCGGCGAATGGCAGGCGAGCGGCACGCACGACGCCTTCGACGTGCTGCGCCATGGCCAACCCGTGGGCCGCGTCGAATGGGCGCTGTCGGGCCTGCACAACCAGATGAACGCGCTGGCCGCGATCGCCGCCGCCGAACATGTGGGCGTGGCGCCGGCTGACGCGGCCCGCGCGCTCGGCAGCTTCCGCAACGTGCGCCGGCGCATGGAACTGCGCGGCAGCGTCGAAGGCGCGGGCGGCGCGATCACCGTGTACGACGATTTCGCGCACCATCCCACCGCCATCCGGACCACGCTGGACGGCCTGCGCAGCAAGCTCGATGCCGAAGGCCGCCAGGGCGATCGCATCCTCGCGGCCTTCGAGCCGCGCAGCAACACGATGAAGCTCGGCGTCATGGCGGCCCAGCTGCCGTGGAGCCTGGAGGCGGCCGACCTGTCGTTCTGCCACACCGCCGGCCTCGACTGGGACGCGGCGGCGGCGCTGGCGCCGATGGGTGCACGCGCGCAGGTGGCCGATGCCATCGCGCCGCTGGTGGATCGGATCGTGGCCCAGGCACGCCCGGGCGACCACATCGTCTGCATGAGCAATGGCGGTTTCGGCGGCGTGCACGACAAGCTGCTGGCGGCCTTGCGCGCGGCCGCCGCCGCGTCATGAGTGCCATGCGCGCGCGCGAGCTGATCGACGCCCTGCGGCTGCAGCCCCATCCCGAGGGCGGCTGGTACGCCGAGGTCTTCCGCTCCGCAGCGGGCGTGCTGCCCGCCGACGGCCGGGGCGCGCGCAGCGCGCTCACCAGCATCTATTTCCTGCTCGAGGCGGGCCAGCACTCGCGCTGGCACCGCGTGCTGTCGGACGAGGTCTGGGTCCACCTCGAGGGCGTGCCGCTGGCGCTCTGGACCTGCGACGCCGCGATGCGCACCGCGCCGGCGCACCTGCGGCTCGGTCCGATCGACGCGCACGGGACGCGACCCCAGCATGTGGTGCCGGCCGGCCAGTGGCAGGCCGCGCAGCCGATCCAGAGCCACACGCAGGGCGACTACACCCTGGTCGCGTGCATGGTGGGCCCGGGCTTCGACTTCGCCGACTTCTCCCTGGTGGCGCCGGACAGCGACGAAGCCGCCGCCATGCGCCACCACTGGCCCGAACTCGCGCGAATGCTCTGACTCAGCCGCGGCGGCGCTTGACCGCCTGCGACAGCGTATCGAGCACCTGTACCGAATCGTCCCAGCCCAGGCAGGCATCGGTGATGCTCTTGCCGTACTCGAGCCCCGCGATCTGGTCCTTGCCCGGCGTGAACTTCTGCGCGCCCGGCTGCAGGTGGCTCTCGACCATCACGCCGAAGACGCGCTTCGAGCCGCCGGCGATCTGGTCCGCGATGTCCCTGGCGACGTCGATCTGCTTCTGGTGCTGCTTGGAGCTGTTGGCATGGCTGCAGTCGACCATCAGCGTCGGCGGCAGCTTCGCGGCTTCGAGGTCGCTGCAGGCCGCTTCCACGCTCGCCGCGTCGTAGTTCGGCGCCTTGCCGCCGCGCAGGATCACGTGGCAGTCGCGGTTGCCGTTGGTCTGCACGATCGCGACCTGGCCGTTCTTGTGCACCGAGAGGAAGTGATGGCCGCGCGCCGCGGCCTGGATCGCATCGGTGGCGATGCGGATGTTGCCGTCGGTGCCGTTCTTGAAGCCGATCGGCGCCGACAGGCCCGAGGCCAGCTCGCGGTGCACCTGGCTTTCGGTGGTGCGCGCGCCGATCGCGCCCCAGGCGATCAGGTCGCCGATGTACTGGGGCGAGATCACGTCGAGGAACTCGCTGCCCGCGGGCAGGCCGAGCCGGTTGATGTCGATGAGCAGCTGGCGCGCGATGCGCAGGCCCTCGTCGATGCGGTAGCTTTCGTCGAGGTAGGGGTCGTTGATCAGGCCCTTCCAGCCGACCGTGGTGCGCGGCTTCTCGAAGTACACGCGCATCACGATCTCGAGCGTGCCGGCGTACTTCTCGCGCTCCTGCTTCAGGCGCCGCGCGTAGTCGAGCGCCGCGGCCGGGTCGTGGATCGAGCAGGGCCCCATGACCACCAGCAACCGGTCATCCTTGCCCGCCATGATGTTGTGGATGTTGCGGCGGGTGGTGTCGATCAGCGTCTCGACCGGCGTACCGCGGATCGGAAAGAAGCGGATCAGATGTTCGGGAGGGGGCAGCACGTTGATGTCCTTGATGCGTTCGTCGTCGGTCTTGCTGGTCTTTTCGACGTTCGCATACCAGCTGTCGCTGGCCGGGGCAGTGTTCGTGCTCATGGTTGGGTCCTTGTCGTGAAATCTTCAGGGCATAAAAAAACCGCCGGGGGCTTTGGGCCACCGGCGGTTTTGGGAGGGTGTTCGTGTGCGTTTTACGCGCTCGCCTCTCGTCCGCCGGAAACCGGGAACCAAAAGTAGGCAAAGAAAATAAGCGCGGACGGCGGACATAGGGGCGAAATGTAGCACGGAAAAACAAAAGCCGGGCAAGCGCCCGGCTTCGCATGGCTCAGCGGTAGCCCGATTCGTTCGGGTTGTGGATGATCCAGATCAGGTTGCCGCCCGAGTAGTCGCCCATGCCGCCGCCGGCGAAGATCAGCCGGCCCTGCCCCTTGTAGGTCATCTCGTAGCGGTGCCGATCGCTGCCGAAGTAGAACGGGATGAAGGCCTTGCCCGTGACGTAGGCGCCCTGGTCCGTCGGCGGGCCGGCGAGGTCGGTGACCTGCTTCGCGCTCATGCCGATCTGGAGGCGCGCGAACTTGCTGTTGCGCGCCGGGGTGCCGGTGATCTCGCCTTCGTAGCCGTTCAGGCCCTTGACGGTGCGTCCGCTGCCGGCCTCGACCTTCGAGGAATCGACCACGTTGCCGCGCGCATCCATGCCGGCCTTGGCGCCGCCGCGCGATGCGGCCGCGGGCGCCGCAGCCGGTGGTGCGGAAGCCGCCGCGGACTGGCCCTCGGCCGAACCGCCGCGCGAGGCGCAACCGGCCGTCGCCAGTGCCACCGCTGCGGTCACGGCATAGAAAGCCGCGGACGAATTGATCCTGATCCTCATCGAACGCTCCTATTTGTAAACAAATGAAGGAGCGGAGCTTAGCAAGCTCTCAGGCCGTTCCGCCTACGGTCAAACCATCGATGCGCAGCGTGGGCTGGCCCACGCCGACCGGCACGCTCTGGCCTTCCTTGCCGCAGGTGCCCACGCCCGAATCGAGCGCCATGTCGTTGCCGATCATGGTCACGCGCGTGAGCGCATCGGGGCCGTTGCCCACGATGGTGGCGCCCTTCACGGGGTACTGGATCCTGCCGTTCTCGACCCAGAAGGCCTCGCTGGCCGAGAACACGAACTTGCCGCTCGTGATGTCGACCTGGCCGCCGCCGAAATTGGTGGCGTAGAGGCCCTTCTTGATGCTGGCGACGATTTCCTGTGGATCCTTGTCGCCGCCGAGCATGTAGGTGTTGGTCATGCGCGGCATCGGCACGTGCGCATAGCTCTCGCGGCGGCCGTTGCCGGTGGGCTTGACCTTCATGAGCCGCGCGTTGAGCGAATCCTGGATGTAGCCCTTGAGGATACCGTCCTCGATCAGCACGTTGCGCTGGCTCGCATTGCCTTCGTCGTCGACGTTGAGCGAGCCGCGGCGGTCGGCGATGGTGCCGTCGTCGAGCACGGTCACGCCCTTGGCCGCGACGCGCTGGCCGATGCGGCCCGAGAACGCGCTCGAGCCCTTGCGGTTGAAGTCGCCCTCGAGGCCGTGGCCGATGGCTTCGTGCAGCAGGATGCCGGGCCATCCGGAGCCGAGCACCACGGTCAGCTCGCCCGCGGGTGCGGGACGCGCGTCGAGGTTGGTCAGCGCGGCCTTGACGGCCTGGTCGACGTATTCGGCGATCTTTCCGTCGTCGAAGTAGGCCAAGCCGAAGCGGCCGCCGCCGCCGCCCGAGCCCACCTCGCGGCGGCCGTTCTGCTCGGCGATCACCGTCACCGAGAGGCGCACCAGCGGCCGCACGTCGGCCGCGAGCGTGCCGTCGGCGCGCGCCACCAGCACCACGTCGTACTCGCTCGCCAGGCCCGCCATCACCTGCGCCACGCGCGGGTCGCGCGAGCGTGCGAGCTTCTCGACCCGTTCGAGCAGCTGGACCTTGGCCGTGCTGTCGAGCGTGGCGATCGGGTCGATGCCGCGGTAGAGCGAGCGGCTCGAGGCGATCTTCCGCGCCGCGGTCTTCACGCGCGCGGTGCGGCCGGCGGATGAGATCGAACGCACGGTGCGCGCGGCATCGAGCAGCGAGGCCTCGGAGATGTCGTCCGAATAGGCGAAGGCCGTCTTCTCGCCGCTGACCGCGCGCACGCCCACGCCCTGGTCGATGCTGAAGCTGCCGGTCTTGACGATGCCTTCCTCGAGGCTCCAGCCTTCGCTGCGCGTGTACTGGAAGTACAGGTCGGCGTCGTCCACGCGGTGTGCGGTGATCTCGGCAAGCGCCTTGCCCAGGTGCGATTCGTCGAGGCCGAAGGGCGTGAGAAGAAGCTGCTGCGCCGTGGCGAGGCGCTCGATGGTGGGTTCGCGGGAGATCATCGGTCGATTATTGCTCGCGCCGCGCCATCGCGCAGGAACTCGTCGGCGAGCTCGCGCAGGATCGGCAGCGCGGGGGCCTCGGTGCGGCGCGCGAGCGTCACGACGGCGAAGCGCGCCACGCGACGGAGCGCCGGGCGCATGTCCAGCTCCACCAGCCCCGGCGCGGCCGCGCGGATCGCCAGCAGCACCGCATCGCTGGCGTGCGCCACCTCGACCAGGCTCGGCAGTTCCTCGCATTGCAGCGTGACGCAGGCCGCGGGATGCGCCTGCGGGCCGTAGGTCTCCACCAGCGCCGCCGCGACCTGGTCGCTGAGCGGCGTGGAAGCGATCGGATAGCGCTGCACGTCGGCGAAACGGACGCCGCCGCGCGCCGGCCGGCGAGCGGATGGCCCGGGCGGCACATGAACACGCCGCGCATCTCGCGCACGGTGTCGAGCTTCAGGTCGGGCGCGGGCTTGAGGGAGAGCGCGTCCACCACCAGGGCGTCGAGCGTGCGGCTGCGCAGCGCCTGCAGCAGCAGGTCGGTGTGGCCGCGGGCCACCACCACGCGCACCTTCGGATGGCGCTCGGCCATGCGCATCAGCAGGGGCGTCATCAACATCGCGCCCGGGCCCGAACCCATGCCGACGCGCAGTTCGCCACTCTCGGCCTGGCCGGTGAGGCGGCCGCTGTCGTGCAGCTCCTCGGCATCGAGCACCAGCTGGCGCGCACGCTCCACCACCTGCTTGCCGAAGGGCGTGAGTTCGTTGCGGCGTCCCACGCGGTCGAACAGCGGCAGGCCGAGTTCGTCCTCGAGCGCCCGGATGCTGCGGCTGAGCGCGGGCTGCGTCAGGTGCATGGCCTCGGCCGACGCGCTGAAGGAGCCGGTGGCGGCCAGCGAGATCAGATGCCGGAGCTGGACCAGGGTCATGGCTGCAAACGACGAGTTCGATGAGTTCGACTCATGCTAATGCATAGAACAATGCATTGGACGGCGTATTTGCAGCCTCCTACGATCGGTTCCGGCGCCCTCTCCTTCCTCCGCGTGCGCCCCCACAACCCACGGAAAGCGACACATGACGAAGTCCTCGTTCCCGCGCCGGCGAGACCTGCTGGCCTGCGGCCTGCTGGCGGCCACCGGCGCCGCCTCCCTCGCCCAGCAGCCCTATCCCGCCAAGCCCGTGAGCCTCATGGTTCCCTATCCGGCGGGCGGTCCGTCGGACGCGACGGCGCGCATCTTCAACCTGCCGCTGGGCCAGGCGCTCGGGCAGCAGGTGATCGTCGAGAACCTGGGCGGTGCGAGCGGTGCGATCGCCGCGCAGAAGGTGCTTTCGGCGCCAGCCGACGGCTACTACCTGTTCCAGGGCTCGCCCAACGAGGTGATCCTCTCGCCGCTCGCCAACGCGGCCGTGAAGCTCAAGGCCGAGGACTTCCGCCTCGTCGCTCCCGTGGCCGACGCGGTGATGGTGTTCGTCGCGCGCAAGGACCTGCCCGCCAACACCGTGGACGAGCTCATCGCGCTGGCCCGCAGGTCGCCCGCGCAGCCGCTCAGCTACGGCAGCGTGGGCATCGGTTCGCTCTACCACCTGCTGCTCGAGAAGGTGCAGCTGCAGACCGGCATCCAGCTGAACCACGCGCCCTACAAGGGCAACGCGCCGCTGCTGCAGGACCTCGGCGGCGGCCAGGTCGATTTCGCGGTGCTGGTCTACAGCGCGGCCATGGGTGCACTGGCCGAGCAGGGGCGGCTGAAGGTGATCGGCCAACTCGGCGCGCAGCGCTCCGAGCTGCTGAAGAACGTGCCCGCGATGAGCGAGAGCAGGGAACTCAAGGACTTCAACTACAAGACCTGGAGCGGCTTCATGGTGCCGCGCAAGACGCCCGAGGACGTGGTGCAGCGGCTGCACAAGGCGATCGGCGCCACGCTGTCCGACCCGGGCGTGCGCTCGCAGCTGGCCGCGCAGACGCAGACGGCCTCGGCGCCGATGTCGCTGGCCGAGGCGCAGAAATTCTTCGAGAGCGAGACGGCGCGCTACCGCGACATCGCAAAATCCATCCACCTGCAACCGCAATAGGCATCCGCATGCACAACCTGCTTGAAGACCTGCAGCACCACGCCGACGAATTCATCGGCATCCGCCGCGACATCCACCGCCACCCGGAGCTGGCCTTCGGCGAACACCGCACGGCCGCGCTGGTCGCCGAGAAGCTGCAGGCCTGGGGCTACGAGGTCACGCAGGGACTGGGCGGCACCGGCCTGGTGGGCCGCCTGGTGCGCGGCGACGGCACGCGGCGGCTGGGCATCCGCGCCGACATGGATGCGCTGCCGATCGACGAGGCCACCGGCCTGCCCTATGCCAGCTGCAACCACGGCGTGATGCATGCCTGCGGCCACGACGGCCACACCGCGATGCTGCTGGCCGCGGCGCACCACCTCGCCACGCGCGGGCGCTTCTCGGGCACGCTGCACCTGATCTTCCAGCCGGCCGAGGAAGGCGGCGGCGGCGCGCTGCGCATGATGGAGGACGGCCTGTTCGACAGATACCCCTGCGATGCGGTGTTCGCGATGCACAACATGCCGGGCCTGCCGCAGGGCCGGTTCTCGCTGCGCGAGGGCGCGGCCATGGCTTCCTCCGACTACGCCACCGTGGTGGTCGAGGGCGTGGGCGGCCACGGCGCCATGCCGCACCGCACGGCCGACCCGGTGGTCGCGGCCGCGAGCATCGTGATGGCGCTGCAGAGCGTGGTGTCGCGCAACGTCGACCCGCTGCAGATGGGCGTGGTGACGGTGGGCGCCATCCACGCCGGCAAGGCCAACAACGTGATCCCGGCCAGCGCGACGCTGGAGATCAGCGTGCGCGCGCTCGACCGCGACGTGCGCGCGCTGCTCGAAAGGCGCATCAAGGCCGTCATCGCCGCACAGGCCGAGAGCTTCGGCTGCACGGCGCGCGTCGAGTGGCGCAAGGGCTACGCGGTGCTGGTCAACACGCCGGCCGAGACCGCGTTCGCCCGCGAAGTGGCCCTGGAGCTCGTGGGCGCCGAGCGCGTGACGCTGCAGGGCCCGCCGCTCACCGGCAGCGAGGACTTCGCCTTCATGCTCGAGAAGGTGCCGGGCAGCTACCTGCTGATCGGCAATGGCGACGGCGACAGTGCCGGCGCCTGCATGGTCCACAACCCGGGCTACGACTTCAACGACGACAACGTCGCCCTTGGCGCCGCCTACTGGGTGCTGCTGGCCGAGCGCTTCCTGGCCGGCTAGTTCTGGGCCAGCTTCCGGGCCCGGGCGATCGACATCAGGATGCCGAGCCCGAGGCCCAGCGTCACCATCGCCGTTCCGCCGTAGCTGATGAAGGGCAGCGGCACGCCCACGACTGGCAGGATGCCGCTCACCATCCCCATGTTCACGAAGGCGTAGGTGAAGAAGATCATCGTCACCGCGCCGGCCAGAAGCCGCGAGAACAGCGTGGTGGCATTGAGCGCGATGGCGAGGCCCCGGAAGATCAGCAGGATGAAGGCCGCGATCAGCGCGAGGTTGCCCACGAGGCCGAATTCTTCGGAATAGGCGGCGAAGATGAAGTCGGTGGTGCGCTCGGGAATGAACTCCAGGTGCGTCTGGGTGCCCTGCATGAAGCCCTTGCCGCCCACGCCGCCCGAGCCGATCGCGATCATGCCCTGGATGATGTGGAAGCCCTTGCCGAGCGGGTCCTTGCTCGGGTCGAGCAGGGTGCAGACGCGCTGCTTCTGGTAGTCGTGCAGCACGCGCCAGTCCACGCCGTCGACGCACAGCTGCGACTCGAAGCCCACGAGCAGCGTGATGGCGACCGCGCCGATCACCACCGGCGGCACGATCAGCTTCCACGGCAGGCCCGCGAAGAAGATCACGGCCATGCCGGCCGCGAGCACCAGCAGCGAGGTGCCCAGGTCGGGCTGCTTCATGATCAGGCCCACCGGCACCGCGAGCAGCAGCGTCGCGACCACGAAGTCGAGCGGCCGCAGCTGCCCTTCGCGGCGCTGGAACCACCAGGCCAGCATCAGCGGCATGGCGATCTTGAGGATCTCGCTGGGCTGGATCACCACCCCCACGTTGATCCAGCGTGTGGCGCCCTTCTTGGTGATGCCGAACAGCGCCACGGCGATCAGCAGCGCCACGCCCGCGGCATAGAGCGGCACCGCCGCCCACATGAGCTTCTGCGGCGGCACCTGGGCCACCACGAACATGATGAAGCCGGCCAGCAGCATGTTGCGGCCATGGTCGGCGAAGCGCGAGCCGTGGTCGAAGCCCGACGAATACATGGTGAGCAGCCCGGCGAAGGCCAGCAGCAGCACGGCGAAGGCCAGGAGGCCGTCGAAGCCCTGGAAGATGGGCGCGATGCGACGCGCCAGGGAGGGCTGGTTGAACACGGCGGACATGATGGGCACGGATTATCCGCGCCCGGCGCCGCATCTCAGCCCAGCGCGAACTGAACGACCGTGCGCCCCGGTCGGCTTTCGACCCCCAGCCGGGCGCCGATGGCCGCCGAGCGCTGCGCCAGCGCCCGCGGCACCGTCTCGGCGTCGAAGCCCCGGCCGTCGTCGATCACGCGCACCTGCACCGTGGCGGCCACTTTCCGGGCCTCGATCCGCAAGGTCTTCGCGTGGGCATGCTGCATCACGTTGGAGATCGCCTCGAACAGCAGGAACTGCAACTGCCGCATCGCCTGCACGTCGAGCGACTTCAGGATCGGCAGCTCGTCCACCGCCCATTCGAAGGCGATGCCGGCGGCGGCCAGGCGCGGCTCCATGCGGTAGCGCAGCGCCGCCAGTAGCGCACCCACGTCGCCGGGCGGCAGGTGGATGGAGTCGATCGAGAGCTTGAGCTGGTCGAGCGACTCGCTCAGCGTGCGCATCAGCTCGCCCGAGCTCGCCTGCTCCGACTGGAGCTGCCGGATCGCCGAGCTGATGCGCGAGCCAACGCTGTCGTGCATGTCGCGCAGGATGCGCTCCCGCTCCTGCGTGCGCGCCTGGTCCCGCGCCACCTGCTCCAGCGCGGCGAAGGTGGAGGCGAGCTCGCGCTCGCGCTGCGCCACCCGCTCGGCGAGGCTGACGACCCAGCCGCGCGCCTCGGTGCTGGCGGCGTGGAAGCGCCGCAGCACGATCATCAGCAGCGCCAGCCCCAGGAACACCGTCGAATAGCGCACCCAGGCGGTCTCGCCATAGTTCTCGCCCAGGCGGAGCACCTGCCAGTCGCGCAGGCCCAGCCCCACCGTCGCCAAGGCCCCGAACGCGAGCAGCAGCCGCTCGGCGCTCGGCCGCCGGACCATCGCGATGGTGAAGGCGCAGACCATCAGCGCGACGCAGCCGATCTCCAGCGCCAGCCAGGCCGTGAACCAGGCGGGCTGCTCGCGGTAGAACGCCAGCGCGCTCGCGACGATGCTGCCGGCGACCACGCCGGCCGCCACCCAGCGCAGCCAGCGCAGGCGCGCCTCGGCATTCCAGCCCACGAAGTGCAGGCAGAACATGATGGCGGAGGCGATCCAGACGGCGGTGCAGGCGGCCATCAGCACGCCCCAGAGCGGCCAGGCCAGCGGCGGTTCGGCGATCACGCCGTCCGCGACGCGGAGCGCCCATGCGAACTCGGCCAGCGCCGCCCACAGGTACACGCCGTCGCGCCGCGGCTGGCCGGCCGCGTCCATCTCGGCCTGCGTGAACCACAGCGCCATCGAGATCCCGCCGACCACCAGGCCGAAGGCCGCGAGGAGCACCGACCCGACGAAGCGCCAGGCGTGCGCGCGCTCGTACAGCTCGCCGCGCACCACGGCGGCCGGCCCGATGGTCAGGCGGGAGAGTCCCGCGCCGCGGTCGCCGTCGGCCCGGATGCGGATCTGCAGCCGGTTGGCGCCGGCTCTCAGCAGAACGCCGGGCACCGGCACGTAGATCGGCGCCTTGGCATGGTCCGGCCCGTTGCCGCGTGCGAGGTCGCCGTGCGCCTGCAGCAGCGTGCCGTTGAGCCACACCTCCAGCACGTTGCCCGCGCGCGGAATGAAGATGCCCCATGGCGCGCGCGGCTCGGCCTCGAGCGCGAACGGCAGGTCGAAGATGGCCAGGCCCGGGCGCCCCGGATGCCGGCGGTCCCAGTGGTAGGGCAGCACGAGCGGCGCGGTGGCGGTGCGGCCGTCGACCGTGGTCGTCACGGTGCCCTGGCGCAGTTCGATGGGGCGCTCCTCTGCCGTGGCGGCGAAGGCGCCGCTCGCCATCACCCACATCCCGGCCAGCGCCGCGGCACACCACAGCCACAGCGCCGGCAGCGCGTCGTCCGGCCGACCGAAGATCCGCCGGATCACGTGCCTCACCCCGGGTGGGACAGCAGCCCGAGGCGGGTGGCTTCGAACACGGCCTCGCTCTTGGAATGCACGGCCAGCTTGCCGTAGAGGTTCTTGATGTGGGTCTGGATCGTGTGCACGCTCAGCCCCTTGAGGCGCGCGATCTCGGCATAGGAGAACCCGCGCGATATCAGGGTCAGCACCTCGTGCTCGCGCGCGGAGAGCAGGCCCGGCCCGCTGCTGTCGGCCGCGGCCTCGGGCGCCAGCACCGGCATCGCCGCGCCCGACTGCAGGCTGCGGTATTTGGCGAGCACGCGGCGCGCGATCATCGGCGAGATCGGCGACGCGCCGGCCTTCATCTCGACGATGGTCTGCGCGATGTCTTCGGGCGCGGCGTCCTTGTGGATGTAGCCCACCGCGCCGGCCTCGATGCTCGAGAGCACGTTCTCCTCGTCGCCGAAGACCGAGATCACCAGCGGCTCGCAGCCGGGAAAGCGCGCGACGGCATGACGGATCACGTCGAGCCCGCTGCCGTCGGGCATGCCCAGGTCGACCAGCAGCACGTCGGGGATGGTGGCCGTGTCGGCGAGCCACGCGAGGGCCTCGCGCACCGTGCCCGCGCTGCCGAGCCAGAAAAGGCTCGGGCTGCGCTGCACGCTGGCCTCGAAGAAGGCGCGCGCCCGGCTGTCGTCCTCGACCACGAGCACGCCCCAGCGATGCGTATTTCCGGCATCCATGGCCCCGATGTTCATGGGCTGGAGCATAAGCCGCGCGGAAGCCCAAAAGGGGCCGCCAACCTCCCGTTTTCATGGGATGCGAGCAGGCGCAGACAGCTTCGACACTGGTGCGGCCTTGCAGGCAAGGCCCGTTCGCTCGCGCCGCTCGCACCGATGCATTGAGTACTTTCGAACTCGAATGCGCCGCATCCGAATCCGTCGCGGCGTTTTCGGCGTACATGCCAAGCCGATGCCAACCCCCGTCCATGCCAAGAAAGCCCGGCTGGAGTGCCTCGGCGAAGCGCGCGGCCCGTCCGGACGGACCGACCTCATGCAAAATCAACCCCAGCCTTCAACGAAGCCGTGTCGACCGCCCCTCCCTCCGTTCCGCCTCGCATGGATCCACAAACCACCCATCTGCTGTACCTGCACGGCTTCCGTTCCTCGCCGCGCTCCACCAAGGCACGGCTGATGGCCGAGCACGTGACACGGCATCATCCGGAACTGCAATGGTGGTGCCCGCAGCTGCCGCCCTCGCCGCGCGAAGCGATCGACATGGTCATGAAGGGCATCGCGGACTGGCCGCGCAAGTCGATGGCAGTGGTCGGCTCCTCGCTCGGCGGCTTCTATGCCACCTACGTCGCGGGCATGACGCGCTGCCGCGCCGTGCTGCTCAACCCGGCGGTGCATCCGGCGCGCGACCTCGAGCGCTACATCGGCGACCAGACCCAGTGGCACGACCCGGCCGAGCACTTCTACTTCAAGCCCGAGTACATCCAGGAGCTGCGCACCATGGAGGTGGGCGCGCTCACGCGGCCCGAACGCGTGCTGGCCATCATCGCCAAGGGCGACGAGGCGCTCGACTGGCACGAAAGCTCGGCGCGCTATCCCGACAGCAACATCAAGCTGATCGAGGGCGGCGACCACGCGCTGTCCGATTTCGCCGTGAACCACCTCGACGAGGTGATGGCCTTCATCAACCCGATCTAGCCTCCCGCGCCGGCCGTCGCCGGGCGGAACGCGCCCGCCCGCGTGGGAGAATCGCCGGATGTTCGTATTGTTTGAAGAAGCCGGCAAATACCTGGGCGGCCGCGTCCTGTCGGAAGCCGAGGCGTCGGCGCAGGTCGAGCTCGACACCGGCAAGCGCGTCAAGGTCAAGGGCGCCAACATCGTGCTTCGCTTCGAGAAGCCGGCGCCGGCCGAGCTGATCGCCGAGGCGCGTGCGCTCGCCGCCGCGATGGACCTCGACCTGGCCTGGGAATTCGCGCCCGAAGGCGAGTTCGGCTTCGCGGAACTCGCCGCCGAGTACTTCAGCGACAAGCCCTCGCTCGCACAGCAGGCCGCCGCGCTGTTCGCGCTGTTCGAGGCGCCGCACTACTTCCGCCGCGCCGGCAAGGGGCGCTTCAAGAAGGCGCCGGCCGAGATCGTGCAGCAGGCGCTCGCCGCCATCGAGAAGAAGAAGGTCGTCCAGGCGCAGATCGTCGAATGGGCCGGGCAGCTGGCCGAGGGCAGCTGCCCGCCTCCGATCCGCGAGCAGCTCTACAAGATCCTCTTCAAGCCCGACAAGAACGCACCCGAATACAAGGCCGTGGTCGAGGCCGCGCGCGCCACGCAGCGCCCGCCGCTCGAACTGCTGGAGCGCGCCGGCGCGATCGATTCGCCCTACCAGTTCCACTGGCGGCGCTTCCTGTTCGAGAACTTTCCCAAGGGCACCGGATTCCCGCCGCTGGCCGCGCCCGCCATCGCCGAGGAACTGCCGCTCGCCGAAGGCGTGCAGGCCTTCTCGATCGACGACTCGCAGACCACCGAGATCGACGATGCGCTCTCGGTGCAGGGCCTGGGCAGCGGGCGCGTCACCGTGGGCATCCACATCGCCGCGCCGGGCCTCGCGCTCACGCCGGGCAGCCCGATCGACCAGGTGGCGCGCGCGCGCATGTCCACCGTCTACATGCCGGGCCACAAGATCACCATGCTGCCCGACGAGGTGGTGAACGCCTACACGCTGCTCGAAGGCGGCGACCGGCCGGCCGTCTCGCTCTACGCGAGCTTCGACGAAGCCACGCTCGCGCTGCAGTCGACGGAAACGAAGCTCGAACGCGTGCCGATCGTCGCCAACCTGCGGCACGACCAGCTCGACGGCGTGGTCACGCAGGCCTGGCTCGAAGATCCGGCCGCCGCCGGCAACGGCGCGCCCGAGGCCGCCGAAAGGCTGCGTGCGCCGCTGTCCTTCCTGTTCCGTCTCTCGAAGCAGCTCAAGGCCGAGCGCGAGGTGGCGCGCGGCAAGCCGGAGAGCTTCAACCGGCCCGACTACAACTTCCGGCTCATTCGCGCCGCCGGGCCGCCCCAAGGCGCGAATCCCCCCTCGGGGGGCATGGGGGCCCAACAAGATCGGCAACACCGGCGAACCGGAGGGCAACGAGCAGGTGCAGATCACCACGCGCCAGCGCGGCGCGCCGCTCGACCTGATCGTGTCGGAAGCGATGATCCTCGCGAACAGCAGCTGGGGCGGCTGGCTCGGCGAACTCGGCGTGCCCGGCCTCTACCGCAGCCAGGCCAGCCTGGCGCCCGGCATCAAGGTGCGCATGGGCACGCGCGCGCTGCCGCACGCCGGCCTGGGCGTGAAGAGCTATGCCTGGAGCACCTCGCCGCTGCGCCGCTACACCGACCTCGTGAACCAGTGGCAGATCATCGCGGCCGCGCGCCACGGCAAGACCGCCGCGCTCGCGGCGCCGTTCAAGCCCAAGGATGCCGACCTGTTCTCGATCCTCTCGGGCTTCGATGCGGCCTATGCGACCTACAACGCCTACCAGGGCGGCATGGAACGCTTCTGGACGCTCAAGTACCTGGAGCAGCAGGGCATCACCGAACTCGAGGCGACGGTCATCAAGGACATTCCGAACGGCGCGCTGGTGCGCGCCGACACGCTGCCGCTGGTGTTTCCCGTCGCGGGCCAGCAGGCGCGCGGCGCGCGCGTGCGCGTGAAGCTCGGCGAGATCGACGAGATCGCGCTCGACGTGCACGGCACGGTGCTCGAGCGCCTCGATGCGCCGGAAGCCGATGCCGCGGCCGCGGACGAAGAAGGCGACGAGGAAACCGAAGAGGTCGCGGGACCGATCGCGATCGCGGTCGACCTTGGCGACGGCGAGCCGGCCGCCGAAAACGCGCCCGCATGAACCTGGAGGAGCAGCGCCAATGAATCTGAGGGACCTGAGCACGCTGCAGATCGCGCTCGGCGTGTCGGTCATCGCGCACGCCGCGCTGCTGGCCGTGCGCTTCGTGGACCCCGAGTCGTTCAACCGGGTGTTCGCCGAAACGCCGCTCGAAGTGATCCTGGTCAACAGCAAGACCAACGACAAGCCCGACCCCGCCACGCGCGTGATGGCGCAGGCCTCGCTCGCGGGCGGCGGCGATCTCGAACGCGGCCGCGCCACCAGCCCGCTGCCGCCGTCGAGCTTCACGGCCGTCGGCGACTCCATGGAGGAGGCCCGCCGCCAGATGGATGCGATGCAGGCGCAGCAGATGCAGCTGATCGCGCAGCTCAAGCGCGACCTGGCCGCCATGCCCGCCCCCGATCCGCGCGCCGCGGGCGATCCGAAGGACGCCGTCGCCCGCGAGGAGAAGCGCCGCCAGCTCGTGGCGCTGCTGGCCGAGATCGAACGCCGCGTGAACGAGGAGAACGCGCGCCCCAAGAAGCGCTACCTGAGCCCCTCGACGCGCGAGGCGGCCTATGCGATCTACGTCGACACCCTGCGCCGCCGCATCGAGGTGCGCGGCACCGAGAACTTTCCCACCGCCGCCGGCCGCAAGCTCTACGGCGAGCTGAAGATGACGATCACGATCAACCACGACGGCAAGCTGCTCGACACCGTGGTCGACGAAAGCTCGGGCGACACCACGCTCGACCGCCGCGCCAAGGCCATCGTGCACAGCATCGGCAACTTCGGCAAATTCACCGATGCGATGCGCAAGCAGACCGACCAGATCGTGCTGCAGTCGCGCTTCAAGTTCACGCGCGACGAGACCATCGAGCTCTCTTCGCAATAGCCACCGCACGCGCCACGACACCGCCATGGACCTGTACTGCGTCATGGGCAATCCCGTCGAGCACAGCCGCTCGCCGCGCATCCATGCCCGTTTTGCCGAACTCTGCGGCCAGCAGATGGACTACGGCCGCCGGCTCGTGCCGGTCGGCGCCTTCGCCGAAGGCGTGGCGGCCTTCCGGCGCGAGGCCGCCGAGCGCGGCGACACGGCGCGCGGCTGCAACGTCACCGTGCCCTTCAAGTTCGACGCCGCCGCGCTCGCCGACCGCACGAGCGAACGCGCGGTGCTCGCGCAGGCGGTGAACACGCTGCGCTTCGAGGCCGACGGCCGCATCCATGCCGACAACACCGACGGCATCGGCCTCGTCAACGACATCGTGCGCAATGCGGGCGTGCCGCTCGCGGGCCGCGAACTGCTGCTGATCGGCGCGGGCGGCGCGGCCGCGGGCGTGCTCGGGCCGCTGCTCGATGCGGGCGCGTCGCGGATCGTGGTGGCCAACCGCACGATCGGCAAGGCCATGGCGCTGGTGCAGCGGCATGCGGCGCTCGCCCTGCGCCACGGCTGCACGCTCGAGGCCTGGGCGCTCGATGAAGTGCCCGGCGACTTCGACGTCGTGGTCAACGCCACCGCCTCGAGCCTCGCGGGCGATGCGGTACCGGTGCGCGCAGAGGTGCTGCGCCCCGGCGCCCTGGCCGTCGACCTGATGTACGGACCGGCCGCCGCGGGCTTCATGGCCTGGGCCGAGGCGCACGGCGCCGTCGCGCGCGACGGCCTCGGCATGCTCGTCGAGCAGGCGGCCGAGGCCTTCGAACTGTGGCGCGGCGTGCGGCCGCCGGCCGCCGAGGTGCTGGCCGAACTGCGCGCCGCGCTTTCGTGAGCGCCGCCCCGCTGCCGACATGAGGGCCCTGCTCCGACTGATCGCCTGCCTCGTCGTCGCCGGCGTGGCGCTCGAACTCTTCTTCGTCGCGCGCATCGCCGCCATGGTGGTGGTCGATCCGCAGAGCACCGCCTTCCAGCGCTCCGAAGCCTGGCAGATCGCGCTGCAGCAGGGCCGCAAGGGCGCGTGGCGCCAGGAATGGGTGCCCTATGCACAGATCAGCGACAACCTCAAGCGCGCGGTGATCGCGAGCGAGGATGCCGACTTCGTCGACCACAACGGCGTCGAATGGGAAGCCATCGAGCGCGCGCGCCAGCGCAATGCCAGGGCCGAGGAACTCGCGGCCAAGCGCGCGGCGCGGGCCATCGCGCGGGGCAAGCCGGTGAGGCCGGTGCAGCTGCGCGGCGGCTCCACCATCACGCAGCAGCTCGCGAAGAACCTGCTGCTCTCGGGCGAGCGCACGCTGCTGCGCAAGGGCCAGGAGCTGGTGCTCGCGATGACGCTGGAGCTGCTGCTCGACAAGCGGCGCATCCTCGAGATCTACCTCAACAACGTCGAATGGGGCGAAGGCGTGTTCGGTGCCGAGGCCGCGGCCCAGTACTACTTCCGCAAGCCCGCGTCGCGCCTGAGCGCCGCCGAGGCCGCGCGGCTCGCGGTGATGCTGCCGAGCCCCAAGTTCTTCGAGAAGCGCCCGGGCTCGGGCTACCTCGGCAGCCGCGCCTCGACCATCATGGCGCGGATGTCCGCGGCCGAACTGCCCTGAACGCCTGTTCGGCCGCGAGCACGGCCACGAAGCCGATCGCATAGGCCAGCACGTCCCACCCGTCCGCGGTGGCGCCGAGCACGATGCGCAGCGCCCGGTTCGGGATCTGCCATTGCCACGCCGCCGCCAGGTACTGCCCCAGCTCCACCAGCAGCCCCACCGCGAAGGCCGCGAGCGCCAGCGGCAGCACGCGTGCGCCGACGAAGGCCTTGAACAGCAGGTACACCCAGGCCACGGCCAGCACGTCGCCGAGGAAGCTGCGCACCCAGCCCCAGCGCGCCCCCACGGTGGCGAGCAGCGCGAGCACGAGGAACAGGGCCGCGGCCCCGACGAATGAATGAGGATCGAAACGCCATCGCATGGCCCGTATCATCGCGTGCATGCTGGCAAAGCTCGTGGGATGGTTGCTGTTGGGCGTGGTGCGCTTGCTCACCGGTGCCCAGGCACGCTGGTACGGCTGCCCGCCCAAGGCCGAGCAGCGCATCTACTTCGCCAACCATCAGAGCCACGCCGACCTCGTGATGATCTGGGCCGCGCTGCCCGAGGAACTGCGCAGCATCACGCGGCCGATCGCGGCGCGCGACTACTGGGCCAACACGCCGGTCAAGCGCTGGATCACGACCGAGGTGTTCAACGCGGTGTACGTGGAGCGCGCGGCCGGTGCGCCGGCCTCAGCGCCCGAGGCGCCGCCCGCGGCCGACGTCGCCGCCGCGGCGCCGGTGGCCGACGCCATGCCGCCCATCGTCGACATCACGCCCGAGATCCTCGACGAGGTGCAGGGCCGGCTCGACCTGCCCGCGCCGCCACCGCCCCCCGCCGCCGCACCGGCGCCAGCCGCGCCGCCGGCAGCCGAGCCCACCGCCGAGCCCGCACGCGACCCGCTCGCGCCGCTCGTCGAGGCACTCAGGAGCGGCGACTCGATCATCATCTTCCCCGAAGGCACGCGCGGCCACACGGGCGAGCCGCAGAAGTTCAAGTCGGGCCTTTACACGCTCGCGACGCTGTTCCCCGAGGTGGTGCTGGTGCCCGCCTGGATCGACAACGTGCAGCGCGTCATGCCCAAGGGCGAGATCGTGCCGGTGCCCATCCTGTGCTCCGTGACCTTCGGCGCGCCGATCCGCGTCGAGCCCGGCGAGGAGCGCCGCCCCTTCCTCGACCGCGCGCGCGCCGCGGTCATCGCGTTGCGCGACGTGTGAGAAGAAAAAGAAGCAGAAGAAGCCCGCGATGAACCAGTTCCTGCGCAGCCTCAGCCCGACCCAGCAGGTCGCGGCGCTCTTCCTCATCGTCTTCGGGCTGCTCGTGGTCGTGAGCACCACGGCCTTCCTGCTGAGCTTCAAGGAGCGGCGCAACCCGGTGCACGACGCCGCCTGGCAGGCCGAGCTCGCCCACTACCGCAAGCTGCTCGGCACCACCTGGTTCATGGTGGTGGTGTTCTGGATCGGCTGGGCGCTCGGCGAAACCGTGGCCACCGTGCTGTTCGCGCTCATCGCCTTCTTCGCGCTGCGCGAGTTCATCACCCTCTCGCCCACGCGGCGCGGCGACCACCGCAGCCTGATCCTCGCGTTCTTCGTGGTGCTGCCGATCCAGTTCTGGCTCGTGGCCACCGCACGCTTCGACCTGTTCACCGTGTTCATCCCGGTCTACGTCTTCCTCGCGATCCCGGTCGCGAGCGCACTGGCCGACGACCCGAGCCACTTCCTCGAGCGCAACGCCAAGCTGCAGTGGGGCATCATGGTCTGCGTCTACGGCATGAGCCACGTGCCCGCGCTGCTGCTGCTGAGCTTCCCGGGCTACGAGGGCAAGAGCGCCTTTCTCGTGTTCTTCCTGGTGTTCGTGGTGCAGACCTCGGTGCTGGTGCAGCACGTCATCTCGCGCCGCACGCAGCGCAAGCCCTTCGCGCCCCATGTGAGCCGCAGCTTCAACTGGACCAGCTGGGGCATCGGCATCGTGGTCGCGAGCCTGGTCGGCGCGCTGTTCTCGTTCATCACGCCGTTCAGGTTCGGCCAGGCGCTCGCGGTGTCCGTCATCGCGTGCATCGCGGGCTCGATGGGCCACCTCGTGATGAAGGCGCTCAAACGCGACCGCGGCATTCCCAACTGGGGCAAGAAGGGCGTGGGCGTCACGGGCGCCAACGGCCTGCTCGACCGCGTGGATGCGCTGTGCTTCGCGGCGCCGATCTTCTTTCATTCGATCCGCTGGTATTTCGACCTCTGACATGCGGATTCTCGGCATCGACCCCGGCCTTCTCACCACCGGCTTCGGCGTGGTGGATGCGGACGGCCACCAGTTGCGCTATGTCGCGAGCGGCACCATCAGCACGCGACACCTCGGCAGCGGCAACCTGCCGGCGCGGCTCAAGGTGCTGTTCGACGGCGTGGCGGAGATCGCCGCGCGCTACCAGCCCGACGCTTCCGCGGTCGAGATCATCTTCGTGAACGTCAATCCGCAGTCGACGCTGCTGCTCGGCCAAGCGCGCGGGGCCTGCGTGACCTCGCTCGTCAATGCCAACCTCAGCGTGGCCGAGTACACCGCCCTGCAGATGAAGAAGGCGGTGGCCGGCCATGGGCAGGCCGCCAAGGCGCAGGTGCAGGAAATGGTGAAGCGTCTGCTCGAACTGCCGGGCTTGCCGGGCGCCGATGCGGCCGACGCGCTGGGCATCGCGATCACGCACGCGCAGGTGGGACGTTCGGTGGCACGGCTGGCGGAGGCCGCACAGCTGTCGAAGACGCACGCGAGCGCGTACCGCCAGGGCCGCTCGAGGTAGCTACGCGACCCGCTCGGCGATCAGGACCGCGAAGAAGCCGAGCGCCGCGATCAGCGTCCACTTGAGCACGATCCAGCCGATGCGCCGGTACTTGAGCTGCCCCGTGCCCGCATAGAACACGAAGCACACGCCGGCCACCAACAGCAGAAGCAGGATGGCCCAGCGGAACAGAAGCATGGGATGCGTGCGCCGGCCTACCAGGCCCGGGCGACTTCGCCGAAGCCGCGCGGCGCGCGCTTCTCGTCCTCGAAGGTCACGACTTCGTAGGCGTCCTCGTGGGCGAGCAGCTCGCGCAGCAGCTTGTTGTTGAGCGCATGGCCCGAGCGGAAGGCCTTGTAGGCCGCGAGCAGCGGCTTGCCGATGATGTAGAGGTCGCCCATCGCGTCGAGGATCTTGTGCTTCACGAACTCGTCGTCATAGCGCAGCCCGCCCGCATTGAGCACCTTGGTGTCGTCCATCACGATCGCGTTGTCGAGCCCGCCGCCGAGCGCGAGGCCCTTGCTGCGCATGTACTCGACCTCCTTCGTGAAGCCGAAGGTACGGGCGCGTGCGATGTCGCGGCTGTAGGAACCGGTGCCGAGGTCGAACTCCACGCGCTGACCGGTGGAGTTGACCACGCGGTGGTCGAAGTCGATCTCGAAGCTCAGCTTGTAGCCGTGGTAGGGCTCGAGGCTCGCCCACTTCTCGTTGGCGCCCTCGCCTTCGCGCACCTCGACCTTGCGGGTCACGCGGATGAAGCGTCGCGGCGCCTTCTGAAGCTCGATGCCCGCGCTCTGCAGCAGGAACACGAAGGAGGAGGCCGAGCCGTCGAGGATCGGCACCTCGTCGGCCGTGATGTCGATGTAGAGGTTGTCGATGCCCAGGCCCGCGCAGGCGGACATCAGATGCTCGACCGTCTGCACCTTCGCGCCGCCGGTCGAGACGGTGGAGGCCAGCCGGGTGTCGGTCACCGCTTCGGCGGTCATGCGGATGTCGACCGGCTCGGGCAGGTCGACGCGTCGGAAGACGATGCCCGTGTCGGCCGGGGCCGGTCGCAGCGTGAGCTCCACGCGCTGGCCGCTGTGAAGCCCCACGCCCACGGCGCGGCTGATCGACTTGAGGGTTCGTTGTTGCAGCACGCCCGAGATTCTAGGCGCGCGGCGGCCAGGGCGGCCTATGCCCCTCGCTATGGCACCGATAGACATAGGTTCTATGAAACCCGCGCCGGTGGACGCAAGGGGCACGAAGCGAACGCAGTGCCCAGGGCCGGTGGACGTCCCTTTCGGGTCGCCCCCGTGCCCCTTGCGAGCCCTCGTGCCGCGAGCGTCCGGCGGGCTGCGCTCAATCCGCCTGGCGGCGCAGGAACGCGGGGATCTCGAAATCGTCCATGCCGCCCGACGACAGCGCATCGACCTTGGCCGCGGCCATGGTGCGGTTGGTGCGCCACACGCTCGGCACGGCCATGCCGTCGTAGTTGGGCTGGCCGCCGACCGCCGCGTGGCCCGTGCCGCCGAGCGTCGGCACGTTGAACGGGATGTTGTCGGTGCCGGTGCGGATCACTTCGAGCGTCGGCGCCTGGCGGCGCGCGTCGGCGCGCGAGAGGCCGGTGGCCACCACGGTCACGCGCATCTGGTCGCCCAGGCTCTCGTCGTAGGCGGCGCCGTAGATCACGTGCGCGTCGGGCGAGGCGTAGGCGCGGATGGTGTTCATCGCGAGCTTCGACTCGTTGAGCTTCAGCGAGCTCTTCGACGCCGTGACCAGCACCAGCACGCCCTTGGCGCCCGAGAGGTCGATGCCTTCGAGCAGCGGGCAGGCCACGGCCTGCTCGGCGGCGATGCGCGCGCGGTCCGGACCCGCGGCCGCGGCCGTGCCCATCATGGCCTTGCCCGGCTCGCCCATCACGGTGCGCACGTCTTCGAAGTCGACGTTCACGCCGCCGTACTCGTTGATGATTTCCGAGATGCCGCCGACCGCGTTCTTGAGCACGTCGTTGGCATGCGCGAAGGCTTCTTCCTGGGTGATGTCCTCGCCCAGCACGTCGAGCAGCTTCTCGTTCAAGACCACGATCAGCGAGTCGACGTTCGCCTCGAGCTCGGCCAGGCCGGTGTCGGCGTTGGTCATGCGGCGGCCGCCTTCCCAGTCGAAGGGCTTGGTCACCACGCCCACGGTCAGGATGCCCATTTCCTTCGCGACGCGCGCGATCACGGGTGCGGCGCCGGTGCCGGTGCCGCCGCCCATGCCGGCCGTGATGAAGAGCATGTGCGCGCCGTCGATCGCGGCGCGAATGTCGTCGACCGCGGCCTCGGCCGCGTCACGGCCCTTCTCGGGCTTGCTGCCCGCACCCAGGCCGCTCGTGCCGAGCTGGATGATCTTGTGCGCGTTGCTGCGCTGGAGCGCCTGCGCGTCGGTGTTGGCGCAGACGAACTGCACGCCCTGCACGCCGCGGTCCATCATGTGCGCGACGGCATTGCCGCCGCCGCCGCCCACACCGATCACCTTGATCTGAGTGCCTTGGTTGAATTCTTCGACTTCGATCATTTCGATGGCCATTTCTAACTCCTTGAATTTTGCAGTTGCCGTTGTGTATCTGTGAATTGACTTGTTCTGTTGTCTGACGAGATCAACGTGACCGTCGTCGTGGCGGTGGACCTGTGCGCCGCCATCGCTCGTTGAAATGCAGGGGAGGACTTCCGCGCGCGAGCCAGAGTGGGGAATGGTTCATGGTCAGAAGTTCCCCACGATGAAGTCCTTGAAACGTCCGAACGCAGTCTTTACCGATCCGTTCTTCTGCGCCACCTTGAAGCCGCGCATGCGTGCGAAGCGGGCCTCCTCGAGCAGGCCCATCACGGTGGCGGCGCGCGGCTGCGCGACCATGTCCGAGAGTGCGCTCGAATACTTGGGAATGCCGCGGCGCACCGGCTTGAGGAAGATGTCCTCGCCGAGCTCGACCATGCCGGGCATCACGGCGCTGCCGCCCGTGAGCACCACGCCCGAAGACAGCACCTCTTCGTAGCCCGACTCGCGCACCACCTGCTGCACCAGCGAGAAGATCTCCTCGATGCGCGGCTCGATCACGCCCGCGAGCGCCTGCTTGCTCAGCATGCGCGGGCCGCGGTCGCCGAGGCCGGGCACCTCGACCTGGGTGTCGGGGTCGGCCAGCAGCTGCTTGGCATAGCCGTTCTCGACCTTGATGTCCTCGGCGTCCTTGGTCGGCGTGCGCAGCGCCATCGCGATGTCGCTCGTGATCAGGTCGCCCGCGATCGGGATCACTGCCGTGTGGCGGATCGCGCCGTTGGTGAAGATCGCCACGTCCGTCGTGCCCGCGCCGATGTCGACCAGCACCACGCCGAGCTCGCGCTCGTCCTCGGTCAGCACCGCCTGGCTCGAGGCCAGCGGATTCAGCATCAGCTGGTCGACCTCGAGCCCGCAGCGGCGCACGCACTTGATGATGTTCTCGGCCGCGCTCTGCGCGCCGGTCACGATGTGCACCTTGGCCTCGAGCCGCATGCCGCTCATGCCGATCGGCTCCTTCACGTCCTGGCCGTCGATCACGAACTCCTGCGGCTCCACCAGCAGCAGGCGCTGGTCGCTCGAGATGTTGATCGCGCGCGCGGTCTCGACCACGCGCGCCACGTCGGCCGGCGTGACTTCCTTGTCCTTCACCGCCACCATGCCGCTCGAATTGATGCCGCGGATGTGGCTGCCGGTGATGCCGGTGTAGACGCGGCTGATCTTGCAGTCGGCCATCAGCTCGGCTTCCTTGAGCGCCTGCTGGATGCTCTGCACCGTGGCGTCGATGTTCACCACCACGCCGCGCTTGAGGCCGTTGCTCGGCGCCACGCCGAGGCCGGCGAGCTTCAGTTCACCGCCGGCCAGCACCTCGGCCACCACCACCATCACTTTGGCGGTGCCGATGTCGAGTCCGACAACCAGGTCTTTGTATTCTTTGGGCATTGAATGTCCTCGGTATTCGCTGTCTATTTCTTCTTGGGCTTGGCCTTGGGCTCGGCAACCACCGTGCTGACGCCGCGCAGCCGCAGCGCATAGGCATCGTTGTGGCGCAGGTCGGCCGCCTCGACGTCGGCCGGCGTGCGCTGGTACTGGGCCGCGACCTGCGTGACGGTCTTCAGGAACCGCTGCGCGCGCGCCGTGACCTCCTCGGCCTGGCCGCGGCCGAGCTCGATCTCCGCGCCGCTGTCGAGCACCGCCTTCCAGCTCCCCCGGCTCGAGAGCGTGAGCTGCTCCACGCTGAAGTCGTAGGGCTGGAACAGCGGCGCGATCACGCGGTACATGCCCAGCACCTGCCCCGCCTGCTCGACCGGCCCGTCGAGCCGCGGCAGCCGGTCGTCGACCTCGGCCACGTTGGCCTCGAACACCTCGCCGAACCCATTGATCAGCTTCGAGCCCGTCTCGTCGCCCCAGGTCGCCACCGGCACCTGCTCGGTCAGCGTCACGCGCAGCCGGTTCGGAAACTCGCGCCGCACCACGGCCTTGCGGACCCAGGGCACCGACTCGAAGGCCGCGCGCGCGCGGAACAGGTCGACGGTGAAGAAGTTGCCCGCGAGCTGCGGCGCGACGTTGGCGCGCAGCGTCACCGCGTTGTTGTGCGTCACGTCGCCGTCGACCTTGATGCCGCCGATCGGAAAGAAGGGCTGGCGCAGCACCCACCATGCGCCCGCGGCGAGCAGCATGAGGCCCACCGCCGCGAACGCGAGGTTCGAGACGATGTTCATCAGCTTGACGTCGAAGGGCACGGTGGTGCTGCTCATGCGTGTGGCCTGGGTCTCATGGCGACGGCCCGCCCGCGGCGGCATCGAGCGAGGCCGACGCCAGCACGCGCACGCACAGGTCTTCGTAGGGAATGCCCGCGGCGCGCGCCGACATCGGCACCAGCGAATGGCTGGTCATGCCCGGCGAGGTGTTCATCTCGAGCAGGAAGGGCTTGCGATCGCTCGCGCGGATCATCACGTCGGCGCGCCCCCAGCCGCGGCAGCCCAGCGTGCGGTAGGCCGCCAGCGTGATGCGGCGGATCTCCTGCTCCTCGGCCTCGGGCAGCCCGCTCGGGCAGTGGTACTTCACGTCGTCGGTGAAGTACTTGTTCTGGTAGTCGTAGGCGCCTTGGGGCGCGGCGATGCGCACCACCGGCAGCGCATGCGCGTCGAGGCCGCTGCCGAGCACGGCGCAGGTCACTTCCTCGCCTTCGATGAACTCCTCGCAGAGCACGTCGGCGTCGTACTTCGCGGAAAGCGCCACCGCATCCTGCATCTGCGAATAGCCCTCGACCTTGGTGACGCCGATCGACGAGCCCTCGCGCGGCGGCTTCACGATCAGCGGCAGGCCGAGCACGTCGGGCACCGCGCGCACCTGCTCGCGGCTCTGCTGGTCGAAGGCCAGGCGCACGTACTTCGGCGTGGGCAGGCCGTCGGCCTGCCAGATGCGCTTGGTCATGACCTTGTCCATCGCCACGCTCGAGGCCATCACGCCCGAGCCGGTGTAGGGAATGCCGAGCAGTTCGAGCGCGCCCTGCACCGTGCCGTCCTCGCCGTGCCGCCCGTGCAGCGCGATGAAGCAGCGCGCGAAGCCTTCGCGGCGGAGCTCGACCAGGTCGCGCTGCGAGGGGTCGAAGGCGTGCGCATCGACGCCGCGCGCGCGCAGCGCCTCGAGCACGCCCTGCCCGGACATGAGGGAGATGTCGCGCTCGGCGGAGCTTCCGCCGAGCAGCACGGCGACCTTGCCGAATTGCCTTGGATCCTGTTGAAGGCTCATGCTGCCTCCCCTTTGCGCGCAGCGCGCCTGGTTGATGGCGCCGGCGCCGCCGCATTGCCGATCTCGACCACCTTCGCGGGCACGGCGCCGATCGAGCCCGCGCCCATGCACAGCACCACGTCGCCGGCACGTGCGTTGTCGAGGATCGCCCGCGGCATCGCCGCGATGTCGTCGACGAACACCGGCTCCACCTTGCCCGCGACGCGCAGCGCGCGCGCCAGCGTGCGGCCGTCGGCGGCGACGATGGGCGGCTCGCCCGCGGCATAGACCTCGCCGAGCAGCACCGCGTCGGCCTTGCCGATGACCTTGACGAAATCCTCGAAGCAGTCGCGCGTGCGGGTGTAGCGGTGCGGCTGGAAGGCCAGCACCAGCCGGCGGCCCGGAAAGGCGCCGCGCGCGGCGGCGAGCGTGGCGGCCATCTCCACCGGATGGTGGCCGTAGTCGTCGATCAGCGTGAAGCTGCCTGCCGATGCGGCGCCGCCCTCGGCCGGCACCGCCACCTCGCCGTAGCTCTGGAAGCGCCGGCCCACGCCCTTGAAGTCGGCCAGGCCGCGCTGCACCGCCTCGTCGGGAATGCCGAGCTCCACGGCCACCGCGATCACCGAGAGCGCGTTGCGCACGTTGTGCTCGCCGGGCAGGTTCAGCACGATCGGCAGATCGGGCAAGGTGACGCCGTTGCGCCGCTGGGCCGTGAAGTGCATCTGGCCGCCGACCGCGCGCACGTCGACCGCGCGCACCTGCGCGTCCTCGCCGAAGCCGTAGCTCGTGACCGGGCAGGTCACCTGCGCCACGATGTCGCGCACCGCGGGGTCGTCGGTGCACAGGATCGCCACGCCGTAGAACGGCATGCGGTGCAGGAAATCGACGAAGGCCTTCTTGAGCTTCGCGAAGTCGTGCCCGTAAGTCTCCATGTGGTCGGCGTCGATGTTCGTGACCACCGCCATCACCGGCAGCAGGTTCAGGAACGAGGCGTCCGATTCGTCGGCCTCCACCACGATGTAGTCGCCGCTGCCGAGCTGCGCGTTGGCGCCGGCGCTGTTCAGGCGCCCGCCGATCACGAAGGTCGGGTCCAGCCCCGCGGCCGCCAGCACGCTCGCCACCAGGCTGGTGGTGGTCGTCTTGCCGTGCGTGCCGGCGATCGCGATGCCCTGCTTGAGCCGCATCAGTTCGGCCAGCATCAGCGCGCGCGGCACCACCGGGATGCGCTTCTCGCGCGCGGCCAGCACCTCGGGGTTGTCGCTCTGCACCGCGGTCGAGGTGACGACCGCGTCGGCGCCTTCGATGTGCGCCGCCGCATGGCCCACGAAGGTGCCGATGCCCAGGCCCGCGAGCCGGCGCAGCGTGGCGCTGTCGGCCAGGTCGGAGCCGGTGACCCGGTAGCCCAGGTTCAGCAGCACCTCGGCGATGCCGCTCATGCCCGAGCCGCCGATGCCGACGAAGTGGATGTGGCGGATCGCGTGTTTCATTTCGCGAGCTCCTCGCAAGCGCGGACGACTGCTTCGATGGCCTCGGTCTTCTGCATTGCCTTGGCGCGCCGGGCGCGTTCGATCAATTCGGTTCGTTGTGTCTTCTGTAGCAAGTCGGCCAGCAATTCAGGTGTGAGGTCGGCCTGCTGCACCAGCCAGCCGCCGCCCGCGTCGACGAGGAAGCGCGCGTTGGTGGTCTGGTGGTCGTCGACCGCCGAAGGAAAAGGCACGAACAGCGCTGCTGCGCCGACGGCCGCGATTTCTGTGACCGTGCTGGCCCCGGCGCGCGCGACGATGATGTCGGCATCGGCATAGGCCTGCGCGGTGTCCTCGATGAAGGGCGTGAGCTCGCCCTCGACGCCCGCGGCCGCATAGTTGGCGCGCAGTTCGTCGATCTGCCTGGCGCCGCTCTGGTGCACGACGCGCGGCCGGAACTCGGGCGCGATGCGCGCGAGCGCCTGGGGCACCACGGCGTTCAGTGCCTTGGCGCCGAGGCTGCCGCCGACCACCAGCAGCTTCAACGGCCCGCTGCGGCCCGCGAAGCGCGTGGCCGGATCGGGCTGCGAAAGGAAGGCCGCGCGCAGCGGGTTGCCCACCCATTGCGCGTTCTTCAGCACGTTCGGGAACGCGGTGAACACGCGGTCGGCCACGCCCGCGAGCACCTTGTTGGCGAGGCCCGCGACCGAGTTCTGTTCGTGCAGCACCAGCGGCCGGTTGAGCAGCACGCCCATCATCCCGCCCGGGAAGGTGATGTAGCCGCCCAGGCCCACCACCACGTCGGGCCTGACGCGGCGCACCACGCCGAGGCTCTGCCAGAACGCGCGCAGCAGCCGCAGCGGCAGCAGGAACAGCGTGAGCGGCCCCTTGCCGCGCACGCCGCCGAACTGCACCGGCTCGAAGGCGAAGCCGCGCGGCGGCACGAGTTTTTCTTCCATGCTGCCGGGCGCGCCGAGCCAGTGCACGCGCCAGCCGCGCTCGCGCAGCGCCTCGGCCACGGCCAGGCCGGGGAAGATGTGGCCGCCGGTCCCGCCGGCCATCACGAGTGCGGTGCGGCCCGTCATACGCGGCCTCCGCGCATCCGCGGCGCATGCGCGCCGCAGCGCTTCGCGCTGACGCGGTTGTGGCGAAACCGCGTTCTCATACGCGGCCTCCGCGCATGAGGGGCGCATGCGCGCCGCAGCGCTTCGCGCTGACGCGGTTGTGGCGAAACCGCGTTCTCATACGCGGCCTCCGCGCATGAGAACGCGGTTTTCATAATCGATCCGCAGCACCACCGCCAGCGCCACCATGTTCATCAGGATCGCCGAGCCGCCGAAGCTCATCAGCGGCAGCGTGAGGCCCTTGGTCGGCAGCGCGCCGAGGTTCACGCCCATGTTGATGAAGGCCTGGAAGCCGATCCATACGCCCACGCCCTGGGCCACGAGGCCCGAGAACACGCGGTCGAGGGCGATCGCCTGGCGGCCGATGTGCATCACGCGGCGCGTGAGCCAGAGGAAGAGGCCGATGATCAGCAGCACGCCCACCAGGCCGAACTCCTCGCCGATCACCGCGAGCAGGAAGTCGGTGTGCGCCTCGGGCAGCCAGTGCAGCTTCTCGACGCTGCCGCCCAGGCCGACGCCGAAGATCTCGCCGCGGCCGATCGCGATCAGCGAATGCGAGAGCTGGTAGCCCTTGCCGAGCGCATGCTCCTCGCTCCACGGATCGAGGTAGGCGAAGATCCGCTCGCGCCGCCACGGGCTGGTGGCGACGATGGTGCCGAAGGCCACCACCACCAGCGCCGCGATCAGGAAGAACATGCGCGCGTTCACGCCGCCGAGGAACAGGATGCCCATCGCGATCACCGCGATCACCATGAAGGCGCCCATGTCGGGCTCGGCCATCACCAGCATGCCGACCACCACCACCGCGATGCCCATCGGCAGCACGGCGCGGAAGAAGCGTTCCTTGATCTCCATCTTGCGCACCATGTAGCTGGCGGCGTAGAGCACCATCGCGAGCTTGGCGAGCTCCGAAGGCTGGAAGCGCATGAAGCCGAGCGGCAGCCAGCGCCGTGCGCCGTTCACGTTGATGCCGATGTGCGGAATCAGCACCGCCACCAGCAGCAGCAGCGAGACCACGAAGAGCCAGGGCGCGGCGCGCTCCCAGGTCTTCATCGGCACCTGGAAGGCCAGCAGCGCCGCGACGAACGCGAGCGCGACCGAGGCCGCATGGCGCGTGAGGAAGTAGGCCGGCCCGTAGCCCGCGCGCACGAAGCGCGGGTTGTCCGGCAGCGCGATGGAGGCCGAGTACACCATCACCAGGCCCCAGGTGAGCAGCGCCACCGTGACCCAGACCAGCGCCTGGTCGAAGCCGAGCACGCGCACCGGCGCCGCCTTGGTCTGCGCGATGCCGGCGCCGCCCAGCCGCACCGGTAGGTGCACGGGCAGCGCATCGATGCCGCTGCGCGCGCGCCGGAACCAGCCGGTGAAGCGGCTGGTTCTTGCGTTGGGCGTGGCGGCGGGGGCGTTCATGCGGGATCTCCCGAGGCAAAGCCGGCGTCGTTGGCGGAGTCGGACGATGCATCGTCGCGCGGGCCGTCGGCGAGCGCCTGCACCGCCTCGCGGAACACCTCGGCGCGGTGCGCATAGTCGCGGAACATGTCGAAGCTCGCGCAGGCCGGCGACAGCAGCACCGCATCGCCGGGGTTGGCGCGCCGGGCGGCCAGCTGCACGGCCTCTTCCATCGAGCCGGCCTGCATCAGCGACACGCCGGTGGATGCGAGCGCCTGCGCGATCAGCGGCGCATCGCGGCCGATCAGCACCACGGCACGCGCGTACTGGGCCACGGGCGCCGCGAGCGGTTCGAAATCCTGGCCCTTGCCTTCGCCGCCGAGGATCAGCACCACGCGCCGCTCCTCGCCGAGTCCGCTCAGGGCGGCCACGGTGGCGCCGACGTTGGTGCCCTTGCTGTCGTCGAAGTACTCGACCTCGTCGATCAGCGCGACCGGCTCCACGCGGTGCGGCTCGCCGCGGTACTCGCGCAGGCCGTAGAGCATCGGCCCGAGCGGGCAGTCGGCCGCGCTCGCGAGCGCCAGCGCCGCCAATGCGTTCAGCGCGTTGTGGCGGCCGCGGATGCGCAGCGCGTCGGCCGGCATGAGGCGCTGCACGAAGATCTCCTCCTCGACCACCGCGCCGCGCTTGCGCTTCTGCGTCTCGTCGGCCTCGAGCGCGCGCACCAGCCAGGTCATGCCGTTGACGCGCTCGATGCCGTAGTCGCCGGGGCGCTGCGGCATGCCGGCGCCGAAGGTCACGTGGGCGCGAATCTGCGGGCGCTGCAGCTTGATGCGGACCGGCGCGGGCAGCATGGCCATCACGCCCGCATCGTCGCGGTTGAGCACCAAGAGCCCCTGCGTGCCGAAGATGCGGGCCTTCGCCGCGGCGTAGGCCTGCATGTCGCCATGCCAGTCGAGATGGTCCTGCGTGAGGTTGAGCACGGTCGCGGCCGTGGGCTCGAAGCCCTGCACGCCGTCGAGCTGGAAGCTCGAGAGCTCGAGCACCCAGACCTCGGGCAGCGTTCCGGCATCGATGTGCGCGGCCAGCGTGTCGAGCAGCGTGGGACCGATGTTGCCCGCCACGGCCACGGTCTTGCCGGCACGCTCGACCAGCTGGCCGGTGAGCGCCGTGACCGTGGTCTTGCCGTTGGTGCCGGTGATCGCGAGCACCGCGGGCGCGTAGCCCTTGGGCGCAGGCGGCTCCTCGATCGGGACCAGCGGCAGCTGCGGCGTCGGTTCTTCTTCCACCGCGGCCGAGGCCGGGTTGGCGGCGGCGAGTTCGGCCAGCCTCGCGACGAAGGCCGCGGCTTCCTTCGCGGCCGTGGGCACGTAGGCCTTGCCGGCGGCGGGCGTTGCGACCGGAACGCTCAGTGCCGGATCGCGCGGCATGGCTTCGGCCATCGCGGGCGGCGGCGCTTCGGATGACGGTTCGGCGGGTTCGGCGGGAACCTCCGGGGTGTCGGTTGCCGCTGTGGGCTCGACCGGCTCGGCCGGCGGCACAACTTCGGCAGCATCGGCGGCTTCGGGCGCCTCCGGCGTTGCGGGCGCTTCGGGCACCTCGGGCGTTTCGGCAGCCGCTGCCGTCTCCGCGGGCACCGCATCGAGCACGAGCTCGGCCTGCGCCGGCGCTTCCTCGACGACCGGCGCGGCCGCGGCCGCTTCGGGCTCCGGCTCGGGCTCGGGCAGTTCCACCGTGCGCAGATCGAGCAGCGCGCGCGCGAACAGATCGAGTTCGCCGCCCACCGTCAGCCCCACGGCGCGCGCCGCGTCGAGCACCGGCGCGAGCGTGGCGGGCGAAAGCCCCGGCGAGCGGTAGACCGCGCGGATCGGCGTGCCCTCGACCAGCGCGGCCGAGAACGGCCCGCCGATGAAGGCGGCATCGGGCAGCTCGGCCTGGAGCGTCGCCAGCGCGGCGGGCGCCTCGCGCGTGTCCGCCACGGTCACGACCGCGCCGTGGCGCGCGCACCAGCGCGCCATCGCGAGCCCGGACGCGCCGAGGCCGAGGATCAGGACGGGGAGGTCTTGGAGGTGCCGCATCGTGTGTCCGCTAGCGCAGCTTCAGCGTCGAAAGGCCCACGAGGCACAGCAGCATCGTGATGATCCAGAAGCGCACCACCACCTGCGTCTCGCGCCAGCCGCTCTTCTCGAAGTGGTGGTGCAGCGGTGCCATCTTGAGCACGCGCCGGCCCTCGCCGAAGCGCTTCTTGGTGTACTTGAAATAGGTGACCTGCGCCATCACCGAGATCGCCTCGACCACGAAGATGCCGCCCATCACGAAGAACACGATCTCCTGGCGCACGATCACCGCGATGGTGCCGAGCGCGCCGCCGAGCGCCAGCGCGCCCACGTCACCCATGAACACCTGCGCCGGATGGGTGTTGAACCAGAGGAAGGCCAGGCCCGCGCCGGCCATCGCCGAGCAGAACACCAGCAGCTCGCCCGAGCCCGGGATGTTGGGGAACAGCAGGTACTTGGAGTACACCGCGCTGCCCGTGACGTAGGCGAACACCCCCAGCGCAGAGCCCACCATCACCACCGGCATGATCGCCAGCCCGTCGAGGCCGTCGGTCAGGTTGACCGCGTTGCTCGCGCCCACTATCACCAGGTAGGTCAGGATCACGAAGCCGATGCCGCCGAGCGGATAGCTCACTTCCTTGAAGAAGGGCACGAGCAGGTTGATCTTGGGCGGAAAGTCGAGGTCGAAGCCCGACTGCACCCAGGCGAAGAACAGCTGCAGCACGCGCCAGTTCGAGCTTTCCGAGATGCTGAACAGCAGGTAGAAACCGGCGATCAGGCCGACCACCGACTGCCAGAAGTACTTCTCGCGCGAACGCATGCCTTCGGGGTCCTTGCGCACCACCTTGCGCCAGTCGTCGACCCAGCCGATGGCGCCGAAGCCCATGGTCACCCAGAGCACGATCCAGACGAAGCGGTTGGAAAGATCGAACCACAGCAGCGTGGCGAAGGCGATCGCGAACAGCACCAGCACGCCGCCCATGGTGGGCGTGCCGCTCTTGGTCAGGTGCGTCTCCATGCCGTAGCCGCGCACCGGCTGGCCGATCTTGAGCGCGGCGAGGCGCCGGATCACGTACGGGCCGGCGACGAGGCCGACCACGAGCGCGGTCAGCGCGGCCATCAGCGCGCGGAACGTGAGGTACTGGAAGACGCGCAGGAATCCGAATTCCGGCGAGAGTGTCTGCAGCCATTGGGCCAGGCTCATCAGCATCGGGTGTCGCCAGGTGCATGCGTCATGACCGGCCTCCTTGTGTCGTTGTCGTCTTGTCGGCGCCAGCCGGCGATGCCGCGGCAGCCTGTTGTTGTTCGATCGCCTGCACCACGCGCTCCATCTTCATGAAGCGCGATCCCTTGACCAGCACGCTCGCGACCTGCGGCAGCCGGGCGAGCACGGCGGCGTTGAGCGCGTCGATGTCGCCGAAGTGCCGCCCCGCGTCGCCGCCCTGGAACGCAGCGATGCTGTGCGCGCTCTCGGCGCCGAGCGCATGCACGGCCTCGATGCCGCGCTGTCGCGCCCAGTCGCCGATCTCGGCGTGAAACTCGGCCGCGCGGTCGCCGACCTCGCCCATGTCGCCGAGCACCAGCAGGCGCGGTCCGGGCAGGGCCGCGAGCACGTCGATGGCGGCGCGCACGGAATCGGGGTTGGCGTTGTAGCTGTCGTCCACCAGCGTGAGCGAATGGCCGCCGGGCAGCGAGACCGCGCTCGCCCGCGAACGGCCCTTCACCGGCTCGAAGGCCGAGAGGCCGGCGGCGATGGCGTCGAGCGGCACGCCGCCCGCGAGCGCGCAGGCCGTGGCGGCGAGCGCATTCACCACGTTGTGCCGGCCCGCGATGTGCAGCCGCGCATCGAACGCGCCGAGCGGCGTGCGGATGCGGACCTGCCAGCCGCCCTGGCGCCACTCGGCGCTCGCGAGCGAGACGTCGGCATCCTGCGCCTCGCCGAAGTTCATGCAGCGGCGCATCGCGCCGTCGTGCGCCAGGTCGGTCCAGAGGTCGGCGAAGGCGTCGGCATGCGGGAACACCGCGGTGCCGTCGGCCGGGAGCGCCGCGAACACGGCGCCGTTCTCGCGCGCCACCGCCTCGACGGTGGCCATGAATTCGAGGTGTTCGCGCTGGGCGTTGTTGACCAGCGCGATGGTCGGCCGGGCGATGGCCGCGAGGCGGGCGATCTCGCCCGGATGGTTCATGCCGAGCTCGACCACCGCATGCTGGTGCGCCGCGCGCAGGCGCAGCAGCGTGAGCGGCACGCCGATCTCGTTGTTGAAGTTGCCGGCGGTCGCGAGCGCACGCTCGCCGCGGTGCGCGACCAGGATGGCCGCGATCATCTGCGTGACCGTGGTCTTGCCGTTGCTGCCCGTGACCGCGATGAGCGGCAGCTCGAACTGCGCGCGCCAGCCGGCCGCGAGCGCGCCGAGCGCGGCCAGCGTGTCGGGCACTTCGAGGCCCGCGAGGCCCGCGGCTTCGAGCCCCTGGTGCGCGATGGCCGCGACAGCGCCACGCGCCCTCGCGTCGGCGAGGAATTCGTTGGCGTCGAAGCGCTCGCCCTTGAGCGCCACGAACAGGTCGCCCGCGGCGAGCGTGCGGGTGTCGGTGTGCACGCGCGCGACGACGGTGGCGCCGTCGCCCACGAGGCGCGCGCCCGGGATCCACTGCTGCGCCTGGGCCAGCGTGAGCATGAGCGGGGTCGCGGCGCTCATGCCCCACCTCGCTGCGTGAGCGCGTCCAGCGCATGGGTGCGGTCGGCGAACGGGATGCGCCGGCCCGCGATTTCCTGCCAGGCCTCGTGGCCCTTGCCGGCGATGAGCACCACGTCCGCGGGCGCGGCCTGCGCGATGGCATCGGCGATCGCGGCCGCGCGGTCGGGCTGCACCTGCGCGGCCTCGGGGCGCGAGAGGCCGCGCAGCATCTGGCTGATGATCGCGTCGGGGTTCTCGCTGCGCGGGTTGTCGCTGGTCATGACCACGCGGTCGGCCTGGCGTTCGGCCACGGCCGCCATCATCGGCCGCTTGATCGGATCGCGGTCGCCGCCGCAGCCGAACACGCACCAGAGCGCGCCGCCGCGCTGCTGGGCGAGCGGGCGCAGGCCGGCCAGCGCCTTGTCGAGCGCGTCGGGCGTGTGGGCGTAGTCGACCACGGCCAGCGGCGCATGCGCGCCCACGCCGACCCGCTCCATGCGCCCCGGCACGCTGGTGAGCGCCGCGCAGGCGGCCACCGCCTGCGCGAGCGGCAGGCCGAGCGCGCGCAAGGCGCCGATCACGCCCAGCAGGTTGGCGACGTTGTACTGCCCGATCAGGCCGGTCGCGAGGCGCTCGGCCGCCGCGCCGCCCTGCTCGGCCACCGAGAACTGCAGGCCCTGGGCGTCGTAGCCGACGTCGCGCGCCATCAGCCGCGCGGGCGCGCCCGCGGCCGAGACGGTCCAGACGTCGAGCGCGCCGATGCCCGCCTCGATCAGGTTCGCGCACAGGCTGGCGCCGTGCACGTCGTCGATGTTGATCACGGCGGCGCGCAGCCCGGGCCAGCGGAACAGCTCGGCCTTGGCTTCCCAGTAGGCCTCCATGCTGCCGTGGTAGTCGAGGTGGTCCTGCGTGAAATTGGTGAACACCGCCACCGCGATGCGCGCGCCGTCGAGGCGGCGCTCGGCGATGCCGATCGAGGAGGCCTCGATGGCGCAGGCGGCGAAGCCGCGCTCGGCGAGCGCGCGGAGTTCGCGCTGCATCATCACCGGGTCGGGCGTGGTGAGGCCGGTGTACTGTAGTGCGGGCGGCACGCCGATGCCGAGCGTGCCCATCACGGCGCACGGCTTGCCCAGCGCGCCCAGCGATTCGGCCAGCCACCATGCGGTGGAGGTCTTGCCGTTGGTGCCCGTCACCGCCAGCAGGTCGAGCGCGGCCGAGGGGTCGTCGTAGAAGGCCGCGGCGATCGGACCGGTGGCGGCCTTGAGGCCCGGGTAGCTCGCGATGCGCTCGCCGAACGCAGCGCCGTCGTCGAAGCCGAAGGCCTCCACGCCCTCGTGCTCGACCAGGCAGGCCGCGGCGCCCTGCGCGAGCGCCGCCGCCACGTGCTTGCGGCCGTCGGTGGCGGCACCCGGCCAGGCGATGAAGCCGTCGCCCGCGCCCACCGGCCGGCTGTCGGCATGCAGCGCGCCCTGCACGCGCTCCTTGAGCCATTGCGCGGCGAGTCGGGGGGATGTGAGTGTCAGCATGCTCAGAAGCTCTCGTCGACGCCTTGCGTCACGACCAGCGGCTTGACCGCGAGGTCGGGCGGAACGTTCATCATGCGCAGGGTCTGCTGCACGACCTCGCTGAAAACGGGCGCGGCGGCCAGGCCGCCGAAGTACTGGCCGTCGCTCGGCTCGTCGATCATCACGCCGACGATGATCCGCGGCTTGTCGATCGGCGCCATGCCGGTGAACCAGGCGCGGTACTTGTTGCTCGCATAGCCCTTGCCGACCTGCTTGTGCGCGGTGCCCGACTTGCCGCCGACCGAATAGCCGATGGTCTGCGCGCGCGTGCCGGTGCCGCCCGGCCCGGCGGCCATCTGCAGCATCTTGCGCACCGCCTGCGCATTGGAAGGCGAGAACACCCGCACGCCGACCGGCGGCTCGGAGCCCTTGAGGATGGTGACGGGAATGATGGACCCGTCGTGCGCGAAGGCCGTGTACGAATGCGTCATCTGAAACAGCGACGCCGACAGGCCGTAGCCGTAGGCCATGGTGGCCTGCTCGACGGGCTTCCAGGTCTTCCACGGACGCAGCCGGCCGCTCACCGCGCCCGGGAACTGGATCTGCGGCTTCTGGCCGTAGCCGAGCGCGGTGTAGGTGTCCCACATCTCGTGCGGCGACATCTTCTGCGCGATCTTGAGCGCGCCCACGTTGCTCGACTTCTGGATCACGCCCTCGACCGTGAGCGTGCCGTAGTTGTGCGTGTCGCTGATGGTGAAGCCGCCGATCTGGTAGCGGCCCGGGCCGGTCTCGATCAGCGTCGAGGGCTTGATGCGGCCGGCCTCGAGCGCCATCGCGACCGTGATCGGCTTCATCGTGGAGCCGGGCTCGAAGGTGTCGGTGAGCGCGCGGTTGCGCAGCTGCTCGCCGGTGAGGTTCTGCCGTTTGTCGGGCACGTAGCTCGGGTAGTTGGCCAGCGCCAGCACCTCGCCGGTGACGGCGTCGAGCACCACCACGCTGCCGGCCTTGGCCTTGCGCGCGGTCACGGCGTCGCGCAGCTTCTGGTAGGCGAAGAACTGCACCTTGCTGTCGACGCTGAGCTGGATGTCCTTGCCGTCCACCGGCGGCACCTGCTCGCCCACGCCCTCGACCACGCGGCCGAGCCGGTCCTTGATGACGCGGCGCGAGCCGGCCTTGCCGGCGAGGTCCTTGTTGAAGGCGAGCTCGATGCCTTCCTGGCCGTTGTCCTCGACGTTGGTGAAGCCCACCACGTGCGCCGCGGCCTCGCCCTCGGGGTACTGGCGCTTGTATTCCTTGCGCTGGTAGAGGCCCTTGATGTTCAGCGCGGCGATCTGCTTGGCGATCGGCTCGTCGACCTGGCGCTTGACCCAGACGAAGGTCTTGTCCTCGTCCTCGAGCTTCTTGTCGAAGTCCTTCTGCGACATCTCGAGCAGCTTGGCCACCTGCTTGAGCTTGGCGCGCACCTCGGGATCGTCGCGCTCGATGTCCTCCGGGATCGCCCAGATGCTCGGCGCCACCACGCTCGAGGCGAGGATCAGGCCGTTGCGGTCGAGGATGCGGCCGCGGTTGGCCGGCAGCTCGAGCGTGCGCGCGAAGCGCACCTCGCCCTGGCGCAGGAAGAAGCTGTTGTTGAAGACCTGCACGTACGCCGCCCGGCCCGCCAGCACGACGAAGCCGAAGGCGATGCCCGCGACGATGAACTTGCTGCGCCAGACCGGCGTCTTGCTCGCGAGCAGCGGGCTGGTGGTGTAGCGGACGCTGCGCCGGCTCATCGCTGCCCCCTGGCCGGCGGCTTGGGTTCGGGCGGCGGCGCCACCACGGCCGGGATCACGGTGCCGTCCGGCCGCACGTACTGCGTGATCGCCGGCGAGGTGGTGCGCATCTGGAGCTGTTCCTTCGCGAGCTTCTCCACGCGCAGCGGCGTGGCCTGCGCGCGCTTCTCCACCTGCAGGCGGTCGTGGTCGAGCTCGAGACGGCGGGCCTCCTGCTGGGCGCGGTCGAGCTCGGTGTAGAGCTGGCGCGAGCGGTACTGCGTCTGCACGAGATAGAGCGCGGAGGCGATCACCGCGAGCAGCAGGAGCAGGTTGAGGCGGGCCATGCTCAGTGCTCCGCGGTGCGCTCGGCCACGCGCAGGATCGCGCTGCGCGAGCGCGGGTTGCCGGCCACCTCTTCGGCCGAGGGCTTGATCCGCTCGAGCGCGCGCAGCTTCATGGCCTTGGGCGCCGCGAACGGCGCGCGGCGGTCGTAGACCTCCTTCGAATGCTTCGCGATGAACTGCTTCACGATGCGGTCTTCGAGGGAATGGAAGCTGATCACCGCGAGGCGGCCGCCGGGCTGCAGCACCGAGAGGCTCGCCTCTAGCGCCTGTTGCAGCTCTTCAAGCTCGGCGTTGATGAAAATCCGAAAAGCCTGAAATGTGCGCGTTGCAGGGTTCTGGCCCGGCTCGCGGGTTTTGACCGTGCCAGCCACGAGCTCGGCCAGTTCGGTGGTGGTTGAAATTGCGCCCCGTTCTTGTCTGCGAGCAACAATCGCCTTTGCAATCTGAACAGCAAACCGTTCTTCGCCATAGTCACGGATCACCTCTGCAATCTGCTGAAGTTCGGCCGTTGCCAGCCACTCGGCCACACTCTCCCCGCGCGTGGTGTCCATGCGCATGTCGAGCGGGCCGTCGAAACGAAAACTGAAACCGCGCACCGGGTTGTCGATCTGGGGCGAACTCACGCCCAGGTCCATCAGCACGCCCGCGACGCTGGCCTCGGGCAGTTCGCCCAGGGCGCGGAAACCCTGGTGCCGGATGGAAAAACGCGCATCCGAGATGCGCGCTGCTTCGGCCACCGCTTCCGCATCCTTGTCGAATGCGATCAGCCTGCCTTCCGGTGCAAGCCGCGCGAGGATCGCGCGCGCATGCCCTCCGCGCCCGAAGGTCGCATCCACGAAGGTGCCGGCGGCCGCCGTGCTGCCCGAAAGAAGGGCTTCCACCGCTTCGTCCAGCAAGACGGTCGTATGAGTCCACGGGGTGTTCACGGGAGCCCTCAGAACGCGAAGTCCTGGAACACGTCGGGCATCTCGCCCTGGGTGGCCTCGGCCTCCTTGGCCTCGTAGGTCGCCTTGTCCCAGAGCTCGAAGTGGTTGCCCATGCCCAGCAGCAGCGTTTCGCGCGTGATGCCGGTGGCGGCACGCAGCTCGGGCGACACGAGGATGCGGCCGGTGCCGTCCATCTCGACGTCCATCGCGTTGCCGAGGAAAACGCGCTTCCACCACTGTGCCGACATCGGCAGTGCGGCGATGCGCTCGCGGAACTTCTCCCATTCGGGACGGGGGAACACCATCAGGCAGCCGTGCGGATGCTTGGTGACCGTGAGCTGGCCGTTCGCCGTCGCGCTCAGGACGTCACGATGCCGGGTCGGCACGGAGAGCCGCCCCTTGGCATCGAGACTGAGCGATGAAGCGCCTTGAAACACGACCAGAAACCCCTGTTTGGGAGTGCTGCGGCACCTGAAAGAGGCACCACCCGCACTTTTTCCCACTTAAATGCACTTTTTTGCACTGTAGCAGGAAACACTTCGCACGCAACGGGGCTCGAGAGGTATTTTTTGTAATGGAATCAACGACTTAGCGCCGATTTCCAAACCTGGAAACCGGCGAATTTCGTTGAGAATTAAGCACTTAGCTCACGCAATGAATGTGATGCGTGAAGCGCGGCCCCGTTACAGGGGGCCGCAAGCAGCTTCAGAGGATGAAGCGCGAGAGGTCTTCGTCGTGGCTCAGCGCAGCGAGGCGCTCGTCGACGTAGGCGGCATCGATGCGGACGGTCTGGCCTTCGATGCGGGCAGCGTCGAAGCTTACCTCATCGAGCAGGCGCTCCATCACGGTCGACAGGCGGCGCGCACCGATGTTCTCGGTGCGCTCGTTGACCTCGAAGGCGATGGTCGCGAGCCGGGTCACGCCCTCGGGCGTGAAGTCCAGCGTCACGCCTTCGGTGGCGAGCAGCGCCTGGTACTGCTTCACGAGCGACGCGCGCGTCTGCGTGAGGATGCTCTCGAAGTCGGCCACCGAGAGCGACTGCAGCTCGACGCGGATGGGGAAGCGGCCCTGCAGCTCCGGGATCAGGTCGCTCGGCTTGCTCAGGTGGAAGGCGCCGCTCGCGATGAACAGCATGTGGTCCGTGCGCACCACGCCGTACTTGGTGGTGACCGCCGTGCCCTCGACCAGCGGCAGCAGGTCGCGCTGCACGCCCTGGCGCGAGACGTCGGAGCCCTGGGCCTCGCTGCGCGTCGCGACCTTGTCGATCTCGTCGATGAAGACGATGCCGTTCTGCTCGGCATTGGCGATCGCCTGCGCGCGGATCTCGTCCTCGTTGACGAGCTTGGCCGCTTCCTCGTCGATCAGGAGGCGCATCGCCTCGGCGATCTTGAGCTTGCGCGTCTTGCGCTTGCCGCCGCCGAGCTGGCCGAACATGCCGCGCAGCTGCTCGGTCATTTCCTCCATGCCCGCGGGGCCCATGATCTCGAGCGGCGCACGCGTCTCGGCGAGGTCGATCTCGATCTCCTTGTCGTCGAGCTGGTGCTCGCGCAGCTTCTTGCGGAAGGCCTGCCGGGTGGGGTTGGGGCCGTCGAGCGCGGGCTGCGTGCCGTCGCCGCCGCGCGCGGGCGGCAGCAGCACGTCGAGGATGCGCTCCTCGGCCGCGTCCTCGGCCCGCGCGCGCACCTTGGCGCTCTCGGCTTCGCGCGTCTGCTTGACGGCGATCTCGGCGAGGTCGCGCACGATCGAATCGACGTCCTTGCCGACGTAGCCCACCTCGGTGAACTTGGTGGCCTCGACCTTGATGAAGGGCGCGTCGGCGAGCCGCGCGAGGCGGCGCGCGATCTCGGTCTTGCCCACGCCCGTGGGGCCGATCATGAGGATGTTCTTCGGCGTGATCTCGGTGCGCAGCTTCTCCTCGACCTGCTGGCGGCGCCAGCGGTTGCGCAGCGCGATCGCCACGGCGCGCTTCGCGGCCGGCTGGCCGACGATGTGGTTGTCGAGCTCGGAGACGATCTCCTGGGGGGTCATGGACATGGTCAGAGCGCTTCCACGGTGTGGTTCATGTTCGTGTAAATGCAGATTTCTCCGGCGATCGCGAGCGATCTGCGCACGATCTGCTCGGCCGTGAGCTCGGTGTTCTCGATCAGCGCCTTGGCCGCCGACTGCGCGTAGGCGCCGCCCGAGCCGATGGCGATCACGCCGTCCTCGGGCTCCAGCACGTCGCCGTTGCCGGTGATGATGAGCGAGGTGGTGGCGTCGGCCACGGCGAGCATGGCTTCGAGCTTGCGCAGCACGCGGTCGGTGCGCCAGTCCTTGGTGAGCTCGACCGCGGCGCGGGTCAGGTGTCCCTGGTGTTTTTCGAGCTTGGCCTCGAAGCGCTCGAAGAGCGTGAAGGCGTCGGCCGTGGCGCCGGCAAAGCCGGCGAGCACCTTGCCGTGGTAGAGCCGCCGCACCTTGCGCGCGGTGCCCTTGATGACGATGTTGCCGAGTGTGACCTGCCCGTCCCCGCCGATGGCGACCTGGTCGCCCTGGGGGGTCTTGCGGCGCACGCTCACGATGGTGGTGCCGTGAAACTGTTCCATCGAAGCCATCTGGGGACGGGGCGACCCAATGCAACCCCCGGGCGGCCACGGATGGCCGCGGCCGGGCCTCAGTTCTTCCGGACCGCGACCGTGGCGTGGTCGGCGATGCCGACGAGATCGAACAGGCCCGCGATCAGGCGGTGGGCATCGACGAACTGGACCCGCTCGCCCTGCCCGTCGCGCGCGCGCACCCAGGCCAGCAGCGTGCCGGCCGCGGCGAGGTCCATGCGCAGCAGCGCGGCGCACGAAATGACGGGCGTGGTGCTGTTGCGCAGTTCGGCATCGAGCCGCTGCAGGCTGGAATGCGCCTCGCCGCGCAGATCGCCCGCCAGCGCCGCGAAACCGGTGTCGTTGGACGGGAAGCTCTCCGATTCGCCGCTGGAGAGCAGCGACCAGACGGAACTGGGCTGGCCGCCGGACGGCGGCGCCAGCGCGACGCAGGTGCCCTTGGGATCCTGCCACGACGGCGGCGAAACCTCGTAGGTGATGCAGTAGTTGAGCGCCACCAGTTCGAAGTCGTCGGGCATGTTCATCATGCGCAGCGCCGCCAGGTGCAGCTGCCACCAGACGTCCGCCGTGCCGCGCTCGTTGTTGGGCGTGGCCTCGGCCAGCACCGACTGCAGCTTCGTGGAACCGAGGAAGCGCAGCTGCACCGGCGAATCGGCCCAGTGGGCGAACAGCACGCGCAGCGGGGCGGCGGCGTCGGGCTCGATCGCGGTCAGGGCGCGCCAGTCGAGCGTCCACACCGGGCCGGCCTGCGAGAGCGCGCGCGTGAGCTGCACCAGGCCGTCGCGCGCGAGGCGCGCCGGGCAGGCCCAGTCGGCGCCCGCCGGGGCGAGGTCGGCGAATTCGCTCGCCGCCACCGTCCTGACGTTGCGCGCCAGTTCGTCGAGCGGCACCCAGTCGGGGCCCATGCGCTTCATGCGCTGCGCGTAGCGCATGCGCGCGGCGGCGAAGCGGGTGGCGTCGCCGGTGGCGCGGTACAGGTCGAACAGTGCGCGCCAGCGGGCGTCGTCGCGCTCGACGGCGGCCTGGGCCTGGCTGTCGCCTTCGGCGGCCGGGGGGGCGCTCTCGGAGGCCAGGGCCTGCAGAAGAATCGCCTCGGCGCCGGCGTCGTCGCCGTGCGCGAACCGGATCACGGCCTCCTCGAGCGCGCCGTCGCGCGCGAGTCTGGCCGCGCGCAGCGACGCATCGCCGGCGGCGGCCGAAACCGCAGGCGTCGCAGCAACGGCCGGCGCCGGTGCCGGCGCAGGGACGGGTGCCGCAGCCGGCGCCGCGAGCATCCGCGCCAGTTCGCCGGGGTCGGCGGGCGGCGGCAGGGTCTCGGCGCCGGCGTCGGGCGGCGCGGTGGCCAGCGTCTCGCCGTTCGGGCCGCGGCCCTTCCACCATTGCTGCGACATCTGCTCTTCGATCTCGTCGATCTTCTTGAGCGTGAGCGCGCGTCCCTCCGACTTCTCGGTGGTGGTGCTGTTCACGTTGAAGGACGACGGCGTGACCGTTCCCTCGAACGCATGGGCCGCCGCTTCGCGCTGGCGAAGCTTGCGCAGCATGTCGAACTCGCGCCGGCGCACGAAGTCGTTGCGCTGGCGCCGTTCGATGATTTCCTTGAGCATTTCCCGGCTGTAGGCCGGGTCGGGCAGCGTGGAATCGGCGGTCGCATCCAGTTCCGACCAATCCTTGAGCGGATTGCGGACGAATTTCGCCACCTTGGACAGAAGGCGGCCCGACTCTTCCTTTGGCATCGGCGAGCGTTTCGAGGCGAAGCGGCGTCGTCTTCCGCTCAGTCCCCGAACATCTTCTGCTTCAGCTCGCGGCGCTGCTGCGCTTCGAGCGACAGCGTGGCCGTGGGCCGTGCCAGCAGGCGGCCGACGCCGATGGGCTCGCCGGTCTCGTCGCAGTAGCCGTAGTCGCCGTTGTCGATGCGCTGGATCGACTGCTCGATCTTCTTGAGCAGCTTGCGCTCGCGGTCGCGGGTGCGCAGTTCGAGCGCATGCTCTTCCTCGATGGTGGCGCGGTCGGCCGGGTCGGGCACGACGACCGTGTCTTCACGCAGGTGCTCGGTGGTCTCGCCGGCGTTTTCCAGGATGCCGCGCTTGAGTTCGACGAGCTTCAGGCGGAAGAACGCCATCTGCTTCTCGTTCATGTACTCGGAATCGGGCATGGCGATCACTTCGGCGTCGGTCAGTTCGGCAGCCGACTTGGCCTTCCAGTTGTTCGCGAGCTTGGGGTCTTTCTTGATGGACACGGGCGGAGGAGGCACCAGCGCGTTGGAGGGTGCCTGGGAAAAGGAGGATTTGGCCGCGGTGGAAGCCACCGATTGCGGCATGGAGGGCACGGTCAGCTGCGACAGCCGCGACACGCGGCCGCCCTTTGCAGGAGCGGGGGCCGCGGTCTGGGCGGGCGTCGAAGGTGTCGCCGTGGCGGAAGAAGAGGCAGAGGCGGCAGCCGTTTTTTTCATGGGGGTCGGAGGAACAGGGGAAACGGCAGCAGTGCGGCCGGCGGTTTTGGATGGCGACGGGTCCGCCGCCGCAGTCCTTGCCGTGCTCTTGGCCGGAACGGGACTGACGGGCTTGGCGGACTTCTTCGCAACGGTCGCGGACTCGGCCGTCTGCGTTGCTGGCTTCTTGGCAGCGCTGCCCTGCTTCGCGGCCGGGGCCTTGGCCACGGGAGAAACCTTCTTTGCCGCAGGTACAGCCGGCTTGGCGGCCGCCGCTTTCTTGGCGGCGGTCTTGGTGGCTGGCGTGGCCTTGGCGGCGGGTTTCTTCACGGTGACTGGCTCCTTGAACGAACTGGAACGCGCTTTCACTGGGTGTCTCCTCCCGAGGGAGCTGCTGCGGCCTTCAAATTCAGGCCGCGTGGGCTCCACGTCGTCGGAGTGCCCGCAGTGACGAACCCCGGGGTTATACCCCCGAAAGCCCGCCAGAAACCTGCGGCGCCCCGTGCCGCAAGCCGCGTTTCGTCGATCGGACGATGGGCGCGGCTCCCGGAACAGGCGCGCGATTGTATAGAGAACCCGTGTCGAAGTGGGATGTGCCGGACCCCGGTTGCCTCCGGTAGCATCGCCGGCGTTGCCGGAGGGGGCAACGAAGACCGCCGCACATCGGAAACCGCGCGGTCGATCCATCATTTCCAGAAAAGAGAAGCAATCTTGAGCAAAAAAGCAGTTTTGGGCACGCTGGCCGCCGCCATCGCCGTCGCCTACGGAGGAGCCACCTGGTGGGCCGGCTCGAAGATCGAGTCGGCCTATGCCACCGCGCTGGGCGAATTGCCGAAGCAGACCTCGCTGGTCCGCGTCGCCGACCGCAGCTACGAGCGGGGCTTCCTGGGTGCCGTGAGCACCGTGACGCTCGAGATCGGCTGCGCCGCCGACACCGCGGCGGCGCAGGCGCCCGGCGGCCAAGCCCGCCGAGCCCGCCGACGAGGCCGACAGCGACGACGACGCCGGCCCCGTCCCCTTCAAGACGATGCGCATCACCTTCCGCGACAGCATCCGCCACGGCCCGATCGCCGGCGGCACGCTGGCCGCCGCGGTGATCGACAGCGAACTGGTGTTCGACGTGAAGGGTCAGGCCGAGGCCGAGAAGCTCTTCGGCAAGGCCAAGCCGCTCACGGCCCACACCCGCGTCGGCTTCGACGGCGGCTACACCAGCGACCTCGCCGTGGCCCCGGTCAAGCTGGCCGAGGAAGGCAAGGCGCAGTTCGCGTGGCAAGGCGCGCAGGCCCGCATCGAGATGAACGGCGCACGCACCCACGTGCGCTACGAACTCACCATGCCGGGCCTGGACGTGGTCGACGCGCGCACCGGCGCCACGTTCAAGATGGGCAAGATCACCGGCAAGGCCGACATGGACCAGACCGCCGGCTGGATGCTCGCCACCGGCAAGACCGAAGGCCGGCTCGAGAGCCTCGAATTCGCGGCGCCCAAGGGCCTGGGCGGCGCCTCGGGCAAGCCGCTGCCGGCGGTGCTGCTGCAGAACGTCGACCTGCGCGGCGAGGCCACCATCCAGGACGGCCTCTACGCCTCGACCGGCACCCTCAAGGGCACGGGCAAGGTCGGCGACACCAGGATCAGCGGCTTCGAGATGAGCAGCGGCGCACGCCGCATCCATGCCGCGGGCTACAAGAAGCTTGCGGACGCCTGGATGCAGTCGGCGGCCGTCAACGGCTGCGGCAAGGGCGGCGGCAAGGCCTCCCAGGCCGCGATGAAGGCCCTCTTCGATCAGCTCGGCCCGGACCTCAAGGCCATGGCCAAGCACGGGCCCGAATTCGGGCTCGACAAGCTGCAGGTCGAGATCGACGGCAAGCGCGCCGAGCTGAGCTACTCCGTGGGCCTGGCCGGCGTGACCGACGAAGACCTCGCGGCGCCGGGCCAGATGCTGCTGATGAAGCGCGGCGTGCTCAAGGCGAGCGCGCGGCTGCCGATGCAGTGGATCGAGCAGGTCGCCGCCACCGGCGCCGAGAGCGGCCAGACGCCGCCGCCCGAGCTGGTCGCCGGGCTGGTCGAGCAAGGCGAGGCCCAGGGCTTCGTCAAGCGCGACGGCAGCGACGTGACGAGCCAGGTCGAGTTCAGCGAAGGCAGCCTGAAGCTCAACGGCAAGCCCATGGGCGCCGGCATGGCCGGTACGAGCAAATAAGAAGACTGCGCCGATCAGCCGTGAAACACCGCGGAACGGGCTTTGCCCGGCCGCTGGTGTTGCCCCCTGCAAGGGGGTTGGCGCAGCGACACGAAGTGCGCGAAGCCTGGGGGTGGACCTAGACCAGGCATTGTTCGAGCCCCTGCTCGAGGATTTCGCGCGGGAGCTCGATGCCGATGAACACCATGCGGCTCTGGCGTACCTCGTCCTTGCCCCATTCGGGGCCGAGGTCGCTGCCCATGAGCTGGTGCACGCCCTGGAAGATCACCTTGCGCTCGGTGCCCTTCATGTGGAGCACGCCCTTGTAGCGCAGCATGCGCGGGCCATAGATGTTGACGATGGCGCCCAGGAAGTCTTCCAGCCGCGCCGGGTCGAAGGGCCGGTCGGCCTTGTAGACGAAGCTCTTGACGTCGTCGTCCACGTGGTGGTGGTGGCCGTGGCCCTCGTGCTTGTGCGAGGGATGGTCGCAGTGCTCGCCATGCGCGTGGTCATGGTCGTGGTGGTCGTGGTCGTCGGCGCTGAGGAAATCGGGGTCGATGTCGAGCTTGGCGTTCAGGTTGAAGCCGCGCAGGTCGAACACGTCCGCGATCGGCACCTCGCCGAAATGCACCTTCTTCTGCGGCGCGCGCGGATTCATGTGCTTGAGGCGGTGGATCAGCGCCTCCGTCTCGTCGGCGCTCACGAGGTCGCTCTTGCTGATGAAGATCTGGTCGGCAAAACCCACCTGGCGGCGCGCCTCCTGACGGTCGTTGAGCTGCTGCGGCGCATGCTTGGCGTCGACCAGCGTCAGGATCGAGTCGAGCAGGTAGCTCTCGGCGATCTCGTCGTCCATGAAGAAGGTCTGCGCCACCGGGCCGGGGTCGGCGAGGCCGGTGGTCTCGATCACCACGCGGTCGAAGTCGAGCAGGCCCTTGCGCTTCTTCGCGGCCAGCAATTGCAGCGCCTCGCGCAGGTCCTCGCGGATGGTGCAGCAGACGCAGCCGTTGCTCATCTGCACGATCTGCTCCTTCGATTCGGTCACGAGGATGTCGCTGTCGATGTTCTCTTCGCCGAACTCGTTCTCGATCACCGCGATCTTCTGGCCGTGCGCTTCGGTGAGGATGCGCTTGAGCAGCGTGGTCTTGCCCGAGCCGAGGAAGCCGGTGAGGATGGTGGCGGGAATGAGGGCCATGGATGTGCTCCGGAAGCGGAAATGCGGGTTGGAAGGAACGGGCCCGGCAGTTTAGCCAATGCCACTCAGTTGCGTTGGCGCAGGGTCAAGCGGGCTTGCGGACCACCACCAGGCCCTTCAGGTATTCGCCCTCGGGAAACTCGATGGTCATCGGATGGTCGGGCGCGGCGCCCAGGCGTTCGCTGATGTAGCCGTCGACCTGGGCATCGATGCCGGCCGAAGCGACGATCTTGTGAAAAAGATCGGCACTGATGCCGCCGGAGCACGAGAAGGTCAGCAGCACGCCGCCGGGCTCCAGCAGCTTGAGCGCGAGGCGGTTGATGTCCTTGTAGGCCCGCGCCGCGCGCTCGGCATGCAGCGCCGTGGGCGCGAACTTGGGCGGATCGAGCACGATCGCATCGAAGCTGCGGCCCTGGTCGATGAATTCGCGCAGCACGGTGTTGACGTTGGCGTCGAGGAATTCCGCTTTCACGCCCGCCCCTTCGCCCGCGAAGCCGTTGAGCGCGAGGTGGTCACGCGCGCGATCGAGCGCGGGCAGCGAGGAATCGACCGACACCACCTCGGCGCCGTCGAGCGCGCCGGCCGTACGCAGGCCCGCGAGCGCGGCCACCGTGAAGCCGCCGGTGTAGCAGAAGCAGTTGAGCACCCGCCGGAAGCGCCGGTGCGCGGCGAGTTCGGCGAAGCGCTGGCGGCTGTCGCGCTGGTCGAGATAGAAGCCGGTCTTGTGGCCGGTCGCGATGTCGAGCGAGAGCTGCCAGCCGTGCTCGCGGATCGTGAGTTCGGTGGCGCCCTCCCCGCGCAGCCAGCCGGTGACGGGCGCGAGCCCCTCGCGTTCGCGGCCGCTCGCATCGGAACGCTCGTAGAGCTTCTGCAGCCCCGTGGCCTGCAGCAGCGCGTCGGCGATCACGCCCTTCCAGCGCTCCACGCCGGCCGAGAGGAACTGCGCCACCAGCGTGTCGCCGTAGCGGTCGACGATCAGCCCCGGCAGGCCGTCGGCCTCGCCGTGCACCAGCCGCACGCCGTCGCTCTGCAGCTCGAAGAGCCCGCGCGCGGCGACCGCACGCGCGCAGACCATGGCGAAGAAGGCCGGCATCGATGCGCTGCGTTTCGACGAAGCTCCAGGCCCGCGCGCGGATCTTCGAAGCCGGACTGAACGCCGCCCACGCCAGGAAGGCGCCGTCGTGCGACTCGACGCGCACCGTCTCGCCCGCATCGGCCCCGCCGCGCGCGATGGCGGAATCGAAGATCCAGGGATGGCGGCGCTGCAGCGAGCGTTCCTTGCCGGGCTTGAGGCGGAGGGTCTTCATGGTTTGTCGTTGTCCTTGTCGTCCCTGGCCTTGGCACGGGGGTGGGCGGCGTCGTAGGCCTTCGCGAGGTGCTGGAAATCCAGCCGCGTGTAGATCTGCGTCGTCGAGATGTTGGCGTGGCCCAGCAGCTCCTGCACCGCGCGCAGGTCGCTGCTCGACTGGAGCACGTGGCTCGCGAACGAGTGCCGCAGCATGTGCGGATGCACCGGCGCCGCGAGCCCCGCCTTCAGGCTGCGCTGGCGCAGCAGCTTCCACACGGCCTGCGAGGACATCCGCACGCCCGCGGCTGTTGATGAAGAGCGCCGCCGCGCCGTCCGGGTCGCGCTGCGCGGCCGCGCCGAGCGCCGCGCAATCGCCGCGCACCGCGAGCCATTCGCGCAGCGCCTCGGCCGCCTTGGCGCCGACCGGCACCAGGCGCCGCTTGCCGCCCTTGCCGAGCACGTTGGCTTCGAGCGATTCGAGGTCGATCCAGCCGCGCGCGGTGGCGCTCGCCCGCGCGTCGAGGCCGGTGAGTTCGCTCACGCGCAGGCCGCAGCCGTAGAGCACCTCGACGATCGCACCGTCGCGCGCCTCGGTCCAGGGGTCGGCCTCGGCATCGTAGAGCTCGGCGAGCTGCACCGCGTCGTCCACCGCCAGCGCCTTGGGCAGCGGCCGCGCGGCCTTGGGCGCATGCACGTCCTGCACCGGATTGAAGCCAACCCGCCCCTCGTTGCCGAGCCAGCGGTAGAAGCTGCGCCAGCACGAGAGCACGAGTGCGATGCCGCGCGGCTCGCGGCCCGCGCCCGTGCAGCTGCGCCATCCAGCGCCGCACGTGGGCGGTCTGCACCCGGTCGAGCGCGAGCCCGGCCTCGGCGGCGTTGGCCTGGAGCGTCGCGAGATGGAAGGCATAGAGCTCGACCGTGCGCGCCGCGAGCCGGCGCTCCACGCGCACGTGCGCGAGGTACTTCTCGACCCAGCCTTCGGCGCTGTCGGCGGCGTCAGTGGAGGTAGCCATGGAATGCATTGTTCACGACCGCGAGCGGCTCGCGCAACGCGCCCTTGAAGAGCATGCCCCAGCGCCGCCAGCAGCGCGTGCTCGCGGCGGCGTACTGCACGTCGAATTCCCGGTCGAAGCCGCTCGCGCGCACCAGCCTTTCCGCGCGCCACAGGTGGTAGGGCTCCGACACCACGATCACGCTGCGGATGCCCGCCGCCTTCAGCAGCGGCCGCGACAGCGCGAAGTTCAGCCGGGTGGAGGTCGAGGCCGGCTCCAGCAGCAGCGCGCCGGCATGGCCCTGCGCGCGGCGCATGCTGGGCCATGACCTCGGCCTCGATGCGGCCGTCCTCCTTGTCCACGCCGCCCGACAGCACCAGGTGCTGCACGCGGCCCGCCTGCGCGAGCGCGATGCCGGCATCGACGCGGCCCGTGAGGCAGGGATTGGGCTTGCCGCGCAGGTAGGCGCGGTTGCCGAGCACCAGCGCGGCATCGGCCGTGCGCGTGGGCGGGTGCGCGAGCGCCTCGGCGGCGCGGCGCCAGATGACGGCCGCGATCGCGAGGTACGCCAGCAGGCCGGCGATCAGCACCGTCCACAGCACCGGCCGCACGGCCCGCCAGGACCGGCGGCGCGGGCTCAAGGGCGCAGCCGCGAGAGCGCGCCCGAAGCCAGCTGGGCGATGCGCTCGAGGAAGTCGGTGCCCATGTCGGCGTTGAAGCGCTGTGCATCGGGCGAGGCCAGCACCAGCAGGCCGAAGGCCGGCGATTCGGCATCGGCGCGCAGCGGAATCAGCGCGATCGAGGCGGCACCGGCCGGCTCGGGCAGCCAGTTGGCGGCCTCGAAGCCCGAGTTGAGCCCGCAGTACGGCGAGGTCAGCGAGGTGGCGAGCGCCTTCACGTCGTCGCTGACCCACTGCGCGTAGGCCTCGTTGAGATAGTCGGCGCCGCAGTCCCAGACCTTGATGGCCGTCTGCGGCACCAGGAACAGCGACTGCAGGTCGACCGCGATGCGGTACGGCAGGCTGCGCGGGTCGCGCGTGGTCAGCAGGCCCGTGGTCCAGCGCTGCAGGCGGTCGGCGATGACCACGTTCTCGGTGCCGTGGCGCACCATGTCCATCAGGCGGTGCTCCAGCGCCTTGATCTTCTCGCGCAGCATCTCGGCCTGGCGCTCCTGCAGGCTCACGGCACGGTTGCCGTGCGGGCTGGTGAGCTGCACCTGCGCCAGCAGCTGCGCATGGCGTTCGAAGAAGTCGGGCGTGTTCGCCAGGTAGTTCGCGATGTCGTCTTCGGTGATCGGGTTCATGGCGTCGGCGTTGTTGTTGTGCGGGGTCGGAGGGGTCATGGCAGGTCGGGCACCTCGATGTCGCCCTCGAAGACGGTGGTGGCCGGGCCGGTCATCAGCACCGGCTGGCCCTCGCCCTGCCATTCGATCGTCAGGATGCCGCCGTGCGTCTGCACGTCGACGCGGCGGTCCAGCAGGCCGAGCCGGATGCCCGCCACCACCGCCGCGCAGGCGCCGGTGCCGCAGGCCAGCGTCTCGCCGGCGCCGCGCTCGAACACGCGCAGCTTGATGTTCGTGCGGTCCACCACCTGCATGAAGCCCGCGTTCACGCGCTGCGGAAAGCGCGGATGGTGCTCGATCTGCGGGCCCTGCTTGGCGACCGGGGCGGTGTCGACGTCGTCGACCACCTGCACCGCATGCGGATTGCCCATCGACAGCACCGCGACGGCCACGATGGCGCTCTCGGCATGGGTGCCGAGCGCCAGGTGCCAGGTGTGCCAGCCGCCCTCGGGCTGCGCATCGAGGCCGGCGGTGTCGAAGGGCACGCGCTCGGGCTCGAACACGGGCGCGCCCATGTCGACCGTGACGCGCCCGTCCGCGCCCATGCGCGGCTCGATCACGCCGCCGAGCGTCTGCACGCGCACGGCGGTCTTGTCGGTGAGCTTGTGTTCGGCCACGAAGCGCATGAAGCAGCGCGCGCCGTTGCCGCACTGCTCCACCTCGCCGCCGTCGGCGTTGTGGATCACGTACTGGAAGTCGATGCCCTCGGCCGGCGAGGGCCGCACCGTGAGGATCTGATCGGCGCCGACGCCGAAGTGGCGGTCGGCCAGGAAGCGGTATTGCGCGGCGCTGAGGCCCAGCGCGCCGCGCGTTTCGTCGAGCACGACGAAATCGTTGCCGGCTCCCTGCATCTTGGTAAAGCGGATTCGCATGGGCGGATTATCGCCATCGGCGCCGCCCATCACGCCGGCAGGGCCGCCGAGGCGGCCCGCCGGGCTCAGCCCTGGATGAACGCCAGCAGGTCGGCGTTGACCTGCGCCGCATGCGTGGTGCAGGTGGCGTGCGGCGCGCCGGCATACAGCTTGAGCTGGCTGCCCGGGATCATCTCGGCCGCGAGCTTGCCCGTGGCCTCGAAGGGCACCACCTGGTCGTCATCGCCGTGGATCACCAGCGTGGGCACGTCGATCTTCGCCATGTCGGGGCGGAAGTCGGTCTCGGAGAACGCGGTCACGCAGTCGATGGTGGCCTTGATCGAGGCCTGCAGTGCGATCTGCAGCGTCTGCTTGAAGACGCCCTGCGAGACCTTCGTACCCGGCCGGTTGGTGCCGTAGAAGACGGTGCTGAAGTCGTCGAGGAACTGCGCCCGGTCGGCCGCCAGGCCGGCGCGGATGCCTGCGAACACCGAGGCCTCGGGGCCCACCGGATGGTCGGCCGTCTTCGTGAAGAGCGGCGTCACCGCGCTGATCAGCGCGAGCTTGGCAACGCGGGCGCTGCCCTTGCGCGCGATGTAGCGCGTGACGTCGCCGCCCGCCCATCGAGAAGCCCGCGAGCACCACGTCCTTCAGGTCGAGCTTCTCGATCAGCTCGGCGATGTCGTCGGCGAAGGTGTCGTAGCCGTAGCCGGTCCACGGCTGGCTCGAGCGGCCGAAGCCGCGGCGGTCGAAGGCGATCACGCGATAGCCGCGCTCGGCGAAGAACAGCATCTGCGCGTCCCACATGTCGGCGCTGAGCGGCCAGCCGTGGCTGAAGACGATCGGCTGGCCGGTGCCCCAGTCCTTGTAGTAGAGCTCGGTGCCGTCGCGCAGGGTCAGTGTTGTCATGGTTTTTTCCTTGAGGTTGATGAAGGGAAACGAAACTCGCTCAGAGCGAGAGGAAGTGATGCACCTCGGGCCGCCCCGGCCCGACGTGGAAGCGCAGCGCCTCGGCCTGCAGGTCGGCGTCGGCCTGCGACACGCGGTGGTGCTGACGGAGGTGCTCGGCCCACGATGCCAGCAGGAACCATTCCATGATCCGCTCGGGATCGGCCGTGTGCTCGTGCAGGCCCCAGGCATAGGCGCCGTCGCGGCGGCGTTCGAGGGAGAGGCGCTTCATCACGGCCAGGAAGGCCTCGCGGTCGTCCCTGCGGATGCGGTACTCGACCTGCACCATCACGGGGCCCCGGTCGTGCGCCACCGGCTCGGCCACGAGCGGCTCGGGCCAGTGGTTCGAGGGCTGCAGGTCGGCCTCGCCGGTGGGCAGCTTCACGCGGTGGAACGCCAGGCCCGCCATCACCAGCCCGACCGCGCCCGCGACCAGCGTGAACGGCACGCCGATCTGCTGTGCCACCAGGCCCCAGCCCAGGCTGCCGGCCGCCATCGCGCCGTTGAACACCGTGAGGTAGACCGCCAGGCCGCGCCCGCGAACCCAGTTCGGCAGGATCGACTGGGCGACGCCGTTGAGCGTGGTCAGCGCGATGATCCAGCCCAGGCCCAGCAGCAACAGCAGCAGCACCGCGAGCCACTGCGGCGGCGCGAAGACCAGGCTGCTCATCACGCCCGCGGCGAGCAGCGAGGCCAGCAGCAGCATGCCGTCGGCATCGAGCCGCGCGCGCAGCCGCGGCATCACGAGCGCGCCGCCGATGGCGCCCGCGCCCACCGCGCCGAGCAGCACGCCATAAAAGCCCGCGCTGCCGCCGAGCATCTGGCGCGCCACCAGCGGCAGCAGCGCCCAGACCGAGCTCGCGAACACGAAGAACACCGCCGCGCGCAGCAGCACCACGTGCAGCTCGCGGCTGGCGCGGGTGTAGCGCAGGCCGGCCCGGAAGGCGCCGAGGAAGTTCTCGGACAGCCCGCTGTCCACCGCCGCCGGCCGCTTCCACCACAGCAACGCCGCGATCACGAACACGTAGCTCAGCACGTCGAGCCCGTAGGTGACGGCCGCACCGAAGCTCGCGAGGATCAGCCCGCCCGCGGCCGGACCGATCGAGCGCGCGATGTTGATGCCGAGCGAGTTGAGCGCCACCGCGCCCTTGAGGTCGGCGCGCGGCACCAGCTCGGGCACGATCGACTGCCAGGTCGGCCCCATCAGCGCCGCGCCGATGCCGCCCACGAAGGTCAGCGCGATCAGGTACTCGACCGTGAGCGCGCCGGTGTGCGAGAGCACCAGCAGCGCGCCGCTGACCGCCGCGAGCACCAGCTGCACGAAAATCAGGAAGCGGCGGCGGTCGAGGATGTCCGACAGCACGCCCGCCGGAATGGCGAGCAGGAACACCGGCAGCGTGGCCGCGGTCTGGATCAACGCCACCGCGGTCGGGCTCGCCGACAGGTCGGTGACCAGCCACGAGCTCGCCACGTCGCGCATGAAACTGCCGATGTTGCCGAGCACGGTGGCGGCCCAGAGCACCGCGAACACCGGCTGGCGCAGCGGCGCGAAGGCGCCGCGGGAAGCTTCAGCCATGTGCACGCTCCTTCAGGTCGAGCCAGGCGACGAGCAGGAAGCCGCCGACCAGGCCCAGGTGTTCGAAGAAGGCGTTCGCCGCCATGAAGCGCGCCTGCCCCATGGGCATCTGCCAGAAACGCAGCGCCACGAAGGTCGCCATCAGCGTGAAGCCCGCGAGCGCGAGCGCGCCGAGCCAGCGCCAGAAGCCCGCGAGGATCAGCGCCGAGGCGCCGAGCTCCAGCACGATCACTGCCACCGCCATCGGCCCGGCCGGCGACAGGCCGAAGTGGTTCATCTCGACGAGGGCCGCGTCGAAGTCCATCGCCTTGTTCAGGCCGCCCTGCAGGTAGGCCGCGCACAGCAGCAGCAAGGCGACCCAGCGCACGGCGGCGGAAGTGGTCCAGCGCATCGCCATCACACCGCCCAGCAGGCGCAGCCCAGCGCGCCCCAGAAGCTCTTGAGGTCGGCGATCGGCAGCTTGCTGCTCCAGGCCGTGGCGTGCTGGTGGCCGTGCACGTTGCAGTCGTTGGCGCAGGCGCAGGCCATGGCGGCCTTCCGCATCGCCTTCTGCAGCGGCGCGCCCTCGGCCGTGTCGGCCCAGCCCGCATAGCCCGCCGAAGGTGCGCGCGGGCGACCAGTCGGGCATCGCGGGCGGCGGCGCGCCCTCGTCGAGCGCGGCGAAGGGGCCGGCGCCCCAGACCACCTTGCCGCCCACCATCGTGAGCAGCGCGGTGGTGTCGGCGATCTCCGATTCGGCGCAGCCGAAGTAGTCGCGGTCGGGCACCACGAGGTCGGCGAGCTGGCCGGCCTGGATGCGGCCCTTCCTGCCCTCCTCGTTGGAGAACCAGGTCACGTTCTCGGTCCACATGCGCAGCGCCTGCTCGCGGTCCAGGCAGTTGCGCTGCGGATAGAGCTGCATGCCGCCCACGGTCCTGCCCGTGACCAGCCACGAGAGCGAGACCCAGGGGTTGTACGAGGCCACGCGCGTGGCGTCGGTGCCGGCCGAGACCTTGAGGCCGCGCTCCAGCATCTTCTTCACGGGCGGCGTGGCCTCGGCCGCGCCGGCGCCGTAGCGCGCGACGAAGTACTCGCCCTGGTAGGCCATGCGGTGCTGCACCGCCACGCCGCCGCCGAGCGCGGCGATGCGGTCCATCGACTTCTCGGAGATGGTCTCGGCATGGTCGAAGAACCAGTTCAGGCCGGCGAGCGGCGTGTCCTTGTCGACCTTCTCGAACACGTCGAGCGCACGGTCGATGGTCTCGTCGTAGGTGGCGTGCATGCGCCAGGGCCAGCGGTTCTGCGCGAGGATGCGCACCACGCCTTCGAGCTCGCCTTCCATCTCGGGCCCCATCTCGGGCCGCGGCTCGCGGAAATCCTCGAAGTCGGCGGCCGAGAACACCAGCATCTCGCCCGCGCCGTTGTGGCGGAAGTAGTCGTCGCCCTGCTTGTAGGTCGAGTTCGCGGTCCAGTTCAGGAAGTCCTGCTTCTCCTGCTTCGGCTTCTGCGTGAACAGGTTGTAGGCGAGGCGGATCGTGAGCTGGCCGTCGTCGGCGAGCTTCTGGATCACCGCATAGTCGTCGGGATAGTTCTGGTTGCCGCCGCCCGCGTCTATCGCACCCGTCACGCCGAGCCGGTTGAGCTCGCGCATGAAGTGGCGCGTGGAATTGAGCTGGTAGTCGAAGGGCAGCTTCGGTCCCTTGGCGAGCGTGGCGTAGAGGATGGCGGCGTTGGGCTTGGCGAGCAGCAGGCCCGTCGGGTTGCCGTGGCCGTCGCGCACGATCTCGCCGCCGGGCGGCGCGGGCGTGTCCCTGGTGTAGCCCACGGCGCGCAGCGCGGCCGCGTTGAGCAGCGCGCGGTCGTACAGGTGCAGGATGAAGACCGGCGTGTCGGGCGCCACCGCATTGAGTTCGGCCAGCGTCGGCAGCCGCTTCTCCACGAACTGGTGCTCGGTGAAGCCGCCCACCACGCGCACCCACTGCGGCGCGGGCGTGACGGCGACCTGGCGGCGCAGCATGGCCATGGCGTCGGCGAGGCTCCTCACGCCGTCCCAGCGCAGCTCCATGTTGTAGTTGAGGCCGCCGCGGATGATGTGCAGGTGGTTGTCGATCAGGCCCGGCAGCACGCGCCTGCCCTGCAGGTCGATCACGCGGGTGCGGCTGCCGGCGAGCGGCAGCACCTCTTCGGCGCGGCCCACGCGGAGGAAGCGGCCGTCCAGGATCGCCACCGCGTCGGCATTCGGGTTCGCGCGGTCCAGCGTGGTGAAGCGGCCGTTGTGCAGGATGAGGTCGGGGGTCTGGGTCTGGGCCATGGTCGTGGTGGGTGCGAGGGTGGTGGCGGCAAGGGCGCCGAGAGCGCCGAGGAACCGGCGGCGTTGCGGGTCGCCGGCGTTCATGCGTCGCTCCGGTCGGCGGGGCGGGCGGCGGCGGTCCCGCTCGCCGTGGGCTGCACGCAGCGGGGCAGCTCGCCGAACACGTGCGGCTTGACCTGATGATGCAGCCAGGACGTGGCCGCGGGACGCTCGGACAGCTGCTTCACCAGCGGCGGGATCTGCTCGCCGAGCAGGATGCCGAGCAGGCCCACGAGCGCGATCACCGGCGGCGCCGGCGAGCGCACCTGGAACAGCGCGTAGATCACGCCGACCAGCAGGCCCAGCGCAAGGGAGACGAGGTAGGGCTTCATGGCCGGCGCTTCCTGGGGTTTCCGATCAGCCTTCGTGCGCGCCGAACATGCTCTTGGCGTAGTCGATGCCGATGCCGTAGGCGCCGCCCACCTTCTTCGCGATGCCGGTGGTGAGCTCGTAGGTCTCGCCGCGCGCCCAGTCGCGCTGCAGCTCGAGCAGGTATTGCAGCGAGGTCATCGGCCGCGCGCCGGCCTGCACCATGCGCTCCATCGCGCGGTTGTGCGCCTCGGCCGAGACGTCGCCGCTGGCGTCGGCGATCACGTAGACCTCGAAGCCCTGGTCCAGCGCCGACAGCGCCGGGCCCACGATGCACACGCTGGTCCAGAGGCCGGCGAGCACGATGCGCGGCTTGCCGATCTGGTTCACGCGCTCGATCACGGCCGCGTCCTCCCAGGTGTTCATCGAGGTGCGGTCGAGCATCTTCTGGCCCGGGAAGGCCTCGGCGATCTCGCGGAACATCGGGCCCGAGAAGCTCTTCTCGGCCACGGTCGTGAGGATGGTCGGCACCTTGAAGCCGGCCGCCGCCTGCGCCACCAGCGCCGCGTTGTTGCGCAGCGTGACCGCGTCGATCGAATGCGTGGCGAAGGCCATCTGCGACTGGAAGTCGATCATCACGAGCGTGTGGTCGTTGGGGGTCAGCAAGGTGGCGCCGGCGGTGGGGGTGGCCTGGATCTTCGACATGAAAGTACTCCTGAAGTATGAAAAAGGTTCGATTCGATTCACAATCCGCTTCGGGAAGCATTTCCCTCGGCATGGGCTGAATCATCGGGGCCATTCCGACCAGCATCGGCGAAAGTTTTCAGCGTCATCGATCGAATTTTTCGAACGTTGATTCTCCAGGGTTTTCGGTCCTTCTTTTCATGGGGAACGCACGTGCTCAAGCTCAGCCTCGAAGCCATCGAAGTCGTCGACGCCATCGCCCGCCACGGCTCCTTCGCCGCGGCCGCCGCGCGGCTCCACAAGGTGCCCTCCACCATCTCGTATGCCGTGGGCCGTCTCGAAGAGCAGCTCGGCATGCGCTTGTTCGAGCGCAACGGCCCGCGCGTCAACCTCACGCCCGCGGGCGAGGAGATGCTGAAGGAGGGCCGCTGGCTGCTCAACGCGGCCAACGACCTCGAATCGCGCATGCGGCAGATCGCCACCGGCTTCGAGTCGGAGCTGCGCCTGGTGCACGATTCGCTGATCCCCACGCAATCGCTGATGGACGACATCCGCGCCTTCGAGGACCTGCGCTGCGGCACGCGGCTGCGCATCGCCTGCGAGGCGCTCACCGGCAGCTGGGAGGCGCTGCGCGAGGGGCGCGCGGACATCGTCATCGCCGCGGGAGAAGGCCCGGCCGGCGGCGGCTACCAGGCGGTGACGGTCGGCAGCATCGCGTTCGCGTTCTGCGTGGCGCCCAGCCATCCGCTCACGCGCCTGGGCCGGCCGCTGCAGCGCGGCGACCTGCTCGAATGCAACGCCATCGTCGTGGGCGACAGCGCGCGCACGCTGTCGGACCGCACCGTGGGCCTGCTCGCGGGCCAGCCGCGCATCACCGTGCCCTCGATGGCCGCGAAGATCGCCTGCCAGGCGGCCGGCCTCGGCCACGGCTTCCTGCCGCGCGCCTGCATCGCCGGCGAGCTCGCGCGCGGCACGCTGGTCGAGTTGCCGACCGAGGAGCCGCGCGCGCCCGAGCCCTTCTGGCTCGCCTGGAAGACCGGCGCCGAGGGGCAGGCGCTGCGCTGGTGGCGCGAGCGGCTGAACCGCACGCTGGTGCCGGCGCTGCTGCCGCGCTCGATGCTCGTCGGCTGAGCCGAGCGCCTCGGCCGAAGGGCCGGGGCCACACGGCCGAACGGGCTATAGGCGCGGCGCGCGACGCTCACCAGAATGCGTGGCTTCGGATTCGTCCACCACCATTTACCCACGGAGCCTCCCGCGCATGACGCTCAAGTCCGACATCGTCAGTTTCCTCAAGCGCGACCTCAACGTCGCGCGCCTGAATTTCGCCGTGCGGAGCCTGCGCGTCTACCCGAGCGCCTACCAGATCGACGTGGCCGACGCGATCGCGAGCGGCGCCTTCAAGCTCGGCAACGCCGTGTCGAGCGGCGCGGGCGCGAGCTACAACATGGACACCGACATCATCAACCTGCGCGACGGCTTCAGCATCTCGAACGCGAGCGACCAGGCCTTCCTGGTGCACGAGTGCACCCATGCGCACCTCGACATCCAGACCACCGGCAAGCACTCGGGCCACGAGAACGAAGCCGCGGCCTATCTCGCCGAAGCCATGTACCTCGAGGCCGCCGGCCAGCCGCAGATCGGCGGCCAGGCGGTGCGCAACATCGCGCACCCCATCGCGCGCAAGCTGCTCGCGGGACGGTACGCCGTGGAGGAAGCCGACATCCTCGCGCTGACGGCGGCGGTGGCGGCGGTGGATATCTATGCGAAGGAGCCGATCTACACGAGCAACGGCTTCAAGCGCAGCATGTTCTACAACTGGGTGCGCGGCGACTGAGCGGCGCTCAGCCCTTCGCGCGCAGGCGATCGAGCGCCCGGTCCAGGAAGGCCAGCCGGTCCTGGCCCCAGAAGCGCTCGCCGTTCAGGATGAAGGTGGGTGCGCCGAACACGCCGGCCTCGATGGCCTCGGCGCTGTTCGCGCGGTACACCGCAAGCACTTCGGCCGACTGCTCCATCGCCTGCAGCGAGGCGCCGTCGTAGCCGTTCTCGTCGGCGATCGCGATGCGCACCTCGGCCTGTGAGGTGTCGCGTTCCTCGGCCCAGAGCGCGCGCAGCAGCGCGTGCGAGAGCGGCTGCGCATCGAGCCCCTGCAGTTGCGCGGCGATCACCATCCAGCCCGGGTACTTGTTCCAGTTCGGGTCCACCGGCACGCCCTTGGGGTAGTAGGCCGGTTCCAGGTTGAGCGGCATGCCCAGGTGGTCGCGCCAGCGTGCGAGTTCGAGCGCGTGGTAGGTGCGGCGCGGCTCCGGCCGCGTCTTCAGCGGAATGCCGCCGGTCTGCGGCACCACGGCCTGGAAGTCGTAGGGCTTGAGCGCGAGCCGCACGTGGTGGCGGCGCACGATGTCCTGCAGTTGCGGACCGCCGAGGTAGGCCCAGGGCGAGGAAAGGCTGTAGTAGCAGTCGAGCGCGATCGAGGTCTTGGAAGAAATCATCGCGGCATTATCTTCAGCGCTCAGCCGCAGCGCGCGGCCGTGATGCGGCCCTGCGCATCGACATCGAGGTTGAGGCGCTTCGGATCGGCCGGCGCCGGCGGCGGCTCGCCGGCGGCCGAGGTGCGCACCGAGCCCGAGCCGGTGCGCGCGAGCAGTTCCTCGAGCAGCGGCTGCGCCACCGGCCGGCCCAGCGCATAGCCGGCACGCGCAGCCTCGCAGCCGGGGTCGGTGGGCACGGTCACGAAGGTGGGCGGCGGCGGGGCTTCGGAGGTGAGCGGACGGAATTCGGGCTGCGCCTGGCAGGCGGCCAGCAGCAGGACGGCGGCGCCGAGGCATGCCGCGGCGATGCGGCGGCCGCGCCCTCGCATGGCGACGGAGCCCGCGGTTGGCTGCAGTACGGTGGGGCGCATCTCTTGTCCTCCTCGGGTTCTGGAAACGCCGGATCGTAGCGCGGCACCGCGTCGACCCGTGCGGCGCGCCGGCGCAGGACCGATACGACTGTTTCTCTTTTCATCTACCCCGAACAGGGCAGAACGCGCGCCGGTCCGTGGCATGGTGGCAAAGCGCGCATCCGTGCGGTGCGCAGGTTTTCGGGGCCGGCGTTCGACGAGCGCCGTCGATCACGCATTGCAGGGGACTTCCGATGCAGGCTGGGCAAAGGATGCGCACGGTCGCGTGCGTTGCGGGCTGGGCTTATCTGCTCGGCGCGTCGAGTTGCGGCGGGGGTGGCGGTGGGGGCGGCATTCCGATCGTGCCCGTGGCGGCCGTCGCGCCGCCGGCCGAACCGCCCGCCCCCGCGCCCCCGCCACCGCCCCCCGCGCCGCCCGCGCCCGACGTGCCGGCCGCACCGCCGGCCGATGCACCCGCCAGCCGCGTGGTCTCCGCCACGATCGCCTCCAGCAAGACGGGCGCGACCTATGCGCTCGAGATCCATCTGCCCGCCTCGTACGACGGCGGCTCCGCGCGCTACCCGGTCATCTACGCGATGGACGGCGACGGCGTCTTCAACCCGCCGGGCACGCGCTTCGCGAACTTCAAGACCATCCTCGACGAGCGCCGCACGGAGGCGATCCTGGTCGGCATCGGCGGCACGGCACGGCGCGAGCAGGACTACACGCTGCCCGGCGCCACCGCGTACCACGACTTCCTCACGCTCGAACTGGTGCCGTTCATCGAGGCCGGCTATCGCACCGATCCGGCTCGGCGCCTGCTGACCGGCCTTTCGCTCAGCGGCAGCATGGCCGGCATCGCGCTGTTTCTCGAGGGGGCGGCCGGCAGCCTGACCTTCTCGCACTTCCTGGCGTTCGAAGGCGCCTTCGACTTCCAGGCGGCCGAGTACCGCGAACTCGAACAGCGCATGCACGACGCGCTCGGCGACAGGCCGCTTGCCGCGACCCTGCTGCTGACGCGCTGCGACCATCCGACCGAATGCAACTCCGGTCCCGTCGACGGCCTGTACCAGCGGCTCCGGGCGCGCGGCCAGCCAGGGCTGGCCGTGAGCGAGGCGACCTACGCGACGACCCACACCGGCACCGACCTCCCGTCCTTCGCCGATGCGGTCGCGCGGGTGCTGCCGTAGCGAGGCGCTACCAGTTGACCGGCTTGAAGCCCCAGGCCTGCGTCTGGAAGCCCGAGAAGCTGATCGGATTGGCCCACACGCGCGCGCCCGAGGCGTCGTCGCCGAGCGTGATCACCGCTGGCGCCTGCGCGTTGCTCGCGCCGTACTTGCTCTGGATGTACCAGTAGCCGAGCACCTCGGTCGGCTGCAGGCTCCAGAGCTGCGCGTCGGCCTCGATCACCGGCTGCCTGGCCTGCATGACCACCGGCCACTCGCCGGCAGTGCCCAGCGGCAGCACCGTCATGACGAAGCCGGTGTCCATCAGCGTCTCCAGGTACCACCACCCGGGCGCCTCCGGGCCGGCAGGAACGAAGCGCCACTGCTGGTTGCCGGTCTCGGGCAGGTTGACGGCGTAGGCGATGACCGGCGTCTCCGCGTCGGGGCTGTTGCCATCCACGTCGAGCACGAAATGCCCGGCATTCAGCTGCTGGATGTAGTAGGGCCCCAGGTTGAGTTCGCCGGTCGATGGGCTGGCCGACTTGCCGGCCGGAGGCGGGTTCGCCGCGGCCTGGCTCCCGGCTGCGGCCACTGCGACGGGTGCCTCGGCCTGCTCGACCGGGCCGTCGGGCAGATGGTCCCACCAGTAGGCCTCGATCAGCGCCTCCGCATGGGCGGTGTCGGCCTTGTTGCCCTTGTCCTGCAGCAGGTCGATCGCCTGCTGGTAGGTGGTGTTCTCCGGAATGAAGAAGGGCAGCCGGGGATTGATGTTCGCGTAGCGGTCGCCGAGCAGCATGGCCGCGAGCGTGGGCATCAGCTCGGTCGAAGTGCCGTTGAGGCACATGTCGAGCACCGGCCCGGGCTTCGACTGGTTCATCAGGAACGGCGGCGTGCTGTTGAACGGATCGGCCACGCCGTTCATCCACTGATCGGCGCCCCACGGACCGGTGTCGCTCGCGATCCAGTCGTGCATCAGGCCGGTGCCGATGGTGATGGCCACGATGTTCTCGAGCTTGTGCCCCGCGGCCACGGCCAGCGAGATCGCCGCGACCGTCGGGTCGTGGTTGAAGAAGGCGCCGTCGACGTTGCCATCGTAGGAGCCCAGCTGCCCGGGCATCGCGCCGCTCGACGTGGCGGCCTTCGCGATCAGCACGTCGCCGAGGCCGGGCAGCATGTTGGTGTACATCAGCGGCTTCCACGGCGTGGGCGTCTGCACCCCGTCCTTCACCGCGAGCCCGCCGACGTTGAAGGACACGAACAGCACCTTCTTGCGCTCGAGCTCCGAGACCTTCTTCTCGCGGTGCAGCAGGAACTGCGAGGCGAACACCTTCTCGATCGAGTACGCGGGCTGGCGCGGATCGTGGTTCATGTCGTTGTAGAACCCGATCTCGCCCTTCGGCGAGGTGAAGAACTCGATCAGCTCCTTCGGCGTCTTGCCGGCCAGCAGCTCGCTCGTGATGATCGATCCGGTCGAGCACCCGGCGATGAGGTCGGTGTGCTCGATGAGGTGCGGGAAGCGCTCGTGGAGCTTCTGCAGGATCGTGACCGACATCAGGCCCCGTATGCCGCCGCCGACGAACGAAAGAATGGTGAATTGCTTGCCTTTTTCCACGTCCAGCTCCTTTGAAAGTTGACTCCCCCCACTTGGGGAAGCGGAGTCTCTGGCCGCGCCCGCGGAGCGTCTACGCGTGGAATCCCGTTCAATCCATCGATGTACCGCGGCCGGCATGCGCGGCGCGTCGAAAGCAGCCAGCAGCCCGCCGAAACCGGAACGAAGGTGGTCTTTCGCCTGCCTTCGGCGTCAGCCGGCCGAGGCGCGGAACGCATCGAGTGCATGCCTTAGTTCGCGCGCCTCGGCCGAGGTCAATGCGAGCGCCAGCACGCAGAAGTCGCGCTGGTAGCAAGGCAGCATCAGCGCAGCCGCGAGCGCGTCGCTCTCATCGGGGCCCGCCCGCCGCGCGGCGCGGGCATGGCACGCGGCCATGTTGCGATAGACGCCGAGCGCCTGCGCCACGCGGGGCGATGCCCTTGGCGCGGGCGCCTCGTCCTCCTGCGCGACGAGGGCGACGTCCGTCTCGCCGTCGTTGTCGCCGTCGCTGTGGTTGCTGCTGCTGGTTCTTCCGATGCTGTTCATGGCCGGCTCCTGTGGCGCGCGGATGGCGCCCTGGAGCCACTCTAGAGGCGCCTCGGCAAAGCCGGGAGTAACAACATCGTCGTGAAACGCGCAGCGGATCAGTCCGCCGGGCGCCAGCGGCCCGAGTCGGCACACACGCGAACGCGTGCGCCGTTCGCCATCACCTGCGCTTCGCCGAGCTGCGCCGCGGGCGTCGTGTCGAATGCAATGCCGAGCGCACGCGCGACCGCGGCGTGTTCGATCGGCAGCTCCCAGCTCAGGAAGAACTGCGCGCGATCCTGTCCAGCCGCGAAATCGCCCGCATCGAAGCCGCCGCTGCCGCGCCGGATCACCGCATGCGGCTGCGCGGTGTCGAAGACGAAGGCGGTGCCGCGGACGAGCGGAATGCGCTCGCCGGTGCCGGGGAAATGGACCTCGAGCCCCTTGTCCTCGCTCACGAAGAGATTGCAGAAGGCCGCGCCGCCGTACTGCGCTGCGTCATGGTGGTAGCGCGCGCCGCGGCAGGCCATGAGCGCGAGTTCGCTGTCGTCCAGCACGCCCGGCATGCCGAGGGTGGCGAGCCAGTCGGCCATGGCCAGCAGGCACTGCCTGTGCGCCGGCCAGCGGCTGCGCGCACGCGCGAGCGGCAGGGGCTCCACGTCGCCGGGCTCTAGGAAGAGATTTGTCGCCATCTCGTTCTCCCAGTCCGCGACGAGGCGCGCCGACAGCGCGGGAACATCGAGCACCGCCCGAGGTACCCGCGGCCCCACGCCGCGGCTGCGGAACGCGCCGCCACTTCGGAACCAGACGGTCAGGCGGTCTTCCACGGCAGGACACTGAAGCACTCGATGCATCGCAGGCAGTGTAGTGAACGCGGCGCGGCACTGGACGCCGGGCAGAATGCGCCTTCCGCCGGAGGCGGCATCGAGCATTTCTTCAGCGAATCAGAACGGACGAGTCCATGCGCGCAAGGTACCAGCAGCCGAGATCCCGGGCCATCAGCCCTCGACGCCTCCTCATTGCACTCGGCGTCTGTGCATTGATCGCGCTGCTCCTCTATCCGCAGCGTGCCCGACTGGAGGAATATCGCGAGCATTTCTTTGGCAACAGCAAGAGCACTTTCTTCAGTGTCTCGGAGCTCTCCGAAGAATGGACCGAAGCGACCGTGCGGCAGCGGTTTGCTGAACATCCGGTCTGGTGCGGCCGCTACCAGGGCGATCTCCCCGTCGACCGCGCCTGTGGCGTGAAGATCAAGTCCTACAACGGCATTCCCGCGTTGTATCTGGCGCTCTTCTTCAAGGATGCCAAATTGCAGCAGATGGCCATCAGTCTGCCGTGGTGGGCGCAAGGCAAGGCATACCGGAACGTTGTCGCCGAGCACGGCGCGCCGTCTGCGTCTCAGCCGCGATCGTTCTCGGGAGTTCGGCTGCACGGCTGGCGCCTCCCCGATGGCGGCGGGCTGTTCCTCAACCGCGACCGCCCGTTCAACCCCCTCGATACGAACGCGATCTACTGGCGCAGCGCCACCGAGTGCCGGACGCGCGGCTGCTTCTCAGGCGATCACTAGCGGCAACAGCGGCCACCGACTCACAGCCCAGCCACGCCCGTTTCGAGCACGCCATCGCGCGCCACGATGCGCCCGCCCGCCACCACCAGCCGGCGCACCGGCCGCGCGACCACCGCCTGCGCGACGGTCTGCGCATCGACCAGCACCAGGTCGGCCCGGCAGCCGGCTTCGAGGCCGTAGTCGCCGAAGCCGCAGCCGCGCGCGCCCGACTGCGTGACCGTGTCGAGCGCGATCTCGATCTCGTCGTCGCGGCGCAGGTTGTAGCGCATGCCGATGAGCATCGCGCGTTCCAGCATGTCGGGGTTGCCGTAGGGCGACCAGGTGTCGCGGATGCCGTCGTTGCCGCCGCACACCGTCACGCCGGCCTGCCGGCAGGCGATGAGCGGCGGCACGCTGCGCGAGGGCGAGGCGCTGGTGACGAGCACCACGCCGAGCTTCGCCATGCGCGCGAGCAGCGCGTCGCGCTCGCGTTCCGCCAGGTCGCCGAGGCAGAAGCCATGGCTGACGGCCACCCTGCCCTGCAGGCCCAGCGCCGCGGTGCGCTGCAGGATCAGGTCGAGCGAGAACGCGCCCATGGCGCCCGGCTCGTGCAGATGGATGTCGAGCGGGCAGCCGTGCTTGCCGGCCAGCGCGAACAGCAGGTCGAGCGAGCGCACCGGGTCGCCGTCGATCGCACAGGGGTCGAGGCCGCCGAGCACGTCGGCGCCGCGTGCCAGCGCCTGGTCGAGCAGCTCCGCCGTGCCGGGCCGGCCGAGCAGGCCCGACTGCGGGAAGGCAACGATCTGGATCTGCTGCAGCGCGCGCAGCGCCTCGCGCGTGGCGAGCGTGCCTTCGAGATGGCGCAAGCCGGCCTGGGTGTCGATGTCGACGTGCGTGCGCAGCCGCGTGGTGCCGAGCGCGAGAAAGGCCTTCGCGAGCGCGAGCGACTGCGCGCGTGCGTCGTGCCCGCTCGCATGGCGGAAGGCGCGCTCGTTCTCGATCCTGTCGGTGAGCTGCGGGCCGACCTCGTTGCGGTACCAGTCCATGCCCCAGAGCGTCTTGTCGAGGTGGGTGTGGCTCTCGACCAGGCCGGGCAGCAGCAGCGCGCCGCCGCCCTCCTCGACCGGCGTGTCCGCGGGGGCGGCAAGATCCGGGCCGATCTGCGCGATGCGGCCGTCGCGCACGAGCAGGTCGACCGGCGAACCGGGCGCGCGCCCGAAAGGCCGCACGCGGCGCAGCAGCAGCGAGTGGGATGAAGCCATGGCGTCGGTCGCCGCGCAGCGCGGCGAAGAAGGAAGTCGCGAGGATTTCGAGGATACCCGCGTGCACGGCACGCTTCGTCCGCGGCCGAAGTGCGCGCGGCCGATGGCGCCGATCATCGCCGCACCATGCACACCACCCTCCACCCGACACGACCCGCCAACCCGCCGCACCCGATCGTCGAATGGGCCCTGCTCGCGCTGCTCGCCACGCTCTGGGGCGCCTCGTACAGCTTCATCAAGATCGGCGTGGCGACCATTCCGCCGCTCACGCTGGTCGCCGCGCGCACCCTGATCGCCGGTGCGCTGCTGCTCGCGGTGCTGCGCTGGCGCGGCCTGCGGCTGCCGCGCGATGCGGCAAGCTGGCGCCGCTTCACGGTGCAGGCCGCGCTCAACAGCGTGCTGCCCTTCGCGCTGATCGCCTGGGCGGAGCGCAGCGTGGACGCGGGCCTCGCGACGGTCCTCAATTCCACCTCGCCGATCTTCATCTTCCTGCTGAGCCTCGGCCTGGCGGGCGCGGAAAAGCCCACGCCGCGGCGCTGGCTCGGCGTCGGCGCGGGTATGGTGGGCATCTGCCTGATCGTCGGCACCGAGGCGCTGCGCGGGCTCGGCCATTCGCTGCTCGCGCAACTGGCGCTGGTGGCGGCCTCGGTCTGCTATGGCGGCGCCGCGATGTTCGGTCGCGTGTTCAAGGGCCTCGATCCCATGCTGCCGGCCGCGGGCTCGCTGGTCGCGGGCGCGGCGATGCTGCTGCCCGCGAGCCTCGCGATCGAGCGGCCCTGGACGCTCGCGCCCTCGGCCGCCTCGGTGCTCGCGGTGCTGGCGCTCGCGGTGCTCTCGACCGCGCTGGCCTTCACGATCTACTTCCGGCTGATCCGCACGCTCGGGCCGATGTCGACCTCGGCCCAGGCCTACCTGCGCGTGCCCGTGGGCGTGGCGATCGGCGTGCTGCTGCTCGGCGAGCGGCTCGCGCCGACGGCCTGGCTCGGACTCGCGTGCATCGTGGCCGGGGTGATGGCGATGACGCTGCCCGCGCGCGGCGGCCGCGCCCGGGCGGCGCTCAATCGATGCTGATGTTCGCCGCCTTCGCCACCTCGGCCCATTTCACGCGGTTCTCGTGCACGGTCTTCCTGAACTGCGCGGGCGTCTCGATGCGCACGGTGTTGCCCTGGCTCTCGAAGCGCTCGCGCAGCTCGGGCTGCTCGAGCACGGCCTTCACCGCGGCGTTGAGCTTGTCGACGATCTGCGGGTCGGTGCCCTTGGGCGCGAAGATGCCGAACCAGATCGAGCTGTCGAAGCCCTTCGTGCCCGGCAGGCCGCTGGAGGCGATGGTGGGCACCTCCTTCACGGCCGCCACCGGCTTGGCCGTGGTCACGCCCAGCAGGCGCACCTTGCCGGCCTTGTAGTGCGGCAGCACGGTTTGCACCTGGTTCATGATGCAGCAGGTCTCGCCGCGCACCACCGAGGTGATGGCCTCGGGCCCGCCCTTGTAGGGCACGTGCACCATGGTCAGCCCGAGGCGCGAATTGAATTCCGCAAAGGCCATGTGCGTGCCGGCGCCGTTGCCTGTAGACGCATAGTTGTACTTGCCGGGGTTGGCCTTGACGAGATCCACGAACTCCTTCAAGGTCCGCACGTTGATCACCTCGGGGTTGATGGTGAGCACGTTCGAGACGTCGAGCACCGGCGCCACCGGCACGAAGTCGGCCTCCACGTCGAAGGGCAGCTTCTTGTAGAGCGCGGCATTGCTGCCGTGCGTGGCCGCGGTGCCGAAGGAGAGCGTGTAGCCGTCGGGCCTGGCATGCGCCACGTACTCGCTCGCGATGTTGCCGGCCGCGCCCGACTTGTAGTCGATGATCACGGGCTTGCCGAGCTGCTTCGCGAGCGGCTCCTGGATCGCGCGGGCCACCACGTCGACGCCCGAGCCGGCCGGAAAGCCCATGATCAGCGTGACGGGTTGCTGCGGCCAGTCGGCCGGCGCCTGCGCGAGCGCTGAGGCCGACGCGGCCGCGCACAGCACGGCGGCGGTGCCTGCGCGCAGCAGCAGGCCGGAGCGGAAGAATCGCGAGAAGGGTGAATGGATCATGGCGGTCGTCTTTCCTCGAAACGGGCGGTGCGATGCGGGATTGTGGCGCGCGGCTCATGCCGTATGCGGCATGAGCTTATGCAGGGCGCGCCGGGGTGCGGGCGGCATCTCTCCATAATCGCCGCATGGTCCGTCCCACCCAACAACTCCATCCCCGCCGCGAGCCCGTGCCCGTGCGCGCGGCCGCCACGGTGCTGCTGCTGCGCGATTCCGAAGCCGGCATCGAAGTGCTGATGACGCGCCGCTCCGCCACTGCAAGCTTCGCGCCAGGCGCCTACGTGTTCCCCGGCGGCCAGATCGATGCGGCCGACGCGCTGGCCGCCGCGCGCCTCGCCTCGCGGCGCCCCACGCAGGACGAGCTGCAGCTCACGCAGGCCGTCGCCGCGATCCGCGAGGGCTTCGAGGAGCTCGGCGTGCTGCTCGCGCGCCATGCCGACGGCCGCTTCGCGAACGCCGAGGACATCGCTGCGCTCGACCGCAGCCCCGACGCGCCGGTCGCCTTTGCCGAGCAGTGCGCCGCGCGCGGGCTGGCGCTCGCCTGCGACCAGGTGTTCACGCTCGCGCACTGGATCACCGACCGCGACCTGCCGAAGCGCTTCGACGTGCCCTTCCTCGTCGCGCGCATGCCCGAAGGCCAAGTGCCCACCGCGGACGAGAGCGAGCAGTTCGAGCCCTGCTGGGTGCGCCCCGCCGATGCGCTCGCGCGCCATGACGCAGGCAGCTTCTTCATGATCTTTCCGACCGTGCGCACGCTGCAGCGGCTCGCGGCCTACGCCAGCGTGGATGCGGTGCTCGCGGCGTGCGCGGCCCGCGACGGCGTCGAGCGGCCGCTGTGGACCAGCTGCCCGCGCGCCGGGCTGCTGCGCGGGCAGGACGCGCGCTACATGGAAGGCGAAGCGCCCTACGGCGAACTCGCGCTCGTGTGCCCCGACGGCCAGCTGCTGCATGCGCTCGACTGGCAGACCGAGCGCGCCGTGCCGCTGCTGCGCAACGTGCAGCGCCTCACCGCCCCCAATCCGAGCGCCATGACCGGGCCGGGCACCAACAGCTACATCGTCGGCGACGCGGCCACGGGCTACATCGTGATCGACCCGGGCCCGGACGACGCCGCGCACATCCAGCGGCTGTGGCGCGCCACGCAGGGCGACGTGCGCATGATCGTGTGCACCCATTCGCATGCCGACCATTCGCCCGCCGCGGCGCCGCTGCAGGCGCTCTGCACTGCGACGAAGCCGCCGATCCTCGGGCTCTCGTCGGCGGCCACGGCCCGCGCCTCGGCGCGCTTCGTGGCCGAGCGCGAGCTGCGCGACGGCGAGCGCCTGGCGCTCTCGGGCAGCACACCGGGCGGCGAGGCCGTCACGCACACGCTGCGCGCGATCCACACGCCCGGCCATGCGGCCAACCACCTCTGCCTGGTGCTCGAGGAAGACGGGCTGCTGTTCTCGGGCGACCACATCCTCAACGGCAGCACCACGGTGGTCGATCCGCCCGACGGCGACATGAATGCCTACCTCGATTCGCTCGACCGGCTCGACGCGGTCTGCGCGGCCGAAGGCATCGACTTCATCCTGCCCGCGCACGGCTACGTGATCGGCAGCGCGCGCACCGCGATCGCGCAGCTCAAGGCGCACCGCCTGAAGCGCGAGGCCAAGATCGCGCTCGCGATGAAGAAGCTGCCCGAGGGCACGCCCGACGACTGGCTGCCGCTCGCCTACGACGACGTCCCCGAACGCCTGTGGCCGGTGGCCGCGCGTTCGCTCGCCGCGCATGTGGCGCGCATCCGCCAACTGGCGTCCGCGGCACCATGAGCGGCACCTCCGGGGATACCGAAGGCGTGCGGCTGGCCAAGCGCGTGGCCGCGCTGGCGGGCTGTTCGCGCCGCGAGGCCGAGCTGCTGATCGAGAACGGCGCGGTGCGGGTCGACGGCGCGCCGGCGCTGCTGCCGCAGTCGCGCGTGCTGGCGCACCAGCAGGTCGAGATCGAGGCCGGCGCCAGGCCGGAGCCAGTGGTGCCCGTCACGCTGCTGCTGCACAAGCCCGCCGGCATGCCGACCGACGGCGCGCACCAGCTGCTGCTCGCCGCCAACCACCACGAGCCCGAGCGTGCGGGCCTGCGCTTCCTGCCCGCGCATGCGCGGGCGCAGCGCTGCATGACGCCGCTCGAAGCCGGCGCGAGCGGACTGGTCGTCTACACGCAGGAATGGCGCATCGAGCGCAAGCTGCAGGAAGACGCAGGCATCCTCGAGCACGAGGTGATGGTCGACGTGGCCGGCCCCGTCGGCCCCGAGCAGCTCGCGCGCTTCGAGCGCTCGCCCGCGCGCGTGAGCATCGGCCGCCAGGCCGACGACCGCACCGGCCTGCGCTTCGCGATCAAGGGCCCGCGGCCGGGCCAGATCGCGCACCTGTGCGACCAGGCCGGGCTGCGCATCCTCGCGATGCGCCGCATCCGCATCGGCCGCGTGCCGCTGGCCGGGCTGCTGCCCGGGCAATGGCGCTACCTGTCGCCGCACGAACGTTTCTGAGCACCGAGGACGCGTTCAGGGAATGGAACAAGGAGGCAAAGCCATGAAGTTCGGATCCGGGCGCGCTGCCGCGGCGGCCTGCACCGTCGTTCCCCTCGCGCTCGCAGGCTGCAGCTACCTCGCGCCGCTGCTGCCCTCGAGCGAACCGCCACCGCCGCCCGCGCCGCCGCCGGTGGTGTCGCCCAGCGGCCTCGCGCCGATCACCGAGGAACAGGTGGAGCGCATCCGCGAAGCGATCGTCGCCAAGCCGCCGAGCCCGGCCGTGGCGCGCGCGGTGCAGAGCGCCGCGCCCACCATCGAGTCCTTCGTGCGCACCGAAGGCTGCATCACCGCCCGCAACGGCGCCGTGCTCAACCCCTTCGCCGCGCCCGGCCGGCTGTTCGACGGCAGCGGCTTCCAGGGCGGCCCCATGGCCAGCATGCAGTACCACGACCGCACCGCCTGCGTGACGGTCAAGCGCATCCAGAACTGGAAGATGGTCACGCCGAAGCGGCTGCGCTTCGAGGTGGTCTACGTCGGCGACGACGGCGAGGAAAGCGCGGTGCGGCGCCACGAGCTCACGCGGCAGCCGAAGGGCGGGTGGTTGTTCACGCGCTGAGCAGGCACGGCCCGCAGCGGCGGAAACCACGCCGAGCGGATGCGCATTTCCGCACGAATGCGGCATGTCCGTGCGATCTGCGCACCACAACGTCGTAACAGCATGTACGATCCTCGCCGGCCAGAGGCGACCAAAGCCCGGCCGACGCTTCATCGCCTGAGGGCATCCCGCGAGAGAAGCGGGGTGAGGCGATGGATTCGATCCATCTGTTCGAGGGAAACAACCATGTTCGCCATCCGCGGCGCCGCCATTCCGGTGCTGGCATCGTTCATCCTTGCCGGTTGCTCGCACCTGCCGGCCACCCAGCCCGTCAAACGCGAAGTCCTGGTCGCGCTGCAGCCGGTCGAGGTCAACCTCGGCATCCGGCAGCCCGAGCTGTACGCCACCTTCGTGCGCTCCAATGCGGGGGCGACGGGCGCCGCAGCCTGTGGCGCCGTTCCGGGCCTGGGCATCCTGCTGGCCGCGGCCTGCGGCGGCGCGATGGGCGCGGTCGACGCGAGCGTCAACGCCACGCGCGCCAAGGCGGCCGAGGAGAGCGTCCGTCCGCTCAAGGACGAACTGGTCGACCTGAATTTCGACCAGCTCATGCGCGAGTCGCTCGCACAGGAGCTGCAGGCTGTGCCCGGGGTGCGGCTGGCGGATACCGGCGTGACCGTCACCAAGACCACCACCACGGAGGCCTATGAAAAGACCTTCAAGGCCTCGCGTTCGAATGCGGTGATGTTCGTCAATCTCGACTATCACCTCTCGACCGATTTCTCGACGCTGGAGGTCTCGTCGCGCGGCCTGCTCTACCCGCGCGGAACCGCCGCGCGCGAAGCCGCCAAGCTGCCGGCCGCTTTGCCCACCACCTCGTCGGAACCCGTGCTCGCGCTGCAGAACGCGAGCTACCGCAGCAGCATCGTCTACCGCGCGAAGCACCCCGCCGCGAGCGACGACGCGACGAAGAACATCGCGGCATGGAAGGCCGATGGCGCGCGCATGCTGAAGCTCGCGCTGCAGGACGCGATCGCGCAGTCGGCCGCGCTGCTGGCGGCGGATCTGCAGGGCAGGCATCCCGTCTATGCGTCGGCCACGGCACAGGTCAGTGTTCCGCCCGGCCTGAAGGCCAACCTGGTGGCCCAGGGCAGCACGGGCCGGCTGCTGCGCTATCCGGACGGCTCGCTGAACTTCGACGCGGCGCTGGCCAGCGTGGCGGCTGCCGCGCCGGCGGCTCCAGCGGCACCGGCTGTGGCGGCCATGCAGGCGACCTCGGACGCGCCGGCAAAGTGAGGCACTCCCGTGGGCGCCGCGCCGCCTGCGCGGCGCTGGCGGCCTTGCTGCTCGCGAGCGGGTGCGCCTCGGACCGGGTGGCGGGCCTGCGGCGCCCGGGCGCGGGCGCTCCGCAAGGCGCCACGGCGGCGACGCCGGCCTGCGCGTTCTCGCTGGGCGGCATCGACGATCGCCGCGACGCGCAGAGCCTTGGCCAGATGGGGCGCACGCACGTCGACGGTGCGGGCTTCGACGAATGGCTCAGGAACGGCATCGCCTCGATGCCCGGCTACACGCCCGATGCCGCGCCGGCGATCCGCATCACGGTGCTGAAGGCCTATGTGCACGGCCTCCTCACGTTGAAATCGGCCAACCTCGTGGTGCGGGTGCAATTCCCGCCGGACGCCGCGGGCGCGGCAACCAGGACCTACCGCGGCTTCGACGACTCGATGAACTGGTCCTCGTCCGAGTCCGAGATCCAGCAGGCCTTCGATGCCGCGCTGCACAACCTCACGGTGCAGATCGGCGCGGACCTGAACAAGCGCTGCCGAGGCTGAGCGAGCGCGGCGCGTGCCCTGCGCCGCGCCGCGCCGGAAAAAGAAGAAAAGTGTGAAGCCCGCCGATAAGCCGGATTCTGTGCGTCGAAGTTGCCCTCGACGTGACCGCCATTACTCTGGGCCGCCTGTCACCAGACGGCTCGATGCCACCTACCCGCCAGCTCAGCGGAACCACCTCGAAACTGGCCTACTTGGTGTTGCTGCGCGCAGAGATTGCCCGTTTCACCCCCGGTGGTCTGCCTTGCGGCACTCCCCCGGGACTCGTCTCTGTTGCTCTGATCCTCACCTCACGGTGGAGAGCCGTTAGCTCCTGCGCTGTCCTGTGCAGTCCGGACGTTCCTCCAGTGCGGCCTTTCGGCACTTGCACCAGCGGCGGTCTGGCGTGCTTCACGGGCGGGATTATCGCAGCATGCGGCCTACAGCGCGAGCACGCGCGCAATGTCGCGCGCCGCCTCCTGCGGCTCGACGGCTTCGGTGTCGATCACCAGCTCGCCGGGCGGCATCGCGCGTTCGGCGCGCTCGAAATCGTCGCGGAGCCGGCGCAGCAGTTCCAGCGAGCGCAGCTTGCCGAACTCGGCCCGGCTCGCGGTGTCGATGCGCCGCTCCTGTCCGGCGCGCGAGATCGTCAGCCGAACGAAGTGGGTGCTGCCGCCCCCGGCTGCGACGGCCTCGACCGCGCGCCGCGGGAAATCGGCCGCCACGGTCGGCTCCGGCGCGAAGGTGAAGATCGTCGAGCGCCCGACGGCGGCCGCTTCGCGCATCGTCGCGAGCCACATCTGTTCGCGCAGCTTCACGAAGCTTTCGGAACCGAACGGGAACACCGCGCCGACCGCATCGACGACCAGATGGTTGTGGAAGACGGCGAAGCCCGTGAGCGCCCCCAGCGCCCGCGCGACCGTCAGCTTGCCGGAGGCAACCGGCCCGTGGATGAATATCAGCTTCATGCATGCATTCTGCGTTGAGGCGCTGGGACGGCGCGGGTTTCCCACGGACAATGCCCCGTCCGTCCCCTGCATTTCCGACCACCCCCGCATCCAAGGAGATCGCAACATGAAGGCCCAGAACATCCTCCAGACCATCGGCAACACCCCGCACGTGCGCATCAACCGCCTGTTCGGCCATGCGAAGCAGCAGGTGTGGATCAAGTCCGAGCGCGCCAATCCGGGCGGCTCGATCAAGGACCGCATCGCGCTCGCGATGGTGGAGGACGCCGAGCGCTCCGGCGCGCTCCAGCCCGGCGGCACGATCGTCGAGCCGACCTCGGGCAACACCGGCATCGGCCTTGCGATGGTCGCGGCGGTCAAGGGCTACAAGCTGATCCTCGTGATGCCCGACAGCATGTCGCTCGAGCGCCGCCGGCTGATGCTGGCCTACGGCGCCACCTTCGACCTGACGCCGCGCGCGGGCGGCATGAAGGCCTCGATCGCGCGCGCCGAGGAGATCGTCGCCGGCACGCCCGGCGCGTGGATGCCGCAGCAGTTCAACAACCCCGCCAACGTCGACGTGCACGTGCGCACCACGGCCGAGGAGATCGCGGCCGACTTCCCCGAAGGCATCGACGTGCTGATCACCGGCGTGGGCACCGGCGGCCACATCACGGGCGTGGCGAAGGTGCTCAAGAAGAAGTGGCCGAAGCTGCAGGTGTTCGCGGTCGAGCCGGTGGCCTCGCCCGTGATCTCGGGCGGCCAGCCCTCGCCGCATCCGATCCAGGGCATCGGCGCGGGCTTCATCCCGAAGAACCTCGACACCTCGCTGCTCGACGGCGTGCTGCAGGTCGACGCCGAGCCGGCACGCGAGATGGCCCGCCGCTGCGCGGTCGAGGAAGGCATGCTCGTGGGCATCTCCTCGGGCGCCACGCTCGCGGCCATCGCGCAGAAGCTGCCTTCGCTGCCGGCCGACGCGGTGGTGCTCGGCTTCAACTACGACACGGGCGAGCGCTATCTCTCGGTCGAGGGCTTCCTTCCCGGTTGAGGCCGTCGAAAGTGGGCTGACCGGACGCGAAAGGCGCGAAGGTTGCGCGAAGGGCGCGAAAGAAAACCATTTTTTGTTTTTCTCCTTTCGCGTCCTTCGCGCAACCTTCGCGTCCTCTGCGTCCGGCGGTCCGGTCCCGGTCTCAAAGCCCACCGACTAAAATCCGCGGTCTGCTTGATAAACACAAGCCCCACGCCATGCTGAGAATCTCCGAACTCAAACTCCCGCTCGACCACGCGTCCGAGGCGCTGCCTGCGCTGATCGCCAGGACGCTCGACCTTCCCATCGAGGCGATCGCCTCCCACACGGTCTACAAGCGCAGCTTCGATGCGCGCAAGGCCGAGCTGCTCACGGTCTACATCTGCGACGTGCAGCTCGCCGACGACGCGACCGAGGCCGGCCTGCTCGCCAGGCATGCCGCCAACCCGCACGTCCAGCCCGCACCCGACATGCGTTACCTGCCGCCGGTGCACGCGCCCGAGGGCGCGCCGCGGCCCGTGGTGATCGGCTTCGGGCCCTGCGGCATCTTCGCCGCGCTGATGCTCGCGAAGATGGGCTTCCGCCCGATCGTGCTCGAACGCGGCAAGACGGTGCGTCAGCGCACCCGCGACACCTGGGGCCTGTGGCGCAAGAGCACGCTGAACCCCGAGTCGAACGTGCAGTTCGGCGAAGGCGGCGCCGGCACCTTCTCGGACGGCAAGCTCTACAGCCAGATCAAGGACCCGCGCTTCCTCGGCCGCAAGGTGATGGAGGAATTCGTGAAGGCCGGCGCGCCGCCCGAGATCCTCTACGTCGCGCATCCCCACATCGGCACCTTCAAGCTCGTGAAGGTGGTCGAGAACATCCGCGAGCAGATCGTGGCGCTCGGCGGCGAGATCCGCTTCGAGCAGCGCGTGACCGACGTGCACATCGAAAACGGACACCTGCGCGGCCTGACCGTGCGCGACCAGGCCACGGGCCTTTCGAGCGAGCTGCGCGCCGACCACGTGGTGATGGCGCTCGGCCACAGCTCGCGCGACACCTTCGCGATGCTGCATGCGCGTGGCGTGCACATCGAGGCCAAGCCCTTCTCCATCGGCTTCCGCGTCGAGCATCCGCAGGGCCTGATCGACCGCGCGCGCTGGGGCCGCCATGCGGGCGATCCGCTGCTCGGCGCGGCCGACTACAAGCTGGTGCATCACGCGAGCAACGGCCGCTCGGTCTACAGCTTCTGCATGTGCCCCGGCGGCACGGTGGTGGCCGCCACCAGCGAGCCGGGCCGCGTGGTCACCAACGGCATGAGCCAGTACTCGCGCAACGAGCGCAACGCCAATGCCGGCATCGTGGTGGGCATCGACCCGCGCGACTTCCCGGGCTGGGAGAACGGCGCCCAGGGCGACGCGCTCGCGGGCATCGCGCTGCAGCGCCAGCTCGAGAGCAACGCCTTCGTGCTCGGCGGCGGCGACTACCGCGCGCCGGGCCAGCTGGTGGGCGACTTCATCGCCGGCCGGCCCTCGACCGCGCTCGGCAGCGTGCTGCCCTCGTACAAGCCCGGCGTGACGCCCGGCGACCTGCACCAGGCACTGCCGGCCTATGCCATCGAGGCGATGCGCGAGGCCTTCCCCGCCTTCGGCCGCAAGATCAAGGGCTTCGACCTGCACGATGCGGTGCTCACGGGCGTGGAGACGCGCACCTCGTCGCCGATCCGCATCACGCGTGGCGACGACTTCCAGAGCCTCAACGTGCGCGGCCTCTACCCGGCCGGCGAAGGCGCGAGCTACGCGGGCGGCATCCTCTCGGCCGGCGTGGACGGCATCAAGGTCGCCGAAGCCGTGGCGCGCAGCCTGCAGGCCGAGGCCGAGCGGCAGCGCGCCGCCGCGCACTGACCCCCAACCGGACGGCCCGCATGCAGGACGACGAGCGCTTCCACTTCTACGAGCCCGCGCGCGGCCACGGCCTGCCGCACGATCCCTTCAATGCGATCGTCGGTCCGCGGCCGATCGGCTGGATCTCCTCGCGCGACGCGGCGGGCGTGCTCAACCTCGCGCCCTACAGCTTCTTCAACGGCTTCAACTACACGCCGCCGATCGTGGGCTTCGCGAGCATCGGCGCCAAGGACAGCCTGCGCAACATCCGCGAGACCGGCGAGTTCGGCTGGAACCTCGCGACGCGCGCGCTCGCCGAGCCGATGAACCAGAGCTGCGCCACGGTGCCGCCCGAGGTCGACGAGTTCGCGCTCGCGGGCCTCACGCCCGCGCCTTCGCGCTGCATCGCGGCCCCGCGCGTGGCCGAAAGCCCGGTGTCCTTCGAATGCCGGCTGACCCAGATCGTGCAGCTGCAGGCCGCCGACGGCCGCGCCGTCGAGACCTGGCTGGTGCTCGGCGAGGTGGTGGGCGTGCACATCGCGCGAACGCTGCTGCGCGAGGGCATCTACGACACCGCCGCGGCGCGGCCGATCCTGCGCGGCGGCGGCCCGGCCGACTACTTCGAGATCGGGCCCGACAATCTGTTCAAGATGTACCGGCCGCGCTGACGCGCCCGTCGCCGGACCCACCGACTTTCCATCCTTTTCCTCCAGCATCGCGCACCGCGCCGAATTCCGAGCATGACCGACGCCTCCACCACCGACTCGAAGACGAATGCGCGCAAGCCGCGCGGACCCCGCCCCGACCTCGCCACGCAGTTGCAGCAGCAGCTGCGCGGCGGCGCCGAGACCGCGGAGGCCGGCGACACGGCAGGCGATGCCGCGGCCGAACGCGCGCCGCGCGGCGACGGCCAGGCGCAGCAGCGCAACAACCCGCGCCGCCGGCCGCAGAAGCCTCAGCGTGGCCCGGGCGGCCAGGGCGGCGGCCCGCGCGCGCCCGAGGGCGCAGCGAAGGCGCAGCAGCAGCAACAACAGCCGTCGCAGCCCGAGCGCCCGCAGCGCAAGGTCAACCCGGTGCTCGAACGCCTGTTCGAGCTGCATCCGAAGCTGTTCGGCGCGCGCTTCCTGCCGCTCAAGCTCGGCGTCTACGAGGACCTGCTCGCGCGCCATCCCGATGTCTTCAAGGCCGAGGAGCTCAAGATCGCGATGGGCCAGCATGCGCGCTCCACGCGCTACCTCGAGGCCGTGGCCGCGGGCCACCAGCGCCACGACCTCGACGGCAACCCGGTCGAGCCGGTCGCGCCCGAGCATGTGCACCACGCGATCCTCGAACTGCACCGCCGCCGCTCGCAGCGCACCGGCGAGGACCTGCGGCCGCAGCTCGTGACGCGCATCGCGCGCGCAATCGAGGCCTCGGGCCTGGATCGCGAGGCCTACGCCGTGCTCGTGCGCTCGCGCGACGAGAAGGCCAATGCCGTGGTCGACGAGGCGCTGGCCGAGCTGGCTGCCCAGGCCGCCAAGCGCGAGGCGCTGCTGCGCGCCTTCGAGGCCAGCGGCCGCAGTGAGCAGGAGTTCGCCGACATGTACGGCATGAAGCCCGGCGAGGTCACGCGCACGCTGCAGCGCGCTCGCAAGGAGCGCGAAGCGGCCGCGGCACCGGCGGCAGCGCCCGAGGCACCGGCACCGGCGGCCGAGGACGCCGCGCAATAAAAAAAGCCGCCACCCGGAGGTGGCGGCTTTCGATGCGTCTGCAGCCCGCGTTCAGCGCGCGTTCTGCAGCGCCGCGATGCGCTCCTCGATCGGCGGGTGCGTGGCGAACAGCTTGCCGATGCTGCCCGTGATGCCCATGGCCTCGACGGCCTTGGGCAGCTCGCCGGCCGGCAGGCCGCCGAGGCGCGCGAGCGCATTGACCATCGGCTGGCGGTTGCCCATCAGCGCGGCCGATCCGGCGTCGGCGCGGAATTCGCGCTGGCGCGAGAACCAGGCCACCACCATCGCGGCCGCGAAGCCCAGCACGATGTCGAGCACGATGGTGCTCACGTAGTAGCCGATGCCCGGGCCCGAGGAGCGGTCGTCGCCGCGGCGCAGGAAGCTGTCAACCGCATAGCCGATCACGCGCGAGAGGAACACGACGAAGGTGTTCATCACGCCCTGGATCAGCGTCATCGTGACCATGTCGCCGTTGGCGATGTGCGCCACCTCGTGGCCGATCACGGCCTCGACCTCCTCGCGCGTCATGTTCTGCAGCAGGCCCGTGGAGACCGCCACCAGCGACGAGTTCTTGAACGCGCCGGTCGCGAAGGCATTGGGCTCGCCCTCGAAGATGCCGACCTCGGGCATGCCGATGCCGGCCTTGTCGGCGAACTTGCGCACCGTGCCGACGATCCAGGCCTCGTCGGGCGTCTGGGGGTTGTCGATCATGTGCAGGCCGGTCGTCCACTTCGCCATCGGCTTGCTGATCAGGAGCGAGATGATCGCGCCGCCGAAGCCCATGACCAGCGCGAAGCCGAGCAGCGCCGTGAGGTTCAGCCCGTTGGCGGTCAGGAAGCGGTTGACGCCGAGCAGGCTGGCGACGATGCCGAGCACCGCGACGACCAGCACGTTGGTCAGAACGAACAGAAGGATACGTTTCAAGTTGAATTCTCCGTGGGGGAACGCTGCCGTCTAGATGAGGACCGCCGGGTCCTCTTCAAGCCGTGCCGGGCCCGCCTTCCGCTCGTTGTTGTCTTGGGTTCTCTGGAAGCGGCCTGCGCGGCCGGCTGGCGGGTAGAGCGATGATAGGAGCAAAAGTTCTACGGACCGGGGCGGAAGACCTTCGGATCGTCGTAGAAATCGGCCGCCGCGTTCTGGGCGCACCAACCCGGCACGCCCAGCACCGGCAGCGGCACGAAGGGCTTCTGCGCGAGCCGCTCGGCGTCGAGGGCGGCGGCGATCGATGCGTCGTCGAGCGACGCGCCGGGCGGACGCAGCAGCACATGCGCGGTCGCTCGCCTTGCGCGGCGCGGCGAGCTTCTCGAGCAGTGCATGGCCGAACACCACGAGCCGCGCCTCGCGCCAGAGCGCACGCCGCGCCACGAAGAGCGCATGCCAGTCGCGCGCGCACAGCGCCTGCCAGAGCGCCGCGGGCGCATCGAGCAGCGCGCCGTTCTCGTCGAACAGCGTCAGCGCATCGCGCAGCGGCCCGCGCGTGGCGCCGATGCCGAGGCGGGCGATCTCGGCGGCCTGCAGTTCGTTGAGGCGGCGCTTGGCGTCGGGAAAGACGAGCCACACCAGTCCGTTGAAGAAGTCGTGCAGGTTGTCGCGCGTGGGCACGCTGCGGGTCTGGAAGACGTGCGCCTCATAGGCCCTGTCCGGCGGCAACGCCGACTGCGGCACGAAGGCGGGCGTGCGGCCGGGCGTGGCGAACTGCTGCAGCGCATCGGCGACCGGATCACCGGCCCACACCTTCTGCGCGGCCGCTTCGCCGATCGCGCGGTAGGGCGCGAACCAGGGCTGCGCCCAGTCGATCGCCGCCAGGGTCAAGGCGCGGCGGCCCCGGTCCAGCGGATGCGGTCGGGATGCTGCAGCACCGCGAACTCCGCGGGCAGCTTGTCGAACAGCTTGAGCGAACTGCCGTGCTTGCCGAGCAGCCCCGCCGCACGCAGTGCCTGGGCCGCGTCGTTGAGCGGCACCTCGGCGCCGCTGCGCAGCGCGGGCACGGCCTGCAGGATGAACTCGGCCGCCTCGGAGACCGGCCGGGCCTGCGCCGGCTTGGCTGCGGCCGCCTTGGTGGCCTTGGCGGTCTTGCGGGCCGTCGTTTTCGCGGGCGCCTTGGCCGCGGGCTTCGCGGCGGGCGCGGCATCGGCCTTGGCCGGCGCACGCTTGGCGGCGGCCTTGCGGGCCGGCGCCGTGCGCGGTGCGACCGGCGCACCCTGGTGCCGCAGGTCGGTGAAGGCGTCGTAGACCGCCACGGTCTCCTCGCCCGTCTTGCCCTGCTGGCCGAGGCCGCACACGCGGCAGCCCTTCTCGCGCAGGCGGATCACCAGCGGCGCGAAATCGGAATCGGACGAGACCAGCACCGCCACGTCGGGCCGCTCGGCCATCGCGAGATCGATCGCATCGACCGCCAGCGCGATGTCGGTGCTGTTCTTGCCGGCCGAGAGATTGACCATCGGCCGCACCGACAGCCGCTTGAAGAGCGCCTGCTGCTTGAGCGCCGTCTCGGCATTGCAGTAGGCGCGGCGCACATGCACCGCGCCGTACTCGGCGAGGGTGCGCTGCACGGCCTGCTCGATCACGTCGGCCGAGACGTTGTCGGCATCGATCAGCAGCATCACGCGCAGCGCGGGCGTCATGCGAGCCGCCACGCCAGCGTCTCGCCCCCGCGCAGCGGCTTGAGCGTCGCATCGCCGTAGGGCACGGTCTCGGGCACGGTCCACGCTTCGCGCTTCAGCGTGACGGTGCCGCTGTTGCGCGGCAGGCCGTAGAAGTCGGCGCCGTGGAAGCTCGCGAAGCCTTCGAGCTTGTCGAGCGCGCCCGCGTTGTCGAAGGCTTCGGCATAGAGCTCGATCGCGGTCAGTGCGGTGTAGCAGCCGGCGCAGCCGAGCGCATGCTCCTTCAGGTGCGCCGGATGCGGCGCGCTGTCGGTGCCGAGGAAGAAGCGGTCGCTGCCGCTGGTGGCGGCCTCGACCAGCGCCACGCGGTGCGTCTCGCGCTTGAGCACCGGCAGGCAGTAGTAGTGCGGGCGGATGCCGCCGGTGAAGATGGCGTTGCGGTTGTAGAGCAGGTGGTGCGCCGTGATGGTGGCGGCGGTGAAGCGGCCGGCATCGCGCACGTACTGGGCGCCCTCCTTCGTGGTGAGGTGCTCGAACACCACCTTGAGCTCGGGAAAGTCGCGCCGGAGCGGGATCATCACGCGGTCGATGAAGACCGCCTCGCGGTCGAACAGGTCGACGGCCGGGTCGGTGACCTCGCCGTGCACCAGCAGCAGCAGACCGTGCTTCTGCATCGCCTCGAGCGTCTTGTAGGTGTGGCGGATGTCGGTCACGCCCGCATCGCTGTTGGTGGTGGCGCCGGCGGGATAGAGCTTGAGCGCGCGCACGCCGGCCTCGGCGGCCAGCGCGATCTCCTCGGGCGGCAGCCTGTCGGTCAGGTAGAGCGACATCACGGGCTCGAAGCTGCTGCCCGCGGGCAGCGCGGCGCGGATGCGGTCGCGGTAGGCCACGGCCTGCGCCGCGGTGGTCACGGGCGGGCGCAGGTTGGGCATGATCAGCGCGCGGCCGAACTGGCGCGCGCTGTGCGGCACCACGGCCTCGAGGGCGGCGCCGTCGCGCACGTGCAGGTGCCAGTCGTCCGGCCGGGTGATGGTGAGGGTGTCTGTCATGGGAGGGCGATTGTCGCATCGCCCTCCGACAGCCTCCTAGCGCTGGAAGACGCGGTAGGTGCGCGTGGGCACCTCCTGGATCCACTTGAAGTAGCCGACCGAATAGCGCGCGCCCACGTTCGGCGGGCCAGGGGTCGAGGATGCGCAGCGTGGTGCCGCGGCCGCTCGGGTCGTTGTCGCCGCGGATGCCGACGACCGCGATCATGTGGCCCGGGCTGCCGGTGCCGGCGGCGTACTCGTTCGAGCGCCAGAGCATGTCGAACATCAGCGGGCCGGCGCGCAGCGCGTCGCGCAGCATGCCGACCGTCCAGGAGATCGGCGGCCGCACCGTCAGGCCGTGCGCGGCGGCGTAGCGGCGGCCGCCGGTCATCGCGTCGCCGGTTTCGGAGAAGTTGCGCAGCCCGCCATCGGCGGCGATCAGGTCGGGCGGCGTGCGCGCGACCACGGCCGCCACGGTGCTGCGCGTGATCATCGCGGTGCTCGCGGCCCAGCACTGGGTCGGCGTCGGCTGCGGGATCAGCGAGATCGCATGCAGGATAGGCGCGTGGCCTTCGCTGTCGAAGGCCACGTTCTGCGTGCAGGGGCCGGCCTCGCCGTCCTCCACCAGCCAGTTCGCGGCCTGCAGCCGCACCACGGCAGCGCGCGTGCGCGGGCCGAAGTCGCCGTCGGGCACCAGTGCGGGCGAGGGCACGAGCTTGCGGTTCAACGCCTCCTGCAGGCGGCGCACCGGCTCGCCGCGCGAGCCTTGCTTGAGGACTGTCATCGTGGGTTTCCTGCGTCCGCCATCGGGATCCGGCGGGTGCTCGCATTGTGGAAACCGCCCCCTCGGGCGTAAATCCGCCGGACGGCATAGGCGGGAGGTGCGCGCCGGCTGGCACATGTCGTGCTTGGGGAGCAGGCCCTCATTCAACGGAGTTCCTTGTGAAGCGTGCCGCACCCGTCCCCAGCCCGAAGTCCCTGGCCGCCCTCGCGGCCCTCGCCGTCCTTGTCTTCGCCGCCGCGCCGGCCGCGGCGCAGGAGAAGACGCTGCGCATCGCGATGACCGCGGCCGACATCCCGCGCACGCTGGGCCAGCCCGACCAGGGCTTCGAGGGCAACCGCTTCACCGGCATTCCCATCTACGACGCGCTCACGCAGTGGGACCTCTCGAAGGCCGACGCGCCGAGCGTGCTGATTCCGGGCCTGGCGGCCTCGTGGGCCGTCGATGCCAAGGACAGGACCAAGTGGGTCTTCAAGCTGCGTCCGGGCGTCAAGTTCCACGACGGCTCGGCCTTCAATGCCGACGCCGTGGTCTGGAACGTGCAGAAGGTGCTCGACAAGGACGCGCCCCAGTTCGATCCCAGCCAGGTCGGCGTGACCGCCTCGCGCATGCCCACGCTGCGCAGCGCGCGCAAGATCGACGACCTGACGGTCGAGCTCACGACCAGCGAGCCCGACGCCTTCCTGCCGATCAACCTCACGAACCTGTTCATGGCCTCGCCGGCGCACTGGCAGAAGAAGTTCGATGCGGCCGCCGGCGCCACGCCGGCCGACAAGGCCAAGGCGGCATGGACCGCCTTCGCGGCCGACCCCGCGGGCTCCGGCCCGTTCCGCGTCACGCGCTTCGTCGCGCGCGAACGGCTCGAACTCGCGGCCTACAAGACCTACTGGGACGCGAAGCGGGTGCCGAAGATCGACAAGGTGGTGCTGCTGCCGATGCCCGAGGCCAATGCGCGCACCGCCGCGCTGCTCGGCGGCCAGGTCGACTGGATCGAGGCGCCCGCGCCCGACGCGATGCCGCAGATCACGCAGCGCGGCTTCAAGGTCTACTCGAACGCGCAGCCGCACGTGTGGCCGTGGCAGCTGTCGTTCGCCGAAGGCTCGCCCTGGCTCGACAAGCGCGTGCGCCAGGCCGCCAACCTGTGCATCGACCGCGGCGGCATGAAGCAGCTGCTCGGCGGCATGATGGCCGAGCCCAAGGGCACGGTGCCGCCGGGCCATCCGTGGTGGGGCAACCCGAAGTTCGACATCCGCTACGACGTGAAGGCCGCGCAGGCGCTGATGACGCAGGCCGGCTACTCGGCGGCCAAGCCGATCAAGGTGAAGGTGCAGATTTCGGCCTCGGGTTCGGGCCAGATGCAGCCGCTGCCGATGAACGAGTTCGCGCAGCAGTCGCTCAAGCAGTGCTTCTTCGACGTGGAGTTCGACGTGATCGAATGGAACACGCTCTTCACCAACTGGCGCAAGGGCGCGAAGGACCCGTCGGCCAACGGCGCCAATGCCACCAACGTGAGCTTCGCGGCGATGGACCCGTTCTTCGCGATGGTGCGCTTCGTGAGCACCAAGGCCTTCCCGCCGGTGTCGAACAACTGGGGCTACTACGGCAACGCCGAGGTCGACAAGCTGGTGGCCGATGCGCGCACCAGCTTCGACGACAAGGCGCGCGACGCCGCGCTGGCAAAGCTGCATGCGCACATCGTCGACGACGCGCCCTTCGTCTGGATCGCGCACGACGTGGGCCCGCGCGCGATGTCGGCCAAGGTGAAGAACGTGGTGCAGCCGAAGAGCTGGTTCATCGACATCGCCACGATGTCGATGGACTGAAGCCGCACGCCGCCGCCCGCCCATGCTCGCCTACCTCCTGCGCCGCGTGCTCTATGCCGTGCCGATCATGATCGGCGTGGCGCTCGTGTGCTTCCTGCTGGTGCACATCGCGCCCGGCGATCCGCTGGTGTCGATCCTGCCGCCCGATGCCTCGGCCGAGCTGCAGGCGCAGCTGCGCGAGCTCTACGGCTTCAACCGCTCGCTGCCCGAGCAGTTCGCGATGTGGCTGTGGCGCGCGCTGCACGGCGACCTGGGCGTGTCGATCGCGAGCAACCGCGCGGTGGCGGGCGAGGTGTTCACCGCGGTGGGCAACACGCTGCGGCTCGCGGTGGTGGCCACCTTGATCGGCTTCGTGCTCGGCTGCCTGTTCGGCTTCGTCGCGGGCTACTTCCGCGGCTCGTGGATCGACCGCGCGGCCTCGATGCTCTCGGTGCTCGGCGTGAGCGTGCCGCACTACTGGCTCGGCATGGTGATGGTGATCGTGTTCTCGTCGCAGCTCATGTGGCTGCCGGCCACGGGGGCCGGGCCGGGCGGCTCGAGCGACTGGGCCTGGGACTGGGCGCACCAGCAGTTCCTGGTGCTGCCGGCGCTCACGATGTCGGTGATCCCGATGGGCATCATCGCGCGCACGGTGCGCGCGCTGGTGGCCGAGATCCTCGCGCAGGAATTCATCGTCGGCCTGCGCGCCAAGGGCCTGACGCACTTCGGCGTGTTCCGCCACATGGTGAAGAACGCGGCGCCCACGGCGCTGGCGGTGATGGGGCTGCAGCTGGGCTACCTGCTCGGCGGCTCGATCCTGATCGAGACGGTGTTCTCCTGGCCCGGCACCGGTTTTCTGCTGAATTCCGCCATCTTCCAGCGCGACCTGCCGCTGCTGCAGGGAACCATCCTGGTGCTCGCGCTGTTCTTCGTGGCGCTCAACCTGCTGGTCGACGTGCTGCAGACCCTGCTCGATCCGCGCATCGCGCGGGCCTGAAAGACAAGCCATGTCCGCCCTGCTCGCTCCCGCCATCGCCGCCGCCGCACCCGAACCGCTGCCGGCGCAGCGCTCGCGCGGCTACTGGACCTCGGTGCTGCTGCGCTTCGCGCGCGATCCGGTCGCGATGGGCGCGGCCGTGGTGGTGCTGCTGCTGATCGGGCTGGCGGTCTTCGGGCCCTGGCTCGCGCCGAACGACCCCTACGCCGCGTCGATGCTCAAGCGGCTCAAGCCGATCGGCACGGAAGGCCTGTGGCTGGGCAGCGACGAGCAGGGCCGCGACATGCTCTCGCGGCTGATCGTGGGGGCGCGGCTGTCGCTGTTCATCGGCATCACGCCGGTGGTCTGCGCCTTCGTGCTCGGCACGGTGATCGGGATCGTCGCGGGCTATGCGGGCGGGCTGACCAACACGCTGGTGATGCGGACCATCGACGTGTTCTATGCCTTCCCGTCGGTGCTGCTCGCGATCGCGCTCTCGGGCACGCTGGGCGCGGGGGTGGTCAACTCGCTGATCTCGCTGACCATCGTGTTCGTGCCGCAGATCGCGCGCGTGGCCGAGAGCGTGACGACGCAGGTGCGCACGCGCGACTACGTGGAGGCGGCGCGCGCCTCGGGCGCGAACGCGTTCACGATCGTGCGGGTGCATGTGCTGGGCAACGTGCTCGGGCCGATCTTCGTCTATGCCACGAGCCTGATCGCGGTCTCGATGATCCTGGCCTCGGGCCTCTCGTTCCTGGGCCTGGGCGTGAAGCCGCCGGAGCCCGAATGGGGCCTGATGCTCAACACGCTGCGCACCGCGATCTACGTGCAGCCCTGGGTCGCGGCGCTGCCGGGGGTGATGATCTTCATCACTTCGATCTCCTTCAATCTCCTGTCCGACGGGTTGCGGTCGGCGATGGACAACAAGGGGTAGGCATGGCGTGTGCACTGTCTTGGGGGGCGATCTCGCCGACGGGGTACCTTGCTCCGCGAATGTCCCCCGGCCTTCGGCCTCCTCCTTTATTTCGCTGCGCAAGGCACCCCATCGACGAGATCAGGGCGCCGCAGTCGAACCGCCCGCACGAGCGCCGCGCTCATCGTGCACAGGGCACCGGGTGCTCCCCGCAGCGAAATAAAGGAGGAGGCCGCAGGCCGGGGGACATTCGCGGAGGGGAGTACCCGGTGGCCTGTGCACGCGCCCCGAACCACAGCGCCCCTACAACCAAGGAGCGAAAGAATTGAAAGCACTGGATGACATCGGCGGCCCCGCCCAGCCGCTCCTGACCATCACCGGCCTGGTCAAGCACTTCCCGCTCAAGAAGGATCCGCTCGGCCGCGGCGGCGGCGTGGTGCGCGCGGTCGACGGGGTGGACTTCGAGGTGCTGAAGGGCGAGACGCTCGGCGTGGTCGGCGAATCGGGCTGCGGCAAGTCGACCACCGCGCGGCTTCTGATGCAGCTCATCGAACCGACGCGCGGCGAGGTGGTGTTCGACGGCCGCGAGGTCGGCGGGCGCGACCTGCCGCTCAAGGAGTTTCGCCGCCAGGTGCAGATGGTGTTCCAGGACAGCTACGCCTCGCTGAACCCGCGCCTGACGATCGAGGATTCGATCGCCTTCGGCCCGCAGGTGCACGGCGTGGCGCGGCGCGAATCGGTGGCGCGGGCGCGCGACCTGCTCGCGCGCGTGGGGCTGGAGCCGCGGCGCTTCGCCGAGCGCTATCCGCACGAGCTTTCGGGCGGGCAGCGCCAGCGCGTCAACATCGCGCGCGCACTCGCGCTGCAGCCGCGCATGGTCATCCTCGACGAGGCCGTCTCGGCGCTCGACAAGTCGGTGGAGGCGCAGGTCATCAACCTGCTGCTCGACCTCAAGGCCGAGTTCGGCCTCACCTACGTCTTCATCAGTCACGACCTGCACGTGGTGCGCTACGTGAGCGACCGCGTGATGGTGATGTACCTCGGCCAGGTGGCGGAGATCGGGCCGGCCGATGCGCTCTACGACGACCCGGCGCATCCCTACACCCGCGCGCTGCTGTCGTCCATGCCTTCGATGGACCCCGACCACCGCACCGAGGCGGCCGCGCTCGCCGGCGATCCGCCGAACCCCATCGATCCGCCCGCGGGATGCCGCTTCCATCCGCGCTGCGCGCTGGCGGCGCCGGTGTGCCGCGAGGTGGCGCCGGAGCGCATCGTGACCGGTTCGCGCCATGCGGTGAGCTGCCTGGTGCACGAGGCGGGCAGCGGGCATCCGATGGCGCAGCAACGGAGGCAGGCCGCATGAACGACCACGACGACAGCGCACCGATGGTCCGCCTGCGCGACCTTGGCGTCACCTTCACCGGTGGGCGCAGGCCGGTGCATGCGGTGAACGGCGTGAGCCTCGACCTGCGGCGCGGCGAGGTGGTGGCGCTGATCGGCGAATCGGGCTCGGGCAAGAGCGTGACCCTGCGCACGCTGCTGCGGCTGCATCCGGAGCGCCGCACGCGCATGACCGGGCAGGTGCAGGTGGCCGGGCGCGACGTGCTCGCGATGCCCGCGCGCGCGCTCGACGACTTCCGCGGCAAGGTCGCGTCGATGATCTTCCAGGAGCCGCTGCTCGCTCTCGATCCGGTCTATCCGGTCGGTGCGCAGATCGTCGAGTCGATCCGCCGCCACGACCGCGGCGTCACGGCCGCCGAGGCGCGGCAGCGCGCGCTCGCCCTGTTCGAACGGGTGCGCATCCCGAGCCCCGAGCGGCGCCTCGCGGCCTATCCGCACGAGATGTCGGGCGGCATGCGCCAGCGCGCGATGATCGCGCTCGCGCTGGCCTGCCATCCGCAGCTGCTGCTGGCCGACGAGCCGACCACCGCGCTCGATGCCACGGTGCAGATCCAGATCCTGCTGCTGCTGCGCGAGCTGCAGCGCGACCTCGGGCTCTCGGTGATCTTCGTCACGCACGACATCGGCGCCGCCGTCGAGGTGGCGGACCGCATCGCGGTGATGTATGCGGGCCGCATCGTCGAGGAAGGCAGCGCGCGCGAGCTGATCCGCACGCCGCGCCATCCGTACACCATCGCGCTGCTCAAGAGCCGCGCGCACGGCGCGCTCGCGCGCGGCGCCCGGCTCGAGACCATCGGCGGCGCGCCGCCCGATCTCTCGGCACTGCCGGCGGGCTGCGCCTTCGCCGAGCGCTGCGCCCTCGCCACCGACGCCTGCCGCGCCGCCCAGCCGCCGGCCGTCGAGCTGGCGCCGAACCACCGCGTGCGCTGCATCCGCACCGAGGCCGCGGCCGCCATCGCACCCACGCTCGTCGCCTGAAGCGACCACCAATCCTCCCATCGCCATGCCCCTGCACGACCCCGCGCACGCCTTCGTTCCCTACCCCGACGCACCGGTGCCGCATGCGCCCACCGGGCCGCTGGCCGACCTGAGCTTCGCGGCCAAGGACCTGTTCGACGTGGCCGGCTATCCGACCAGCGGCGGCAGCCCGATCGTGCTCGCGATGTCGGGCATCAAGACGCGCACCGCGCCCACGGTGCAGAAGCTGCTGGATGCCGGCGCGCGCTTCGTCGGCAAGACCGTGACCGACGAGCTGGCCTTCTCCATGAACGGCAACAACGCGCATTTCGGCGCACCGCTCAACGGCGCCGCGAAGGACCGCATCACGGGCGGATCGTCTTCCGGCTCTGCCGCGGCCGTGTCCTGGGGCCTGTGCGACTTCGCGCTCGGCACCGACACCGGCGGCTCGGTGCGCGCGCCGGCCAACCACTGCGGCCTCTACGGCCTGCGGCCCACGCACGGCCGCGTGAGCCTCGAAGGCACGCTCGACCTCGCGCCCAGCCTCGACACCTGCGGCTGGTTCGCGCGTGACGCCGACACCTTCGCGCGCGTGGCCGAGGTGCTGCTCGGCGCCGATGCGGCGCCGCTGCCGGCGCGCGTGCGGCTGCTGCGTCCCGAGGACGCATGGTCGCTCGCCGTGCCCGCCGCCGCGGCCGCGCTCGCCGAGGCCGCGGCGCATGTGCAGGGGGTGCTCGGCGAGGCACAGCGCATGGACGTGGCGCTCGAATCCTTCGACACGATGTACTGGAATTTCCGCTATGTGCAGGCGCACGAGGCCTGGCTCACCGACGGGCCGCTGATCGAGCGCTTCGCGCCGCCGCTCGGCCCGGGCGTGGCCGAGCGCTTCGCCTGGTCGCGCGACGTCACCGAGGCGCAGATCGTCGCGGGCCGCGCCTTTCGCAACGCGTTTCGCACCCACCTCGCGGCGCTGCTCGGCCACGACGGCGTGCTGCTGATGCCGACCATGCCCGACATCGCGCCGCTGCGCAGCGAAAGCGAGGCCGGACTCGAGGACTACCGCAACCGCGCGATCCGCATGCTGTGCATCGCGGGCCTGAGCGGCTTTCCGCAGCTCTCGATGCCGCTCGCGCGGCGCGAGGGTGCGCCCCTCGGCCTCTCGCTGCTCGGCCCCGCGCGCTCGGACCGCTCGCTGGTCGCGCTCGCGCAGCGCATCGCCGCGCGCTAGGGCCCGTCGACGCGCACCGGCACGCGCAGCCGGCACACCTCGCAATCGATCGCGCCCGCGGCGCCGCGCTCGATCACGACGAAATCGCCGGCATCGACCGCCAGCAGCGCGTGATGCCAGGTGCCGGGTGCAAGCACCACGCCCTGCTGGCCGTCGGTCGCGAAGGCGGCAAGCTCGCCGGCGCCCGCGGGTGCAGCGCCCGCGCGCGCCACCACGATCACGAAGCGCCGCATGCCCAGCGGCACGAAGGCCTGGCTGCCGAGCGCATGCCGCTCCAGCTCGGCGACCTCGTGCGGAAAGCGCCGGGCCTGGGCGCGGAACAACGCGAGCATCGGGCGGCCGCCGCCGGCATCGAGCCGCAGGTCGGACAGCAGGTCGAAGCGCCGCGCGTTGCCGCCGTTGATCGCGCGGCCCTCGGCGCCTTCGGGCACGGCGATCACGGTGCCGAAGGGCGCGAAGGCCTGCGGCGTCAGCGGCCGTGGCGCGAGCATGGTGGCGGCGCCGCCGGTGGAAGCAGCAACATCGTGTGTCATGCGGCGATCGCAGCAGAAACCGTGCCGCGCGCGAGCGCGAGCTCGTCGCGCCAGCGCGCACAGGCGGCCTCGCGTTCGCCCTCGGGCAGCCGCAGCAGCGCCGACGGATGCAGCGTGACGAACACCGGCCGGCCGTCGGCGCGCTCGTGCAGCCAGGCGCCGCGCTCGGCCTGCACCGCCACCGGCCGGCCGAGCAGCGTTCGCGCGGCCGTGGCGCCGAGCGCGACCAGCGCCTGCGGCTGCACGAGGGCGATCTCGTGCTCGAGCCAGTGCGCGCAGGCCTCGGCCTCGCGCTGGCCCGCGGTCTTGTGGATGCGGCGCTTGCCGCGCAGTTCGTACTTGAAGTGCTTGACCGCATTGGCGAGGTAGACGCCCTCGCGCGCCCAGCCGAGCTGCGCCATCGCGCGGTCGAGCAGCTGGCCGGCCGGACCGACGAAAGGACGGCCGGCCAGGTCTTCCTGGTCGCCCGGCTGTTCGCCGACGAGCATGTGGCTTGGCGCGTGCGGCCCCTCGCCGCAGACCGCCTGCGTGGCGAGTGCGCCGATCGGGCAGGCGCGGCAGGCGTGCGCGGCGGCCCGCAGTTCGTCGAGGCTCGCGGGCGCGGCGCCTTGGGCAGGCAGCGGATGCAGCGCGATCGGCGCGCGGATGCGCCGCGCTGGCGTGGCCGGCGCATCGATCATGGCCTGGCTGCGCGCCGCGGCGGCCTCGGCCAGCGGCTGGATCAGCGCGGCCTCGGGCAGGTTGTGCCAGTAGCGCCGCGGCATCTCGCGCCGCATCATCGCGATCTTGAGCCGCGCGGGATTGAAGATGTGCTCGTAGTAGGTGAGCCAGAGCCGCTCGCCGGCATCGGGCGGCGGGCGCTCGGCGCGGTCGGCGCCCTCGCGGAAGGCCAGCGCGCGGCCGTCCCATTCGACACAACGCCCGGGCGTGAGGATGGCCCAGCGCATCTGCGCGAAGCGGCGCGCGAAGAAGGGCGCATTGGCCTCGACGATGCGGTGCGCGGGCTCGAACCAGGCCACGTGGCGCTCGAGGCCGTCCGCATCGACCACGCGCGTGAAGCGCACGAAGGCGCGCATCTTGTGGATGTCGTGGTGCACCGCCTTGGCCATGCGGCGCGCGCGCAGCATCTCGGCATCGAGCGGATCGTGGCGCAGCGCGGGCTCGTGCGCGAGGCGCCACAGCAGGCGGTAGAGCAGGTCGAAGCGCTGCGCCTCGCGGTGCAGGATCACGTCGGCGCACAGCGCGAGGAAGGACGCGGGCACGGACGGCTGCCGCGCGCCGGCCGCCGCGGGGGCTGCGGTTTCGGCGCCGCAGGCCGCCTCGCCGAACAGGCCGTCCGCGCCGGCCTCGATCCATTCGACCTCGCCGGGCGGCACGCCGCGCGCGAGCAGTTGCCGCGCATGACGGCGGAAGGCATCGAGGTCGACCGGGTCGCCGAGCCGCACGCGCATGCCGCGCCCCTTCAGAACAGCGCGGCCTGCGCCGGCCGTGCCGCGGGCGCGGCGGCGGCCGCCGCCTGCGCCATGGCCGAGGCCGCGGGCCGGTGCCCGTCGGCCACCACGAAGGGCAGCACCTTGCGCGCGGGCACATGCAGCCGGCGCAGGTCGTCGGCACGCACCCGCCGCACGCGGCGCGCCTGCAGCAGCCGCTCGACCGCCTTCACGCCCAGGCCCGGCACGCGCAGCAGCATCTCGCGCGGCGCATGGTTCAGGTCGACCGGAAAGCGCTCGGCATGCGCGAGCGCCCAGGCCATCTTGGGATCGACGTCGAGCCGCAGCAGCCCGTCGGGCGCGGCCACGATCTCCTCGTGGCCGAAGCCGTAGAAGCGCATCAGCCAGTCGGCCTGGTAGAGCCGGTGCTCGCGCAGCAGTGGCGGCGCGGCGAGCGGCAGCGCGCGCGCGGCGTCGGGAATGGGGCTGAAGGCCGAGTAGTAGACGCGGCGCAGCCGGTAGGCGCCGTAGAGCGTGGCGCTGGTCGCGAGGATGCCGCGGTCGTCGGTGGCATCGGCGCCCACGATCATCTGCGTGCTCTGGCCCGCGGGCGCGAAGGGCGGCGGCCTGGCCGGCGCGGGCGTGGCGCCGGGCAGCGCGCGGATCGGCACCACGCGGCGCGCCTCCTCGCGCGTGTGGTCGATCGCCAGCCGCAGCCGCGCCATCGAGCGCCGGATCGCGCTCTCGTCCTTCTCGGGCGCGAGCGCCTGCAGGCCGGCGCTGGTGGGCATCTCGACGTTGATGCTGAGCCGGTCGGCGTAGCGGCCGGCGCGCGCGATCAGCTCGTCGCTCGCGTCGGGAATGGTCTTCAGATGGATGTAGCCGCGGAAGTCGTGGTCCTCGCGCAGCGCGCGCGCGACCTCGACCACCTGCTCCATCGTGTGGTCGGGCGACTTGACGATGCCGCTCGACAGGAACAGGCCCTCGATGCAGTTGCGCCGGTAGAAGTCGAGCGTGAGCTGCACCACCTCCTCGGCGCGGAAGCGTGCGCGCGGCACGTTGCTCGAGGCGCGGTTGACGCAGTAGAGGCAGTCGTACTGGCAGTGGTTGGTGAGCAGCACCTTGAGCAGCGAGATGCAGCGGCCGTCGGGCGCGAAGCTGTGGCAGATGCCCATGCCCTCGGTGGAGCCGATGCCGCGCCCGCCCACCGAGTCGCGCGGCTGCGAGCCGCTCGACGCGCAGGAGGCGTCGTACTTGGCGGCGTCCGCAAGGATGGCGAGTTTGCGCTGGAGGTCCATGGGCGGGAGCGGAAATACTGGATGAATATACAGTTATTTCCGGCCTGTGTCCGCCAGAGACCGTGCGGATTTCCAGACTTCCGCCGCGCGGGCCGTGCGGTTTTCCAGCCCGCCGCGCGCGGGAAAACCACGAGCCGCGCCGGCGATCCCTTTTGAAATCAAGCACTTGCGCGTGCCGCCCGCCATGGCACATCGGTTGCTATCAGGGGCGCCCGGCATCCACAACAAAACGGAGACATTCGCAATGAGCAGTTCGAAACCGACGGCGCGCCTGCGCGCCACACCGGCCCGTGTCAGCACCCTGCTGGCCGCCCTGATCCTGAGCGCCTGCGGCGGCGGAAGCGGCGGCGGTGGCGGCGGTGGCTTCTTCCCGCCGGTGTCGGGCGGCCCTGGCGCCCCCGGCAACCCGGACCCGGGCAACCCGAACAACCCGCCGCCCGGCAACCCCGACCCGGGCACGCCGCCCGGGCCGCCCGAGGCCACGCTCAAGCTGGGCGTGCTGTCCTCCTCGCCGCAGCTCGTGAGCGGCGACGACGCGCTGGTCGAGATCGAGCTGCTGCGCGACCGGCCGATCGAGTCGCTGTCGGTCACGCTCGACGGCCGCGACCTGACCGCCGCCTTCGTGCGCCATCCCGAGACCGGCCGCCTGCTCGGCAAGGTCACGGGCCTGAAGGAAGGCGCGAACGAGGTGGTCGCGAAGTTCGGCGGCTACAGCGCGAAGCTCGCGCTCACGGCCTACCCGGTCACCGGCCCGGTGATCTCGGGCCCGCACGAGCAGCCCTTCGTCTGCGGCTACGCCACCTTCACGCGCATGGGCGGGCAGGTGCTCACGCCGCTGGACGACGGCAAGTGCTCGGTGCAGACGCGGGTGGACTACTACTACCGCACCACCACCGGCAGCAACACGCGCTTCGAGCCCGCGAGCCTCACGGCCTACCCGGCCAACATGGCCTACCTGACGATCGACGGCAAGCAGGTGCCCTACGTGGTGCGGCTCGAGAGCGGCACCATCAACCGCGGCCTCTACCAGTCGGCGATCCTGCACGACGTGCTCAACGAGCCCGCGCCCTCGCCCACCTACCGCACCGCGGGCTGGAAGGGCGGCCTGATCTATCCGCTCGGCGGCGGCTGCCAGGGCGGCTGGTTCCAGCAGGGCAACGACTTCGCGACGCTGATCAACCCGATCTACCAGAGCCGCGGCCTCGCGGTGACGACCTCGACGCTCAACGTCTTCGGCACCAACTGCAACGACCAGCTCTCCTCCGAGACCATCGCGATGGTCAAGGAGCGCTTCATCGAGAACTTCGGCGCGCCCACCTACACCATCGGCACCGGCGGCTCGGGCGGCTCCTACCAGAGCCACCAGACCAGCGACAACTATCCCGGCCTGTTCGACGGCGTGGTGGTGAGCCAGGTGTTCGCCGACGTGACCTCGTCGACCATCTTCAAGCTGCACGACTCGCGCGTGCTCAACAACTACTTCAACGACCCGGCCACGACGGCGCTCAACTACACGACGGCCGAGAAGCAGGCGATCTCGGGCTACCTGCAGATCGGCAACATCGCGAACATGAGCAACAGCGCGAACCGGCTCGATCCCACGGTGTCCTTCCCCGCGGGCGTGCCGGTGGAGCAGCGCTACAACCCGCTCACCAACCCGACCGGCGCGCGCGCCACGGTGTTCGACCACACCGTCAACGTCTACGGCAAGACCGAGGCCGAGGGCTTCGCGCTCCGGCCGATCGACAACGTGGGCATCCAGTACGGCCTCAATGCGCTCAACGAGGGCAAGCTGTCGATCGACAAGTTCCTCGACCTCAACGAGCGCATCGGCGGCGTGGACCGCGACATGAAGCGCACCGCGACGCGCACCGTGGGCGACCTCGACGCGCTGCGCCGTGCCTACCAGTCGGGCCGCATCGTCAACGGCGGCGGCGGGCTCGCCGCGACGGCGGTCATCGACCTGCGCGACTACAACGACGGCGCGGTGGGCGGCGACATCCACACCAAGATCCATTCGTTCTCGATGCGCGAGCGGCTGCGCCGCGCCAACGGCCACATCGACAACCACGTGATCTGGACCATGGGCGGCGGCACCGCCGCGGCCTACGACCAGATGATCCTCTGGCTCACCGCGGTCAAGGCCGACGGCTCCGCACGCACGCCGGCGCAGAAGGTCGCGGCCAACCGCCCGGCCGACCTGAGGGACGCCTGCTGGAACAACGGCCTGAAGTACGTGGAGGAGCAGACCGCCTTCGGCACCGGCGCCTGCAACACCTTCTACCCGGCCGGCACCACGCCGCGCATGGCCGCGGGCGGCCCGCTGGTGGACGACATCGCCAAGTGCCAGCTCAAGCCGCTGAACCCGTCGGACTACCGCGTGATCTTCACGCCGACCCAGTGGGCGCGGCTGACCGCCGCCTTCCCCGACGGCGTGTGCGACTGGACCAAGCCGGGCGTGGGCCAGCAGCCGCTCGCCGGCACCTGGCTCTCGTTCGGCCCCTCGCCCGTGAACCTGCTGTTCGACATCACGAAGAAGCTGGTCTCCAGCTTCCTCTGACCGCCCCGCGCGGGTGCCGGTGCGCCGGCCCCGCGCCTCATTTCCCTGGAGTGAATCTTGAAAGCATCCATGAAGACAAGCCTCGCGCTCGCCGCCGCGCTCTGCACCGCCTCGCTGGCCGCGCAGGCGCAGGACTTCCCGGCCGGCAAGCCGATCACCATCGTCGTGCCCTTCGCGGCCGGCGGCCCGACCGACCGCGTGGCGCGCGACCTGGCCGAAGCCATGCGCAAGCCGCTCGACGGCGTGAGCATCGTGATCGACAACGCCGCCGGCGCCGGCAGCACCATCGGCAACGCCAAGGTGGCGCGCGCCAAGGCCGACGGCTACACCCTGCTGCTCACGCACGTGGGCATGGCGACCACGCCGGTGCTCTACCGCAAGCTGCCCTACGACTACGAGACCGACTTCGAGTACCTGGGCCTGATCAACGACGTGCCGATGACCGTGATCGGCAAGCCCACGCTGGCCGCCGGCAGCTTCAAGGAGCTGCGCGCCTGGATCGCCGCCAACCCGGGCAAGACCAACCTCGGCAACGCCGGCATCGGCTCGGCCTCGCACCTGTGCGGCCTGCTGCTGCAGAGCGAACTCAAGGCCGAGATGACCACCGTGCCCTACAAGGGCACCGCGCCCGCGATCGCCGACCTGATCGGCGGCCAGATCGACCTGCTGTGCGACCAGACCACGAACACCACCGGGCAGATCGAGGCGAAGAAGGTCAAGGCCTACGGCGTGACCACGCTCAAGCGCCTCGGCACGCCGGCGCTGAAGGACCTGCCCACGCTCGACGAATCGGGGCTGAAGAACTTCCAGGTCACCATCTGGCACGGCCTCTATGCGCCCAAGGGCACGCCCGCGCCGGTGCTGAAGAAGCTCAACGAGGCGCTCAAGGTCGCGCTCAAGGACCCGGAGTTCATCAAGAAGGAGGAAGGGCTGGGCGCGGTGGTGGTGGCGGACAGGCGGGTCGAGCCGGCCGAGCACAAGAAGTTCGTGCAGGCCGAGGTGGCGCGCTTCGGGCCCGTCATCAAGGCCGCCGGCGTGTACGCCGACTGATGACCGCGCGGCGTCCGCCGGTCCGTCGCACCGGCGACAGGAAGGGTAATTCCGCCTCCGCGCGGCGGGCGGGCCTGACTACGATCGGGACCCTCCCATGCAGACCACCGGCAGACCGCCGATTCCCGATCCCGTGCCATGGCTCCTCAGGGCAGGCCGCGCCATGCTGAAGCTCTTCGCGCCCTACCGGCCCGGCTTCGCGGGCACGCCGGGCGACCTGCGCGACCAGGCGGTGCTCGCGCGCCTGCACGGCGGCGATGCGCCGGCCGCGGGCACGGCGCAGCTCTCGCGCTGGCGCCGCTGGGCCGCCGTCGGCGTGTGGCTGTGCCTGATCGGCGCCGGCGGCGCGCTCGCCTACCTGGTGGGCGAGCGCGCGGGCATCCGCTCGCTGCAGCAGGGCACGCTGCACCGTCTCGACATCTACTCGACCAGCCTGCGCAGCGAACTGAGCCGCTACGAGTACCTGCCGCAGGTGCTGTCGCTGAGCCCCGACGTGCTGGACCTGCTGCGCAGCCCCGCGGACAGCAGCCTGCAGTTCAACGCCAATGTCTACCTCGAGACCGTCAACGCCCATGCGCAGGCCTCGGCCCTGTACGTGATGGACGCCGCGGGCCTCACGCTGGCCGCGAGCAACTGGAACCAGGCCGGCAGCTTCGTGGCGATGAACTTCTCGTACCGGCCCTACTTCCAGGACGCGCTGCGCGGCGTGCCCGGGCGCTTCTACGGCATCGGCACCGTGAGCCGCGAACCCGGCTACTACTTCTCCTACGGCATCCAGGACGGCGCGCGTCAGCTCGGCGTGGCGACCGTGAAGGTCAACCTCGACAAGCTCGACGCCACCTGGTCGCATTCGGCCGACAAGGTGCTCGCGGTGGACGGCAACGGCGTGGTGTTCCTCTCGTCCGACCCGGGCTGGAAGTTCCGCGCGCTGCGTCCGCTGTCGAGCGAGACGCTGCAGCAGCTCGCGCAGACGCGGCAGTACACCGAGGCCGGCGCGCTCACCCCGATCGACATGCGCGAGCACAAGCCGCTGTCGGGCGGCGACGGCACCGTGGTACAGCTCAGCGCGGGCGAGGCGCTGCGCCAAGCGGCGGGCGAACCCTTCGGCCCCGACTACCTGCTCGACAGCCGGCCGGTGGACGGCACCGACTGGAAGCTCATCATGCTGTCGGACATGAAGCCGGTGCATGCGCTCGCGCGCACCAGCGCCGTGGCCACCGTGTTCGCGCTGGTCTTCCTCACGCTGCTGGTGCTGTACCTGCAGCAGCGCCGCCGCATCGTGCACCAGCGGCTCGCGGCGCGCGAGGCGCTGCAGGGCGCCTACGACGAACTCGAGCACAAGGTGCAGTTGCGCACCGAGGCGCTGAGCGAAGCCAACCACCACTTGCAGACCGAGATCGCCGAGCGCAAGCGCGCCGAGGAGATCCTCAAGAACACGCTCGACGACCTGGTGCAGACCGGCAAGATGGCGGTGCTCGGCCAGATGTCGGCCGGCATCACGCACGAGCTCAACCAGCCGCTGACCGCGCTGCGCACGCTGTCGGCCAACGCGGTGGTGTTCCTCGAGCGCGGCGCCTTCGAGCAGGTCGACCTGAACCTGCGCACCATCTGCCAATTGACCGACCGCATGGGCCAGATCACCGCGCAGCTCAAGAAGTTCGCGCGCCGCTCGGCGGTGTCGCTGCGCTCGGTCGCGCTGGCCGACGTGATCGCCGACGCCGCTCTTCCTGCTCGACCAGCGCATCCGCCAGGAGCGCATCCAGCTCGAGCAGGCGATCGAGCCGCATCTCTATGCGCTGTGCGAGAGCAACCGGCTGGAGCAGGTGCTCGTCAACCTGCTCGCCAATGCCTTCGACGCCACCGCCGCCGGCGGCGCGGCCGTGCGCCGGGTGCGCATCGTGGCGCGCCGCACGCCCGAGGGCACGCTGATCGAGGTGCACGACAACGGCGGCGGCATCGCGCCCGAGGTGATGCCGCGCCTCTTCGAGCCCTTCTTCACCACCAAGGAGCAGGGCCTCGGGCTCGGCCTCGGCCTCGCGATCTCGGCCGGCATCGTGCGCGACTTCGGCGGCCTGCTGCGCGCGGGCGAGAGCGAGCTCGGCGGCGCCGCCTTCATCGTCACCTTGCGCAACGGACCGCGCGGAGCAATCCCCCATGGCTGAAACCCAAGAGCTCGAAGTGCTGTTCGTCGAGGACGACCCCGCGGTGCGCATGGGCAGCACGCAGGCGCTGCAGCTCGCGGGCCTGCGCGTGTCGGGCTTCGGCTCGGCCGAGCAGGTGATGCCGCGGCTCGCGCCGGGCTTTGCGGGCGTGCTGGTCACCGACGTCAAGCTGCCGGGCATGGACGGCCTCGCGCTACTGTCGCAGGCGCTCGCGATCGACGCCACGCTGCCGGTGATCCTCGTCACCGGCCACGGCGACATCACGATGGCGGTACAGGCCATGCGCCTGGGCGCCTACGACTTCATCGAGAAGCCGTTCTCGCCCGAGGAACTGGCCGAGGTGGTGCAGCGTGCGCTCGACAAGCGCGCGCTCTGCCTCGAGGTCGACCTGCTGCGCCGCAAGCTCGCGAGCTACGACTCGATCGAGGCCAAGCTGATCGGCCGCTCGTCGGCGATGCAGCGGCTGCGCCGGCTGGTGCTCGACGTCGCGACCACCGACGCCGACGTGCTGATCCTCGGCGAGACCGGCACCGGCAAGGAGCTGGTCGCGCGCTGCCTGCACGACCACGGCCGCCGGCGCGAGGGCCAGTTCGCGGCCATCAACTGCGGCGGCATGCCCGAGGCGCTGTTCGAGAGCGAGATGTTCGGCCACGAGGCCGGCGCCTTCACCGGCGCGGCCAAGCGCCGCATCGGCAAGATCGAGCATGCGCGCGGCGGCACCCTGTTCCTCGACGAGATCGAGACCATGCCGATGAACCTGCAGGTCAAGATGCTGCGCGCGCTGCAGGAGCGCCAGTACGAACGCCTGGGCTCCAACGAGCTGCGGCCGATGGACAGCCGCGTGGTCGCCGCCACCAAGGCCGACCTGCTCGAAGCCGCGCGCGAGAAGAAGTTCCGCGACGACCTCTACTACCGCCTCAGCGTAGTGGTGCTGCGCCTGCCGCCATTGCGCGACCGGCGCGAGGACATCCCGCTGCTGTTCACCCACTTCGCGATGCAGGCCGCGCTGCGCCACGAGCGCGCGCTGCCCGCCGTCACGCCGCGCCATCTGCAGGCGCTGATGGCGCATGCCTGGCCCGGCAACGTGCGCGAGCTGCGCAACATCGCCGACCGCTTCGTGATCGGCCTGTGGGACGGCGACGAGGGCGTGCAGCGCACCGCGGAAGGCGCCTCGCGCCCGCTCGACGAGCAGATGGCGCAGTTCGAGCGCTACCTGATCCAGGAGGCGCTCGAGGCCTGCGGCGGCAGCGCGGCCGCGGCGGCCGAGCGGCTCGGGCTGCCGCGCAAGACGCTCTACGACAAGATGCGGCGGCTGGGCCCGCTCGATGCGCCGGCCGCCGAGCACGCCCCGGGGCGCGCGTTGCGCAGCGCCTGAGCCGCGGGCCGCGCGCTAGTTCGATTCGGCGGCCGCGCCCGGCGCGCGCACCCGCTCGAGGATGAAGTCGATGAAGGTGCGGATCGCGCGCGTGTGCTGGCGGTTCGGCATGTAGAGCATGAACATCTGGGTGCCGAAGATCGACAGGCGCCAGTCGTCGAGCGTGGTCAGCACCTCGCCGCGGCGCACGTCGTCGTTGACCACGTAGTCGGGCACGAGGCCGATGCCCAGGCCCGCGAGGATGGCCTGGCGCAGGAACAGGAAGTTCTCCGAAATGAGCGTCGGCTCCAGGATCACCTCGCGCCGGGTCTCGCCCTGGTAGGCCGACACGCGCAGCTGCCGCCCGATGACCGCGGCCGTGACCACGGGCGCGCCCTGCAGCCCGTCGAGCTGCGTCGGCAGCGGATGCCGCGCGGCATAGTCGCGCGATGCGCAGGCTACGTAGCGCACCGGGCCGAGTTCGCGCGCCACGAGGTTCTGCGGCGGCTCGGGCATCACGCGGATCGCGATGTCGACCTCGTCGCGCAGCAGGTCCTCGATGCGGTTCTCGAACACCACGTCGAGCACGATGCCCGGATACCGGCGCTTGAAGTCGATCAGCCAGTCGGCCATCACGAGCTGGCCATAGCCGCTCGGCACGCTGAGCCGCACGCGGCCCTGCAGGCCTTCGCCCAGCGTGGTGACCGACTCGCGCGCGGCCAGCAGCTCGCCCTGGATCGCGACGCCGTGCTGGTAGAGGCGCAGGCCGATCTCGGTCGGCTCGGCGCGGCGCGTGGTGCGGCGCACGAGCTGCGCGCCCACCGAGCGCTCCAGCTGGTTCAGGTGGTAGCTGACGTTGGCGCGGCTCATCTTGAGCCGGCGCGCGGCGGCGCTGAGGTTGCCCGCATCGATGATTTCCACCAGCAGGGACAGCGATTGGAGGTCCATGGCGGGGATTCTGTCAAAAGTTCTTTGACAGTCTGTCAACGCCTTATGCAATTGTCAAAGGCCGGCACCCGGCCAAGAATGCGGGGTTCACCCCAGAGCCTCAGGCCCTCGCGCAATTGCAGGGCCTCCAACGCGAGAGACAAAGCACATGGCCAGCACTTCCTCCAGCCCCTCCACGTCTTCCGGTCCCGTCAGCTTCGCGCGCGAAGGCGGGGTGTTCGTCGTCACCATCGACAACCCGCCCGTCAACGCGCTGGGCGTGGACGTGCGCCGCGGCCTCGTGGCCGCGATCGAGGCCGTCGAGGCCGATGCCGATGCGAAGGCGGTGCTGATCGTCGGCGCGGGCCGCAACTTCATCGCGGGCGCCGACATCCGCGAATTCGGCCAGGCGCCGCAGCCGCCCTCGCTGCCCGAGGCCTGCCTGAAGATCGAGAACTGCAGCAAGCCCGTGGTCGCCGCGATCCACGGCGCCGCGCTCGGCGGCGGGCTGGAAGTGGCGCTCTCGGCGCACTACCGCCTCGCCGCGCCCAGCGCCAAGCTGGGCCTTCCCGAAGTGGCGCTGGGCCTGCTGCCGGGCTCCGGCGGCACGCAGCGCGCGCCGCGCCTGATCGGCGTGAAGCCCGCGCTCGAACTGATGCTGAGCGGCCGCCACGCGGGCGCGAAGGAAGCGCTCTCGCTTGGCCTGGTCGACCGGCTCGGCCAGGAGGCCGATGCCCGCGCCGAAGGCCTGGCCTACGCGAACGAGCTGATCGCCGCCCACGCGCCGGTGCGCCGCACGCGCGAGGCCGCGGGCCTGGCCGACAAGGACGCGGCGCGCGCCGCGCTCGAAGCCGCGCGCGCCGAGACCGCGAAGAAGAGCCGCGGCCTGTTCTCGCCGATGAAGATCATCGAGGCGGTCGAGGCCGCGCTCACGCTGCCCTTCGACGAAGGCATGGCGCTGGAGCGCAAGTTGTTCCTGCAGTGCATCGACAGCCCGCAGCGCGCGGGCCTGATCCATGCCTTCTTCGCCGAACGCGAAGTGCTGAAGGCGCCAGAGACCAAGGCCGCGAAGCCGCGTGCGCTCGAATCGGCCGGCATCGTCGGCGGCGGCACCATGGGCGCGGGCATCGCGGTGGCGATGCTCGACGCCGGCCTGCCCGTGACCATGATCGAGCGCGACGACACGCAGCTCGCACGCGGGCGCGCCAACGTCGAGAAGGTCTACGACGGCCTGGTCAAGAAGGGCCGCATGACGGAAGAAGCCAAGGCCGCCGTGATGGCGCGCTTCACGGGCTCGACCGCCTACGACGCGCTCGCGAAGGCCGACATCGTGGTCGAGGCCGTGTTCGAGGACATGGCGGTGAAGAAGGCGGTGTTCGCCGAGCTCGACCGCGTCTGCAAGCCGGGCGCGGTGCTCGCCACCAACACCTCGTACCTCGACATCGACGAGATCGCGGCCAGCATCTCGCGGCCGCAGGACGTGGTGGGCCTGCACTTCTTCTCGCCGGCCAACATCATGAAGCTGCTCGAGATCGTGGTGCCCGCGAAGGTCAGCGCCGACGTGGTCGCCACCGGCTTCGAGCTCGCGAAGAAGCTCAGGAAGGTGCCGGTGCGCGCCGGCGTGTGCGACGGCTTCATCGGCAATCGCATCCTCGCGGTCTACCGCCAGGCCGCCGACCACATGATGGAGGACGGCGCCTCGCCCTATCAGATCGACGAAGCGGTGCGCAACTTCGGCTACCCGATGGGCCCGTTCCAGGTGTCGGACCTCGCCGGTGGCGACATCGGCTGGGCCACGCGCAAGCGCAAGGCCGCCACGCGCGACCCGAAGGCGCGTTACGTGCAGATCGCCGACCGCATCTGCGAGCGCGGCTGGTTCGGCCAGAAGACGGGCCGCGGCTACTACCTCTATCCCGAAGGCGCGCGCACCGGCCAGCCCGATCCCGAGGTGCTCGCGATCATCGACGCCGAGCGCCGGCGCGCCGGCATCACGCCGCGCGCCTTCACCGAGGACGAGATCATGCGCCGCTACATGGCCGCGATGATCAACGAGGGCGCCAACGTGGTGCACCAGGGCATCGCGCTGCGTCCGCTCGACGTGGACGTGACCTTCCTCTACGGCTACGGCTTCCCGCGCCACCGCGGCGGCCCGATGAAGTACGCCGACACGGTCGGCCTCGCGAAGGTGCTGGCCGACATCCGCGAATTCGCGAAGGAAGACCCGCTGTTCTGGCAGCCCTCGCCGCTGCTCGTCGAACTGGTCGAGCGCGGCGCCGACTTCGCGAGCCTCAACCAAGCCGGGTAACCGGCGCCCCCGTCCACCAGGAGCCATTCCCATGCGCGAAGCCGTCATCGTTTCCACCGCCCGCACGCCGCTGACCAAGGCGCACCGCGGCGAATTCAACATCACGCCCGGGCCCACGCTCGCGGCCTTCGCCGTGAAGGCGGCGGTCGAGCGCTCCGGCCTCGACCCGGCGCAGATCGAGGACGCGATCCTCGGCTGCGGCTACCCCGAGGGCACCACCGGCCGCAACATCGCGCGCCAGGCGATCATCCGCGCGGGCCTGCCGATCTCGATCGCGGGCACCACGGTCAACCGCTTCTGCGCCTCGGGCCTGCAGGCGATCGCGATGGCCGCGGGCCGCATCGTGGTGGACGGCGCGCCGGCCATGATCGCGGGCGGCGTCGAGAGCATCTCGCAGATCCGCAGCCGCAGCGCCACCGATGCGGGCGACAGCGGCATGGACCCGTGGATCGTGGAGCACAAGCCCGCGCTCTACATGGCGATGATCGAGACCGCCGACATCGTGGCCCAGCGCTACGGCATCAGCCGCGAGGCGCAGGACCGCTTCTCGGTCGAGAGCCAGCGCCGCACCGAGGAAGCCCAGCTCGCGGGCCGCTACAAGGACGAGATCGTGCCCTGCACCACCACGATGGCGGTGACCGACAAGGAGACGAAGGAAGTCAGCCACCGCGAGGTCACGGCCACCGAGGACAACTGCAACCGCCGCGGCACCACCTACGAGGCGCTGGCCAAGCTCAAGCCCGTGATGGGCGAGGACAAGTTCATCACCGCGGGCAATGCCTCGCAGCTCTCGGACGGCGCCTCGGCCTGCGTGCTGATGGAAGCGAAGGAAGCCGAACGCGCCAACATCAGGCCGCTCGGCGCCTTCCGCGGCCTTGCGGTGGCGGGCTGCGAGCCCGACGAGATGGGCATCGGCCCGGTGTTCGCGGTGCCCAAGCTGCTCGCGCGCCATGGCCTCAAGGTGCAGGACATCGGCCTGTGGGAACTCAACGAAGCCTTCGCCTCGCAGTCGATCTACTGCCAGGACCGGCTGGGCATTCCGTCGGAACTGCTCAACGTGAACGGCGGCGCGATCTCGATCGGCCATCCCTTCGGCATGACCGGTGCGCGGCTCGCAGGCCACGTGCTGATCGAGGGCAAGCGCCGCGGTGCGAAGTACGCGGTGGTCACGATGTGCATCGCGGGCGGTATGGGTGCGGCGGGCCTGTTCGAGATTTACTGAGACCGAGAATTCATGGACCTGAACTTCACCCCCGAAGAGGAAGCCTTCCGCGCCGAAGTGCGCGCCTTCCTCGCCGACAAGCTGCCCGCGCGCCTTTCCGACAAGGTCAAGAGCGGCAAGATCCTCGAGAAGGCCGACATGGCCGAGTGGCACGCGATTCTCAATGCGCGCGGCTGGCTCGCCAACCACTGGCCCGAACAGTACGGCGGACCGGGCTGGACCGCGGTCGAGAAGTTCATCTTCGAGAACGAATGCGCGCTCGCCTTCGCGCCGCGCATCGTGCCCTTCGGCGTGAACATGCTCGGCCCGGTGCTCATCAAGTACGGCAACGAGGCGCAGAAGAAATACTGGCTGCCGCGCATCCTCAACGGCGACGACTGGTGGTGCCAGGGCTATTCGGAACCCGGCGCGGGCTCCGACCTCGCGGCCGTCAAGACCTTGGCCGTGCGCGGCATCGATGCCCAGGGCGACCACTTCATCGTCAACGGCCAGAAGACCTGGACCACGCTGGGCCAGCACGCCAACATGATCTTCTGCCTGGTGCGCACCAACCGCGAGGCGAAGAAGCAGGAGGGCATCAGCTTCCTGCTGATCGACATGAACTCGCCCGGCGTGGAAGTGCGTCCGATCATCACGCTCGACGGCGAGCATGAAGTGAACGAGGTGTTCTTCTCCGACGTGCGCGTGCCGGCCGAGAACCTCGTGGGCGAGGAGAACAAGGGCTGGACCTGCGCCAAGTACCTGCTGACCTACGAGCGCACCAACATCGCGGGCGTGGGCTTCTCGGTGGCGGCGCTCGAGCAGTTGAAGGGCATCGCGGCGAAGCGCATGAAGAACGGCAAGCCGCTGGCGGAAGACCCGGCCTTCGCGGCGCGCATGGCGCGCGTGGAGATCGACCTCGAGAACATGAAGACCACCAACCTGCGCGTGATCGCGGCCGTGGCGGGCGGTGGCGTGCCGGGCGCGGAAAGCTCGATGCTCAAGATTCGCGGCACCGAGATCCGCCAGGAGATCTCCTCGCTCGCGCGGCGCGCGATGGGCGTCTACGGGCGGCCCTTCGTCGCGGAAGCGCTCAAGGACGGCTACGACGGCGAGACCTTCGGGCCCGACTACGCCTCGGCCGCGGCCTCGCGCTACTTCAACAACCGCAAGCTGTCGATCTTCGGCGGCTCCAATGAAATCCAGAAGAACATCATCTCCAAGATGATCCTGGGCCTGTAAGGAGAGATGCCATGAACTTCGAACACACCGAAGACCGGCGCATGCTCGCCGACAGCCTGAACCGTTTCATCGCCGAGCAGTACGCCTTCGATGCGCGCGACCGCATCGCCAAGTCGGCGCACGGCTTCAGCCAGGAGATCTTCCGCCAGTTCGCCGAGCTCGGCGTGATCGGCGCGCTGTTCAGCGAGGCCGACGGCGGCTTCGGCGGCAGCGGCTTCGACATCGCCGTGGTCTTCGAGGCGCTGGGCCGCGGCCTGGTGGTCGAGCCGCTGCTCGGCGCGGTCATGGTCGGCGAGGCGATCAGCACCGCCGGCAGCGAGGCCCAGAAGCAGAAGCTCGGCGCGATCATCAACGGCGAGATCGTCGCGGCCTTCGCGCACGACGAGGCCGACACGCACTACGAGCGCACCCGCGTGCAGACCTGGGCGGAACGCAGCGGCGACGGCTGGGTTCTGAACGGCGCCAAAGCCGTGGTGCCGCAGGGCGAGCAGGCCGACCTGTTCCTGGTCTCGGCGCGCTGCGCGGGCGGCGTGGACGACGCGGCCGGCATCTCGCTCTTCCTGGTGCCCGCGAAGACCGCCGGCCTCACGGTGCGCGGCTGCCCGTCGATCGACGGCGGCCGCGTGGCCGAGCTCTCGTTCGAGGGCGTGAAGCTCGGCGCCGAGGCGCTGCTCGGCAGCGCGGGCGAAGGCCACACAGTGCTCGAACGCGCGATCGGCCGCGGCGTGCTCGCGCTCTGCGCCGAGGCGCTCGGTGCGATGGAAGCGGCCAAGGCCGCGACGCTCGACTACCTGCGCACGCGCAAGCAGTTCGGCCTGCTGATCGGCAGCTTCCAGGCGCTGCAGCACCGCATGGCCGACCTGCTGCTCGAGATCGAGCAGGCCCGCTCGGCGGTCATCAACGCCGCGGCCGCCATCGACGGCAACGACCGCGTGGCGCGCGAACGCGCGCTCTCGGCCGCCAAGTTCAGCATCGGTCGCATCGGCGCGCTGGTGGCGGAAGAAAGCATCCAGATGCACGGCGGCATCGGCATGACCTGGGAGCTGCCGCTGCCGCATTACGCCAAGCGGCTCGTGATGATCGACCACCAGCTCGGCGACGAGGATCATCATCTGCAGCGCTACATCCAACTCGGCAAGGAGATCGCAGCATGAGCGAAGGCAACAAGACCGTTCTCGTGAGCCAGGAAGGCGCTGTGCGCATCCTGACCAACAGCAACCCGGGCGCGCGCAACGCGATCACGCCCACGCTCTACGCGGAACTCTCGGCCGCGTTGGCCGACGCGGAGCGCGACCCCGAGGTCGGCGCGATCGTGTTCACCGGCGCGGGCGACTTCTTCTGCTCGGGCGGCGACCTGAACCTGCTCGCCAAGCGGCGCGAACTGCCGATGGCCGAACGGCGCCAGATCCTCGAAGGGCTCAACAACCTGATCCGCGCGCTGCGCGACTGCGGCAAGCCGGTGATCGCGGCCGTCGAGGGCGGCGCCGCGGGCGCGGGCCTGTCGATGGCGCTGGCCTGCGACATGCTGGTCTCGGCGCGCGATGCCTTCTTCACCGTGGCCTACGTCAAGGTCGGGCTCACGCCCGACGGCGGCGCGACCGCGTTCCTGGCCGAGTTCGTCTCGCGCCAGGTGCTGACCGAGCTCTGCCTGACCGGCGACCGCGTGACGGCCGAGCGGCTCAACCAGCTCGGCGCGGTCAACCGCCTGACCGACAAGGGCCAGGCGCTCGCCGAGGCGGTGGCGCTCGCGGCCCAGGTCGCGACCGGTCCGCAGCGCGCGATGGCGCGCATCAAGTCGCTGTGCCGCCAGGCGCACCATGCCACGCTCGAGCAGCAGCTCGACGCGGAAGCCGTGTCGATGGTCGAGTCGCAGGGCGATGTCGAGGCGGCCGAGGGCATCGGCGCCTTCCTCGGCAAGCGCCGCGCCGACTTCGTCGCGTTGCGGCGCGCGCCGAAGGGCGCGGCCTGACACGGCGGCCGGCATCCCAGATCCACGCCCCGCACGCCCTGCGGGGCTTTTCCGTTTTCCCAAAGTCTTCCTCGCCATGCCTTCCTCACTGAATTCATCGCTGCCGCTCGCCGGCGTGCGCGTGCTCGACCTCTCCCGCATCCTGGCCGGCCCCTGGTGCGGCATGGTGCTGGCCGACATGGGCGCCGAGGTCATCAAGGTCGAGCATCCGGGCCGCGGCGACGACACGCGCGACTGGGGTCTGCGCGTCGGCCAGACCGAGACCGCCTACTTCAACAGCGTGAACCGCAACAAGCGCTCGGTCACGCTCGACCTGCAGACGCCCGAGGGCCAGCAGATCGCGCGCGACCTCGCGAAGCAGTGCGACGTGGTGCTGCAGAACTTCAAGTACGGCGGCATCGACAAGCTGGGCCTCGGCTATGCGCAGCTGAGCCAGGAGAACCCGCGCCTGATCTACTGCTCGATCTCGGGCTACGACCGCACCGGCCCCGAGGCCGCGCGGCCCGGCTACGACCTCGTGGTACAGGGCGAGGCCGGGCTGATGGCGATCAACGGCGAAGCCGACCAGGCGCCGCTGAAGTTCGGCGTGGCGGCGGTGGACCTGTTCACCGGCATGTACTCGGCGCAGGCCGTGCTCGCGGCGCTCTACCAGCGCGAGCGCACGGGCAAGGGCCGCCATGTCGAGATGGCGCTGTTCGACTGCGGCCTGATGATCACGGCCTATTACGGCCTCGAGGCGCTGCTCGCGGGCGAGGACCCGCCGCGCTACGGCAACTCGCATCCCTCGATCGTGCCCTACGGCGTGTTCGACGCGGCCGACGGCCCGCTGGTCATCACGGTGGGCAACAACGCGCAGTTCGCGCGCTTCTGCACCGAGGTGATCGAGCGGCCCGACCTCGCGGCCGACGAGCGCTTCAAGACCAACATCCTGCGTTCGGCCAATCGCGCGGTGCTCTTGCCCGAACTGCATGCCGAACTCGCGAAGCGCCCGCGCGCGCTGCTGCTCGAGAAGCTCACGGCGGCGGGCATTCCCTGCGGCGAGGTGCTGGGCCTGCTCGAGGCGCTGCGCTCGAAGCGCGCGACCGAGGCCGGGCTGGTCACGCGCCAGCCCCATCCGGTGGCCGGCGAGGTCGACGTGCTCGCGCCGCCCTACCGCTTCGACGGCGAGCGCCTGCCGGTGCGCAGCGCGCCGCCCACCTTGGGCGAAGGCACGCGCGACGTGCTCCAGTCCCTGCTCGGCCTGTCGGAAGACAAGCTGGCCGCGCTCAAGTCCGGCGGCGTGATCTGAACCGCGCACGCCGCGCTCCCGTGCATCCCTGATCCCCTGAAACAGCAGTCCATGGCTCTCTCCTCTTCCTCTTTCCGTTCCCTCCGCCATCCCGCACGCCGCGCGCTGCTCGCCGCCGCCCTTGCGCTGACCGCCGGCAGCGCCCTCGCGCAGGCCTGGCCCGCCAAGCCCATCACCTTCGTCGTGCCCTTCCCGCCCGGCGGCCCGACCGACGTGGCGACGCGCATCGTGGCGCAGAAGATGTCGCAGGGCCTGAAGCAGAACATCCTGATCGACAACCGCAGCGGCGCCTCGGGCACCATCGGCGCGGCCTTCGCGGCCAAGGCCGCACCCGACGGCTACACCTTCGTGATGCTCGCCACGCCCACGCTGCTGGCGGCCCACCTCTACGGCCAGACGCCCTACGACATCTTCAAGAGCTTCACGCCCGTGGGCACGGTCTACGACCTGCCGATCGTGATGGTGGTCAATCCGAAGTCGCTGCCGGAAGTCACCAGCCTGCAGGGCCTGATCGCCAAGGCCAAGGCCGAGGGCGGCAAGCTCAACTACACGACCGCGGGCGCCGGCAGCTTCGGCCACTTGACGACCGAGCAGCTCAAGAACATCGGCAAGTTCGAGATGCAGCACGTGCCCTACCGCGGCAGCGCGCCCGCCGTGACCGACCTGATCGGCGGCCAGGTGCCGGCGATGTTCTCCGACCTCGTGGCCGTGACGCCGCACATCCGCTCGGGCACGCTGCGCCCGATCGCGGTCGGCTCCGGCACGCGGCTGCGCCTGCTGCCCGAGGTGAAGACCGTGGCCGAGCAGGGCTTCCCGGGCTTCGACGCCACCTCGTGGGGCGGCCTGCTGGCGCCGGCCGGCACGCCGAAGGACGTGGTCGACCGCGTGAGCGCCGAACTCAAGACCGCGCTCGCCGACAAGGAAGTGCAGGAGAAGCTCGAAGGCGTGGGCTCGTTCGCGGCCTACGCCACGCCCGAGCAGACCGGCCAGCGCATGCGCCAGGACTACGATCGCTGGGGCAAGGTGATCCGCGACAACAAGATCACCGCCCAGTAACCGGCCGCGGCACCAGAAGAAACAGCGCGGCCGTGCGGCCGCAAGGAGACAAGCCATGGCAGCAGCAGACAAGGCCATCGACCACGCCTACCCGCGCCCGGTCGGCGCACCGTTCCGCCCCGCGTTCCCGGTGCGCAGCCTGGCGGACATCCGCCGGCTCGAGCAGACGCCGCTCGAAGAGGCGCTCACGGTGCGCAGCACCTACGAGATCTTCCGCAACGCGGGCCATGCCTTCGGCGCCAAGAACGCGCTGACCTTCCTGCGCACCGGCAACCCGGCCGACGAACCGATCCGCTGGTCGTATGCCGAGCTGCTCGCGCGCATCCACCAGACCGCGAACCTGCTGCATGCGCTCGGCGTGGGGCCGCAGGACGCGGTCGCCGTGCTGCTGCCGGGTTGCCTCGAATACCACCTCGCGCTCTGGGGCGGCGAGGCGGCCGGCATCGTGCAGCCGCTCAATCCGCTTCTGACCGACGAGAAGCTGGTGGCACTGATGACCGCCGGCCGCGCCAAGGTGCTGATCGCCTACGGCTCCGATGCCGAATCGGGCATGTGGTCGAAGGCGATGCGGCTGCGCGGCCAGGTGCCCACGTTGACCACGGTGCTGCGCGTGGCGCCGCACGACGAAGCGCCCGGCGCGGCGGGCGCCCTGCCCGAGGGCGTGGCCGACTTCGATGCGCTGCGCGCGGCGCAGCCTTCGGACCGCCTCGTGAGCGGACGCGACATCGCGCCCGCCGACATCGCGGCCTACTTCCACACCGGCGGCACCACCGGCGCGCCCAAGCTCGCGCGCCACAGCCACGGCGCGCAGGTGTTCACGGCCTGGGCCAGCGTGCAGGTCGCGGGCATGAACGAGAACGGCATCTCGATCAACGGCTATCCGCTGTTCCATGTGGCGGGCGTGCTGCCGGCCTCGCTGGCCTCGCTGTCGGCCGGGGTCGAGGTGATCATTCCCACCACCTCGCTGCTGCGCAACAAGGAGGTGCTCGCCAACTACTGGAAGCTGGTCCAGAAGTACCGGCCGACCTCGCTCTCAGCCGTACCCACGGTGCTCGCGGCGCTGGCCAACGTGCCGCTGGACGGCGCCGACATCTCCTCGATCAGCTACTGCCGCACCGGTGCGGCGGTGCTCTCGCCCGAGCTCGCGGCGCGCTTCGAGCGCCTGTTCGGCCTGCATGTGCACGAGAGCCTGGGCATGACCGAGATGGCCGGCATCTCGACCATCACGCCGCCGGGCGTGGACGGGCCCGCTGGCTGCGTGGGCTTTCCGCTGCCCTACATGCAGATGCGCATCGTCGCGCTCGACGAGAACGGCAACGCCAGCGACCGCGAACTGCCGCCCGGCGAGCAGGGCATGGTGCTTTTCAAGTCACCCAATCTCTTCTCGGGCTTCGTCGATCCGGCCGACAACGCGAAGGCCTTCACCGCCGACGGCTGGCTCGCGACCGGCGACCTGGGCTGGATCGACGCCGAGGGCCGGCTCAACCTCAGCGGCCGCTCGAAGGACCTGATCATCCGCAGCGGCCACAACATCGACCCCAAGGTCATCGAGGATGCGATCGGCGCGCACCCGGCCGTGCAGCTCTGCGCCGCCGTGGGCGCGCCCGACGCCTATGCGGGCGAGCTGCCGGTGGTCTTCGCGACGCTGGTGCCCGGCGCCTCGGCCACCGAAGAGGAGCTGCTGGCCTTCACCGCCGCGCGCGTGGACGAGGCGCCCGCGAAGCCGCGCTCGGTGTTCGTCATCGACACCATGCCGATGACCAACGTCGGCAAGATCTACAAGCCCGAACTGCGCGCCATGGCCGCGAGCCGGGTGGTGGCGGCCACGGTCGCGCAGCTGGGCGCCGAACTCGGCATCGAGGCGGCCGCGCTGCCGCAGGTGCGGACCGAGGGCGAGCGCCTGGTCGAGGTGCGCATCGACCCCGCGGCCGCGGGCGCGCACGCGGCCACGCTGCAGCAGCGCATCGAAGCCGCCCTCGCGCCGCTGCCTTTCAAGACGCGGGTGCACACCGCCTGACAAGAACCACCATCGGAGACATCGACGACATGAAGACCCCCGCCATCCCCCGCCGCGCCTTCCAGCGCGCCACCGCCGCCGCGCTCCTGCTCGCGGCCACGGGCGCCTGGGCCCAGACCTACCCGAGCAAGCCGATCCGCATGGTCGTGCCCTTCGCCGCCGGCGGCGCGACCGACGTGCTCGCGCGCGTGATCGGCGAGAAGATGGCCGCGGGCCTCGGCCAGCCGGTCATCGTCGACAACAAGCCCGGCGCGGCCGGCATCATCGGCACCGACGCCGTCGCCAAGGCCCCGCCCGACGGCTACACGCTGGTGCTGGCGCTCAGCAACTCGCTGCTCACGAACCAGTTCCTCTACACCAAGCTGCCCTACGACACGCAGCGCGACCTCACGCTGGTCTACCAGATCGCCACCGCGCCGCTGGTGCTGGTGGTGCATCCAAGCGTGCCCGTGAAGACCGCGCCCGAGCTGCTGAAGTACGTGGCCGCCAACAAGGGCAAGGTGGCCTACGGCTCCTACGGCGTGGGCGCCTATCCGCACCTGGCCGGCGCGCACATGAGCCTGTCGCAGAAGGCCGAGATGAACCACGTGGCCTACAAGGGCGAGTCGCCGATGCTGCAGGACCTGATCGGCGGCCAGATCCAGATGGCCTTCGCGAGCGCGCTCGTGGCCAAGCCCCACATCGAGGCCGGCAAGCTCAGGGCCGTCGGCGTGAGCGGCGAGCGCCGCATGGCGACGCTCCCCAACGTGCCCACGCTGGCCGAACAGGGCCTGGACGACGAGGCCTACCGCGTGACCGGCTGGCTCGCGATCGCGATGCCCGCCGGCACGCCCAAGCCGATCGTCGCGCGTATCGCCGAGGAAGTCGGCAAGGCCACGCGCCAGCCCGATGTGCAGCAGCGCGTGGCGGCCATGGGCTTCGACCTCAAGGAGAGCTCGCCCGAGGCCTTTTCCGCGGTCTACAGGAAGGAGAGCCCGGTGTGGGAGCGGCTGATCAAGGAGTCGGGCGCGAAGCTCGAATAGCGTCCCCGGGGGGCGCGGAGGGGGCCGCAGCTTAGGAAAACCCCGATGAAGGAAAGGGCATGGATGGCTAACATCCCTCGCTGCTTCCCCCTTTCCCCTCGATGACCACTCCCAACGAGTCCGGCCCGGTGCTGGACGCCGCCAGCCCCCTCCCCCCCGACATCGAAGCCGCCGACGAGCCCACGAAGGTGCCGCTCGCCATCGAGGACTGGCTCACCGTCCTCATCATGGGCGCGCTCGCGCTCATCACCTTCGCCAACGTGCTGGTGCGCTACTTCACCGACTCCTCCTTCGCCTGGACCGAGGAGTTCTCGGTCTTCCTGATGATCATGCTGGCGCTGGTGGCCGGCTCGGCCGCGGTGGCGCGCGACCGGCACATCCGCATCGAATACTTTTCCGAGAGCGGTTCGATGGCGCGGCGCAAGCGGCTCGCGCAGTTCGGGGCGCTGATGATCGCGCTGCTGTTCACGCTGATCGGCGCGCTGAGCATCCGCATGGTGTGGGACGACTGGCGCTTCGACGAGACCACGCCGGGCATCGGGCTGCCGGCCTGGTGGTATTCGATGTGGCTGCCGATCGTCTCCTTCGCGATCGCGCTGCGCGCCGTGGGCCTGATGATCCGTCGCGGTCGCAAGGACGTGCGCACGCACGAGGGCGACGACGGCGGCAAGGACGGCGCCCGGTGATCGCGACGCTGCTCTTCGTCGCCTTCCTGCTGATGATGCTGGTGGGCGTGCCCATCGGCGCTTCGCTCGGGCTCGCGGGCGCGGCCTGCATCGCGCTCGCGAACGCCGACGCCCAGTGGTACGGCCTGCTCGCGGTGCCGCAGAACTTCTATGCGGGCCTGGGCAAGTACCCGCTGCTCGCGATCCCGATGTTCGTGCTCGTGGGCTCGATCTTCGACCGCTCCGGCGTGGCGCTGCGGCTGGTGAACTTCGCGGTGGCGATCGTCGGGCGCGGGCCCGGCATGCTGCCGCTGGTCGCCATTGCGGTGGCGATGTTCCTCGGCGGCATCTCGGGGTCGGGCCCGGCCAACGCCGCCGCCGTGGGCGCGGTGATGATCGCCGCGATGTCGCGCGCCGGCTACCCGGCGCCCTTCTCTGCCAGCGTGGTGGGCGCCGCGGCGGCCACCGACATCCTGATACCGCCCTCGGTGGCCTTCATCGTGTATTCGGTGCTGGTGCCCGGCGCCTCGGTGCCGGCGCTGTTCGCGGCCGGCATGGTGCCTGGCGTGATGGCGGGCCTGGCGCTGATGATCCCGGCCGTGCTGCTCGCGCGCAAGCACAGGATGGGCGCGCTCGAATCGACGCTGCCGCGCCCGCCATTCTGGAAGAGCCTGCGCGATGCGAGCTGGGGCCTGGCGGCGCCGGTGCTGATCCTCGGCGGCATGCGCGCGGGCTGGTTCACGCCCACGGAGGCCGCGGTGGTGGCGGTGTTCTACGGCCTGTTCGTGGGCATGTGCGTGCACCGGACCATCAAGGTGCGCGACCTGTTCGTGATCCTGCGCGAATCGGGCGAGCTCTCGGCCGTGATCCTGATCGTGGTGTCGCTCGCGGGCATCTTCGCGTATTCGCTCTCCACGCTCGGCGTGATCGATCCGGTGACGCGCGCGATCGTCGATTCGGGCCTGGGCGAGTACGGCATCCTCGCGCTGCTGATCCTGCTCTTGATCACGGTCGGCATGTTCCTCGACGGTGTGTCGATCTTCCTGATCTTCGTGCCGCTCTTGCTGCCGATCGTGCAGCACTACAAGTGGGACCCGGTGTGGTTCGGCGTGATCCTCACGCTCAAGGTCGCGCTCGGCCAGTTCACGCCGCCGCTCGCGGTCAACCTGATGGTGTCGTGCCGCATCGCGAAGGTGCGCATGGAAGAGACGGTGCGCTGGGTCGGCTGGCTGCTGTTCTCGATGTTCGTGGTGATGGTGCTGGTGATCGCCTTCCCCGAACTGGCGCTGTGGCTGCCGAGGAAGCTCGGGTATTGAATGCGGGGGCAGAACGCAGAGGACGCGAAGGTTTCGCAGAAGTCGCAAAAGAAAAACCAAATTTTGATTTCTTCTTTTGCGACTTCTGCGTGATCTCTGCGATCTCTGCGTTCGGCTGTCCGATCCTTGATGACAACTGGAGACTAGACAAATGAAGTTCCGCCGCACACTGCTCGGCCTCGCCGCCGTCGCGACCCGCCCTCGGCCTGTTCTCGACCGGCGCCATGGCGCAGGCCGCCTACAAGGCCGAGTACAAGATGTCCCTCGTGCTGGGCCCGCCCACGCCCTGGGGCCAGGCCGGGAAGATCTGGGCCGACCTGGTGAAGGAGCGCACGCAGGGGCGCATCAACATCAAGCTCTATCCGGGCGTGTCGCTGATCCAGGGCGACCAGACGCGCGAGTTCAGCGCGCTGCGCCAGGGCGTGATCGACATGGCCGTGGGTTCGACCATCAACTGGTCGCCGCAGGTCAAGCAGCTCAACCTGTTCTCGATGCCCTTCCTGATGCCCGACTACGCGGCCATCGACGCGCTCACGCAGGGCGAAGTGGGCAAGGACATGTTCAAGACCCTCGAGAAGGCCGGCGTGGTGCCGCTTGCCTGGGGCGAGAACGGCTTCCGCGAGATCACCAACTCGAAGAAGCCGATCAGGTCGCCCGAGGACCTCAAGGGCATGAAGATCCGCGTGGTCGGCTCGCCGATCTACTCCGACATGTTCACCGCGCTCGGCGCCAACCCGACGCAGATGAGCTGGGCCGATGCGCAGCCCGCGCTCTCGAGCGGCGCGGTCGACGGGCAGGAGAACCCGCTGTTCCTGTTCACCGTGCTCAAGATGCAGAATGTGGGCCAGAAGTTCGTGACGACCTGGGGCTACGTGGCCGATCCGCTGGTGTTCGTGGTCAACAAGGAGATCTGGGCCTCGTGGACGCCGGCCGACCAGGCCATCGTGCGCCAGGCCGCGATCGACGCCGGCAAGCAGGAGATCGAGATCGCGCGCAAGGGCCTGGTCGAGGCCGACAAGCCCGTGCTCAAGGACATCGCCGGCATGGGCGTGACCGTGACCCAGCTCACGCCGGCCGAGCGCGAGGCCTTCGTGAAGGCCACGCGGCCGGTGTACGAGAAGTGGAAGGGCACGGTGGGCGCGGACCTCGTCGCGAAGGCCGAGAAGGCGATCGCGGCGCGCAAGAAGTAGGCGCCTCCCAGGCGTGCGCCGGGGCATGGGCGCGACAATCGCACCCATGCCGCACACCCTGATCATCGACACGGACCCCGGCGCGGACGACGTGATCGCGCTGCTGTTCGCCATGGCGGCGCCCGAGGCGCTGAAGCTCGAAGCCCTGACCACGGTGGCCGGCAACGTGCCGCTCGCCAAGACCTCGCGCAATGCGCGCCTCGCCTGCGAATGGGGCGGCCGGCCCGGCATTCCGGTGCATGCCGGCGCCGAGCGGCCGTTGCGGCGCGCAGCGATCCATGCGGACCATGTCCATGGGCAGGAAGGCATCACCGGCGTGGCGGTGCACGAGCCCGCCGTGTCGCTCGCCGAAGGCCACGCGGTCGACCACCTGATCCGCACGCTGCGTGCCGCGCCCGCGCACAGCGTGACGCTCGCGATGCTCGGCCCCCAGACCAACCTCGCGCTCGCGCTCGAACAGGCGCCCGACATCGTGCGCGGGCTGCGCGAACTGGTGCTGATGGCGGGTGCGCATTTCAACGGCGGCAACATCACGCCGGTGGCCGAGTTCAACGTGTTCGCCGATCCGCATGCGGCCGAGGCGGTGCTTCGGCATTGCAGCGGCGTGCCGGTGACGATGCTGCCGCTCGACGTGACGCACAGGATCCTCACGAGCGAGGCGCGGATCGCGCGGCTGCGCGGGCTGGGCAACCGCGCCGGGCGCATCGTGGCGGACATCCTCGACGCCTATGCGCCGCAGGAGATGCGGCACTACGGCCTGCCGGGCGGGCCGGTGCACGATGCGACCGTCATCGCCTGGCTGCTCGCGCCTTCGCTGTTCAGCGGGCGCGCGATCCACGTCGAGATCGACAGCCGCGAAGGCATGGGCTTCGGGCAGACCGTGGCCGACTGGCACGGCAGCCTGGGGCGCGCGGCGAACGTGAACTGGATCGTGGACGGGGATGCGCAGGGCTTCTTCGACCTGCTGACGGCGCACATCGCGCGGCTGCCTTGAAGGCGGGAGCGGGCAGCCGGACGCAGAGGACGCGAAGGGTTCGCGAAGGACGCGAAAAGGACAAAGACAAATAAAAAAGGGAAACCAGAATCACCTGGTTTCCCTTTTGCGATCTTCGCGAATCCTTCGCGTCCTTCGCGTCCGGCGGTCCGTATTCAGTGCTGCAGGATCTTGTCCAGGAAGTCCTTGGTGCGCGGCTGACGGTTCTCGGGGTGGTTGAAGAACTCGTCCTTCGAGCAGTCCTCGAGGATGCGGCCGCCCACGTCGATGAAGATGACGCGGCTCGCGACCTTGCGTGCGAAGCCCATTTCGTGCGTGACCACCATCATGGTCATGCCTTCCTTGGCCAGGCTCACCATCACGTCGAGCACTTCGCCGACCATCTCGGGGTCGAGCGCCGAGGTGGGTTCGTCGAACAGCATCACGATCGGGTCCATGCTGAGCGCGCGGGCGATCGCCACGCGCTGCTGCTGGCCGCCCGAGAGCTGGCCCGGGAACTTGTCCTTGTGCGCCATCAGGCCCACGCGGTCGAGCATCTTGAGGCCGCGGGTCTTGGCCTCTTCGGGCGAGCGGCCGAGCACCTTGATCTGCGCGATCGTGAGGTTCTCGGTCACCGACAGGTGCGGGAACAGCTCGAAGTGCTGGAACACCATGCCCACCTTCGAGCGCAGCTTCGGCAGGTTGGTCTTGGGGTCGTGCAGCGGAATGCCGTTGACGGTGATCTCGCCCTTTTGGAAGGGCTCGAGCGCGTTCACGGTCTTGATGAGGGTGGACTTGCCCGAGCCCGAGGGCCCGCACACCACCACCACGTCGCCCTTGGAGATGCTCACCGAACAATCGTTGAGCACCTGCACGGGGCCGTACCACTTCGAGACGTTCTTGATTTCGATCATTTTTTCAGACATTTCTTTTCTCTCCGGTTAGCCGCGCGATCAACGGATGATGGCGATCTTCTTGTGCAGGCGCTTGACCAGCCAAGAAAGGGCATAGCACATGATGAAGTAGACGACAGCGGCGAGCAGGTAGGCCTCGATCGGGCGGCCGAAGTTCTTGCCCGCGGTTTCGAAGCCCTTGAGCATGTCGTAGGCGCCGATCGCGTAGACCAGCGAGGTGTCCTGGAACAGGATGATGGTCTGCGTGAGCAGCACCGGCAGCATGTTGCGGAAGGCCTGCGGCAGCACCACGAGGCGCATGTTCTGGCCGTAGGTCATGCCGACCGCCTGGCCCGCGTAGACCTGGCCGCGCGGGATCGACTGGATGCCCGCGCGCATGATCTCGCTGAAGTAGGCCGCCTCGAACGCGATGAAGGTGATCACGGCCGAGATCTCGGAGCGGTAGTTCGTGCCGAGCGAACCGAAGCTCGCATAGAACGAAGCCGGCACCAGCAGGAAGAACCACAGGATCACCATCACCAGCGGAATGCTGCGCATGCCGTTGACGTAGATGGCCGCGGGCGCATCGAGCCACTTCTTGCCCGACAGGCGCATCAGCGCCAGGACCGTGCCGAAGATCACGCCGCCGATCGTGGCCACCACCGTCAGCATGATGCTGAAGTAGAAGCCCTTGACGACGAAGTTGCTGATGACTTCCCAGTTGTAGAAGGACAGGTCGAGATTCATCATGTCAGTGCCCCCCGCCGCCGCTGGCCGAGACGATGAAGCCCGGCACGCGGGTCTTCTTCTCGATGAAGGCCATGATGCGGTTGATCGCGAAGGCCGAGATCACGTAGAGCGCGGTGACCGCCAGGTACACCTCGATGCCGCGCGAGGTTTCCTCCTGCGCCTGCATCGCGAACATCGTGAGTTCGGTCACCGACACCGCGAAGGCCACGGACGAGTTCTTGAAGATGTTCATCGTCTCGCTCGTGAGCGGCGGGATGATGATGCGGTAGGCCATCGGCAGGATCACGTAGCGGTAGTACTGCGGCGTGGTGAAGCCCACCGCCATGCCCGCGTAGCGCTGGCCCTTGGGCAGCGCCTGGATGCCCGAGCGCACCTGCTCGGCGATCCGTGCCGAGGTGAAGAAGCCCAGCGCGAGCACCACCAGCACGAAGCTCGGCACGCTCTTCATCGCCGGGATCAGCGCCGGAATCACGTGGTACCAGAGGAAGATCTGCACCAGCAGGGGAATGTTGCGGAACAGCTCGACCCAGGCATTGCCCAGCCGCACCAGCCAGGGGCTGTTGGGCAGCGTTCGCACGATGCCGATCAGCGAGCCCAGCACCAGCGCGACGATGAGCGCCAGCAGGGCCACCGACACCGTCCAGCCCCATGCGGACAGCATCCACTCCCAGTAGGTCGGGTACTTCCCGCCCGGGTCTTGCAAGAAGACCTGCCAATCCCAGTTCGATCCCATAGGGGACTCTCCTTCTTTCCAGATTTCCCGACGCCGCGCGTGCGGGGGTCATGCACGCGCGCCGCCTTGCGAAAACAAACGCCCGCCGGGGGCGGCGGGCGTTGCGCAGGTGACCTTCGTGCCGATTACTTCTTGGCGTACTCTTCCATGGGCTTGTCGTTCGGATTTGCCCAGGCTGCCTTGGTCGCGTCGGACAGCGGCAGGTTGATGGTGACGTTGGCCGGCGGGATCGGCTTCAGGAACCACTTGTCCCAGAGCTTGGCGAGCTCGCCGCTCTTGATCTGCGCCTTGATGCTGTCGTCCACGGCCTTCTTGAAGGCGGGGTCGTCCTTGCGGATCATGATCGCGATCGGCTCGACGCTGAGCACTTCGCCGACGATCTTGTAGTCGGCGGGCGACTTCGACTTGGCGATGTTCGAGGCCAAGATCGAGCCGTCCATCACGAAGGCGTCGGCGCGGCCCGATTCGAGCAGCAGGAAGCTGTCGGAGTGGTCCTTGCCGTAGAGCTCCTTGAAGTCGATGCCGCCGGCGCGCTCGTTCTTGCGCAGCGTCTGCACCGAGGTGGTGCCGGTGGTCGTGGCCACGGTCTTGCCGTTGAGGTCCTTGATGCTGTTGATGCCCGAATTAGCCTTGACCGCGATGCGCACTTCTTCCACGTAGGTGGTCACGGCGAAGGCGACGTCCTTCTGGCGCGCGGCGTTGTTGGTGGTGGAGCCGCACTCGAGGTCGACCGTGCCGTTCTGGACCAGGGGCACGCGGTTCTGCGAGGTCACGGGCTGGTACTTGGTCTCCAGCTTGGCGAGGCCCAGCTGCTTCTGGATGTCCTTGATGATGTTGGTGCAGACGTCGTAATGGAAGCCCGTGTACTGGCCGTTGCCCAGCGTGTACGAGAGGCCCGACGATTCACGCACGCCCTGGGTGACCACGCCCGAGGCCTTGATCTTGGCCAGCGTGTCGTTGGCCTGTGCAAAGGCGCTCCCTGCAGCCAGCGCTGCGACGGCCAATGCAAATACTTGCTTTTTCATACAGAAAACTCCTGATGGTGACAGAAAAAGAGAAACAGAAATAAAACGAAATTCTAGACACTCAGGCCTCGGGGAATACCCGGACCAACCCGGTGCATTCCCGAAGCCCGTGCACCGAACGCAGCCACCGATGCGTCGTCATGGTGCAACGAATGCGAATCGACCGGGATTGTCGGACTTTCATAAAGCAGCCTTTGTGCCCGCCGCCGTTAAAAAAAAGCACGCGTCGACAGCGCGTGCGGACGGCCGTGACGGCAGCCTGAAAAAACTGCCGCGACTGTAGAGACCGCCCGTCGCTCACGCCAATGCCGTTTGTGGAGGGTGCCATGCCCCGCATTTATAGATTGTGCAGTGCACAAAAGGCTCAGCGGGCGGGCTGCGCGCTGACGAGGTACGACCACAGCGCGTCGGCGGTGCGCTTGGGCTGCAGGCTTTCGGAAGGCGGCGCCTTGGCCGGGCGGCCCGCGCCGGCCTTCACGGGCACCGGCGGGCTCGGCCGCTCGCGGTAGGCGCGGATTTCCATCGTCGCCTCGAGGCTGTCGATCTCGGGCGGCAGCGCGCTCACGAGCTTGCGGGCCTTGATCTCCTTGCGCACCGCGCTCTGCGGCAGGAAGGCGATGCCGTGGCCCTCGAGCGCCATCACCTTGAGGCCCTCGGCCATGTCGGTTTCGTAGACCCGGTCGAGGTGGATCGCGGTGCCCGATTCCTTGAGCAGCTGGTCGACCACTCGGCCCAGGTAGGCGCCCGGTGCATAGCCCAGGTAGGGCAGCGGCTGGCCGGGACGGCCCGGCAGCCGGAAGCGTGGGGCGCCCTCGGCATCGGCCTTGACCCAGGGGCTCACGACCTCCTCGCCCAGGCTGACCATCTCGTACTTGTTGGCGTCGAGCTGCAGCGGCTGCGAGGGATGGTGGTAGGCGATCAGCAGATCGCAGCTGCCCTCGACGAGGCGCAGCACGGCATCGTGCACGTTGAGCGCGATGAGCCGGCTCTTGATCGGTCCGAAGTGCTCGCGCAGGCTGGTCACCCACGACGGAAAGAAGGTGAAGGCCAGCGTGTGCGGCACCGCGATCTCGATCACGTCCTGGCCGGCGGCCGAATGGCCGCGCAGCATCGCGCGGGTGCTCTGCAGCGACTGCAGCATCTCGATCGCCTGCCCGTAGAGCGTTTGTCCCGCGGGCGTGAGCCGCGTCGGGTAGGAGCTGCGGTCGACCAGGTCGGTGCCGGCCCAGCCCTCGAGGGCCTGTATGCGCCGCGAGAAAGCGGGCTGCGTGACGTGCCTCAACTGGGCGGAGCGGCTGAAGCTGCGGGTTTCCGCCAGGCTGATGAAGTCTTCGAGCCACTTGGTTTCCATACGCGGCGATTATGTCCGCGCGGCGACGGGCGCGGGCGCCTGGCCGATACTTGCGCCTCCCTGCATTCCCTTGCCCGCCGCCATGCCGACTGCCGACATCCTCGACCTCAGCGCCACGGAACTCTCGCGGCACATCGCGTCGCGCGCGCTTTCATGCCTCGACCTGATGCAGGCCGCGCTGGCGCGCATCGAGGCGCTCAACCCGCGCTTCAACGCGATCGTTTCGCTGCGCGCGCCGGAGGCCCTGCTCGCCGATGCCCGCGAGCGCGATGCCGAGCTCGCGCGCGGCCAGCGGCGCGGCTGGATGCACGGCTTCCCGCTCGCGGTGAAGGACCTGAGCCATGCCGCCGGGCTGCCGACCTCGATGGGCTCGCCGCTCGCACCGCGCTCGCCCGCGCGCGGCGACAGCCTGCACGTGGCGCGCATGCGCGCGGCCGGCGCCATCGTGGTCGGCAAGACCAACACGCCCGAGTTCGGCCTGGGCTCGCACACCTACAACCCGGTGTTCGGCATCACGCGCAATGCCTACGACCCGGCACGCAGCGCCGGCGGCAGCAGCGGCGGCGCGGCCGTCGCGCTGGCGCTCGGCATGCTGCCGGTGGCCGACGGCAGCGACATGATGGGCTCGCTGCGCAATCCGGCGGCCTTCAACAACGTGATCGGCATGCGCCCTTCGCGCGGGCGCGTGCCGGGCGATCCGGAGCAGGAGCTCTTCTTCCAGCAGCTCGGCACCGAAGGCCCGATGGCGCGCAGCGTGGAAGACGCCGCCCGGCTGCTCGCGGTGCAGGCGGGCTTCGATGCGCGCCTGCCGCTCTCCTCGCCGCAGCCGCTGCCCTCGCCCGATGCGCTGCAGATCGAGGGCGAGGTGCGCGGCCTGCGGGTGGGCTGGCTGGGCAGCCTCTGGCCCGACCTGCCGCTCGCGCCCGGCATCCTCGAACTCGGCGAGCAGGCGCTCGACACCTTCCGCGCCATCGGCTGCGAGGTCGAGCCCTGCACGCTCGACGTGCCGCGCGACCACAACTGGAGTGCCTGGCTGCGCCTGCGCCAGCTGCTGGTCGGCGGCAAGCTCGGCGCCTACAGGGCCGACCCGAAGCTGTTCGCGCAGCTCAAGCCCGAAGCGCAATGGGAGGTCGAACAGAGCCGCCACCTCGACGCGGCCTCGCTCTACCAGGCCTCGCTCTGGCGCTCGAACGTGTACCGCGCGTTCGCGAAGCTGTTCGAGCGCTTCGACTTCGTGCTCGCGCCGACGGCGCAGGTGTTCCCGTTCGATGCCGAGCTGCACTGGCCCGGCGAGGTCGCCGGCGTGAAGAGCGACACCTACCACCGCTGGATGGAGATCGTCACGCCCTTCACGCTGGCCGGCCTGCCGACGCTCAACGTGCGCGCCGGCTTCGGCGAGGGCGGCCTGCCGATGGGCATGCAGCTCGCCGGGCCGATCCATGCCGACCTCGAGGTGCTGCGGCTCGGGCATGCGTACGAGCAGGCGTGCGGCTGGGGCGCGCACCGCCCGCCGGTGCTCAGATCGGCGTGAGCACGCCGCGCCCCGCGAAGTGCCCTTCGGCATTCGCGAGGAAATGGTCCACCGAGCGCTGCGTCGCCTCGGGCGACCAGCCCGCCATGTGCGGCGTCAGCAGCACGTTGTCGAGGCCCACCAGCGGCTGGGGCCGCTTCGGCTCGCTCTCGTAGACGTCGAGCCCCGCGCCCGCGATGCGCCGCTCGCGCAGCGCCGCGGCCAGCGCCTCGGTGTCGACCACGCTGCCGCGGCCGATGTTGACCAGGTAGCCCTGCGGCCCGAGCGCGTCGAGCACCTCGGCGTTCACCAGATGCTTCGTCGCGGCCCCGCCGGGTGCGGCCAGGATCAGGAAATCGGCCCAGGCGGCGAGCGACTTCAGATCGCCGAAGTAGCGGTGCGCCACGCCTTCCTTGGGCTTGCGGTTGTGGTAGCCGATCTCCATGTCGAAGGCCGCCGCGCGCTTGGCGATCTTCTGGCCGATGGTGCCGAGGCCGAGGATGCCGAGCTTCTTGCCCGAGACGTTCGGCGGCTGGGGAATGGCTTCGCGCCACACGCCTTCGCGGCACAGCCGGTCGAGCTTGCGGAACTCGCGCACGATGCCGATCAGCAGCCCGAAAGCATGGTCCGCCACGCAGTCGTCGTTGGTGCCCGCGCCGTTCGCCGTGGCGATGCCGCGCGCGCGCGTGACCTCGAGCGGCACGCATTCGTAGCCCGCGCCCATGCAGCAGACCAGTTCCAGCGCCGGCATGGCCGCGATCTCCTCGGGCGTGATGCCGATGACGCCGATGGTCAGCACCGCGCGGAACTTCGCGCCATGTTCCGCGATGGCGGCCGCGCGCTCGGCCTCGCCGAAGGCATAGGTCATGTCGTAGACCTCGGCGATCTGGGCCTGGTGCGCACGCGAAAGGCTGCTGAGCACCAGCAGGGGAATCTTGGTCGACACGTCTGAACTCCTGAAGTGGGTGGTGATGGATGGGGTTGTGAAATCGGACAGCCGAACGCAGAAGGAAGACAAAACCACGCAGAAGTCGCAGAAGAAATCATTGGTGGATCGTTCTGCGTCTTTTGCGAAACCTTTGCGACTTCTGCGTTCGGCCGTTCGTGAATCGAACTAGAGCAGCGGGGCCGCCTCGCTCTTCTGCAAGGCCCACATCTGCGCATAGCGGCCCTGCTTGGCGAGCAGCGCGGCATGCGTGCCGCGCTCGACGATCTCGCCGGCCTCGAGCACCAGGATCTCGTGCGCATCGACCACGGTCGAGAGGCGGTGCGCGATCACCAGCGTGGTCTTGCCCTGCGCGGCGCTCTTGAGTTCCGACTGGATCGCGCGCTCGTTGGCCGAATCGAGCGCCGAGGTGGCTTCGTCGAAGATCACGATCGGCGGGTTCTTGAGCAGCGTGCGCGCGATCGCCACGCGCTGCTTCTCGCCGCCCGAGAGCTTGAGGCCGCGCTCGCCCACCGTCGTCTCGTAGCCCTTGGGCGTGGCGACGATGAAGTCGTGGATGCGCGCGGCGCGCGCGGCGGCTTCGACCTCTTCGCGCGTGGCGCCGGGGCGGCCGTAGGCGATGTTGTATTCGACCGTGTCGTTGAAGAGCACCGTGTCCTGCGGCACGATGCCGATGGCCCGGCGCACGCTGGACTGCTGCACTTCGCGGATGTCCTCGCCGCCGATGGTGATGCGGCCGTGCTGCACGTCGTAGAAGCGGTAGAGCAGCCGCGCGAGCGTCGACTTGCCCGAGCCCGAGGGTCCGACCACGGCCACCGTCTTGCCGGCCGGTATCTCGAAGCTGACGTGCTTCAGGATCGGACGCGCGGGCTCGTAGGCGAAGCTCACGTCCTCGAAGCGCACGCTCGAATCGGTGCCCGCCAGCGGCTGCGCGCCGGGCGCGTCGCGCACCTCGCGCTCCTTCTCCATCAGCACGAACATCTTGTCTAGATCGGTCAGGCTCTGCTTGATCTCGCGATAGATCACGCCCAGGAAGTTGAGCGGGATGTAGAGCTGGATCATGAAGGCATTGACCATCACCAGGTCGCCGAGCGTCATGCGCCCCTCGACCACGCCCGCGGTGGCGCGCCACAGCATCAGCACCAGACTGACCGCGATCAGCAGCTGCTGGCCGGTGTTGAGCATGCTCAGCGTGCGCTGGCTCTTGATGGCGGCCTTGCGGTAGCGCTCGAGGCTGGCGTCGTAGCGGCCGGCCTCGAACTCCTCGTTGTTGAAGTACTTGACGGTCTCGTAGTTCAGCAGCGAATCGACCGCGCGGCTCTGCGGCCACCGAGTCGAGCTCGTTCATGGTCTTGCGGAACTGCGTGCGCCATTCGGTCACGGTGACGGTGAAGCCGATGTAGAGCACCAGCGCGGCCAGCGTGATCCAGACGAAGGCGGCATCGAACTTCACGCCCAGGATGGTGAGCACGAGCACCAGCTCTATCAGCGTGGGCACGATGCTATAGAGCGACATCGAGACCAGCGAATGCACGCCGCGCGTGCCGCGCTCGATGTCGCGCGTCATGCCGCCGGTCTGGCGCTCGAGGTGGAAGCGCAGGCTCAGCGCATGCAGGTGCCGGAACACCTCGAGCGCGATCTGCCGCGCCGTGCCCTCGGTGGCCTTGGCGAAGATCAGTTCGCGCAGTTCGCCGAACAACGAGGTCGAGAAGCGCAGCAGCCCGTAGGCCAGCAGCAGCCCGATCGGGACGATCAGCAGCGCCTGCGCCATGTCGGGGCGCGGCGTCATCGTGTCGATGAGGTTCTTCAGCAGCACCGGCACGCCGACGTTGGCGACCTTGGCGCCCACCATGAACGCGAGCGCGGCCGCCACGCGCCACTTGTACTGCCAGAGGTAGGGGAACAGGCGCCGCAGCGTGGCCCAGTCGGAGCGGTCGCTGCGCGCAGGCGGATGCCCGGCGGCGGGATGGGAGGGGGATGGGAGGGCTTCGCCGCTGCGGCGCATGAGGGACAATCGTGGTTGCTTCAGTTCGTTTGTTCCAGATTGTGCCCATGTCCGACATTTCCAGCACCGCCGCTGCCGCCATCCTCAAGAGCCTGCCCACCGACATGGAGCTGGTGCTGAAGGTCATTCCCATGCCGGCGGACGTCAACGCCAACGGCGACATCTTCGGCGGCTGGGTCATGGCGCAGTGCGACCTGGCCGGCTCGGTGATTCCGGCGCGCTACGCCAAGGGCCGCATGGCCACGGTGGCGGTCAACGAATTCGTCTTCAAGCAGCCGGTGCGGCTGGGCGACATCCTCTCGTTCTACTCGAAGCTGGTGCGCATCGGGCGCACCTCGATCACCGTCACGGTCGAGGTCTTCGCCGAACGCTTCAAGGCGCAGGGCGAATACGTCAAGGTCACCCAGGCCACCTTCACCTACGTCGCCATCGACGACAACGGCCGGCCGCGCCCGATCGAGCAGCCGGCCGGCTGAAGGGCTCAGGCAGCAGCATCCCGCACCCGCTCGAAGCGCTCGAACTCGCGGTTGATCCAGCGCCCGTCGTGCCGCTCGGTGCGGCGGATGTAGACGGTCTGCACGATGTCGCGGGTGTAGGCATCGATCTCGATCGGCCCGCGCGGGCTTTCGAGCTTGAGCCCGCGGAAGGCGTCCACCAGCTTCTCGCCGCTCAGGTTGCGCGCCGAACTCATCGCCGCGTCGGTCGCGGCCAGCGCGTCATGGGCCGCGACGGCGAAATAGCCGGGCCGCAGATGGCTGCCGTACTCGGTCTCGAAGAGGCCCGTGAAGGCCCGGTTGGCCGGCGACTCGTGGGCGAAGGAATAGTGGTGGCTGGTCACGAGGCCGTCGGCGAGTTCGCCGATGCCTTCGAGGTAGTGGTCGTCGGTGGCGTCGCCGGTCGCGAGCAGGCGGATGCCGGTGTCGGCCATGCCGCGGTCGCGCCAGAACTTGAGGAAGGTCGCGGGCATCTGCCCGGAGGGCAGGAAGAAGAACACCGCCTGCGGCTTGAGCTCGCGCAGGCGCAGCATGTAGGCCGAATAGTCGAGCGTGGCGAGCGGCACGCGCAGCATCGCGCCGACCCGGCCGCCGCCCGCGGTGATGCCGGAGACGAAGGCGCTCTCGGCATCCACGCCCGAGGCGTAGTCGGCGACCACGGTGCAGACGTCGCGCAGGCCCTGCTGCAGCGCCCAGCGCGCGAGCGGCAGCGTGACCTGGGAGATGGTGAAGGACACGCGCACCGCGAACGGGCAGCGCGCCGTGATGCCCGAAGACGCCGCGTTCATCACCAGCAGCGGCACCCGCGCCTGCGTGGCGACGGCGCCGACGGCATAGGCGTTGGAGCTGAAATCCAGCCCCGCGAGCAGGTCGACGCGCTCGCTCTCGACGAGGTCCTGCGCATGGCGGCGCGCCTGTTCGGGCGCGCTGCCGGGCACGTCGCGGCGCAGCAGCTCGACCGGCCGGCCGGCGACCAATTGCCGGTGGCCCGCCAGCCATGCCGACATGCCGGCGTCGAACTGGCGCCCGCCGCCCGCGTACGGACCGGACCAGGAGCCGATGAGCCCGATGCGCAGCGGCCGAACGCGCGCCAGGGCCAGCGAAGGCGCTGCCAGCGTGCCTGCGAGCCAGGCCAGGGTGCGCCGGCGCGTGGCGCGGACTGCTACTTTTTCAGTAGCTTCATCGCCTTGCGGGCCGGGCGCTGCGGCCGATCCTGACTTCGAGACTTGCACACCGCGCAGTGTACGCATGCACCGTTCGGGGGCAAGGGTGGAAGCCCCGGCTCAGAGCTTCGAGAAGTCCGGCTTCCGCTTTTCCATGAAGGCGCCGAAGGCTTCGCGCGCGGCCGGCTCGCGCAGCATGCGGCCGAAGCTCGCGCCCTCTTCGTCCATGCGTTCGAGCACGGCGGGCAGCTGCGCCTTCTTGAGCAGGCGCTTGGTCTCGACCAGCGCGGAGAGCGGCTTGGCCGCGAGCTTGCGCGCCTGGCCCTGGGCGATGGCGTTGGCCTCGGTCGGCGGCACGATGCGGTTGACCAGGCCCACTTCGAGTGCGGCCTCGGCCATGAAGGGATCGCCGAGCAGCAGCGCCTCGGCCGCGCGGTGGTAGCCGAACATCTGCGGCACGAGCAGGCTCGACGCGGCCTCCGGGCACAGGCCGAGGTTGACGAAAGGCATGGAGAAGGCCGCGTTGTCGCCCGCATAGACCAGGTCGCAGTGGAACAGCAGCGTGGTGCCGATGCCCACGGCCGGGCCGCAGACGGCGGCGACGATCGGCTTCGGGAACTGCGCGATGCCGCGCAGGAAGCGGAACACCGGCGACTGCTCGCCCGCGGGCGGGGCGTTGAGGAAGTCGCCGATGTCGTTGCCCGCGCTGAAGATCGTCGGGTCGCCCTGGATCAGCACGCAGCGCACCGCGGCATCGCCCTCGGCCGCGGCGAGCGCATCGGCCAGCTCGGCATACATGGCGCTGGTGATCGAGTTCTTCTTGTCGAGGCGGTTGAAGGTCAGGGTCATCACACCGGCTTCGGTGTGGACGAGGATGTCGCTCATGGAAAGAATCCTTGGAGATGAAAACGGTTGGGAGCTGGCGCGCCGCGCTCAGGCCGAGAGCGCCTCGCGCACGAAGTCGAGCCGGTCCTGGCCCCAGAACATCTGGCTGCCGACGAACATGGTGGGCGCGCCGAACACGCCGCGCGCCACGGCCTCCTGCGTCACGGCCTTGAGGCGGTCCTTGGTCTCAGGGGCGCCCGCCAGCGCGAGCACGGCCGCGGCATCGAAGCCCGCATTCTGCAGGACCGCGCCGACGGTGGCGGGGTCGTTCATGTTCTCGGGCTCGACCCACATCGCATGGAACACGGCGTCGACGTAGGCGCCGAAGCGCGCCGGCTCCTTCATCTGCAGCGCGGTGGCGCCGCGCATGAGCAGCAGCGTGTTGACGGGGAAATGCGGGTTGTGCACGAAGGGCACGCCGTAGCGCTTGGCGAAGCGCTGCAGGTCGATCGTCATGTACGGCCCCTTGGGCGCGATCTCGGCCGGCGAATGGTTGCCCGTGGCCTGGAACACGCCGCCGAGCAGCATCGGCTTCCACACCAGCTCGGCGCCGGTGTCGGCACACACGTGCGGCAGCTGCGTGGCCGCGAGGTAGGCGGCGGGGCTGCCGAAGTCGAAATAGAAGTCGACGGACTGGGTCATGGCTTGTCTCCTGAAGCGGTGGGCGCCCGGCCTATTCCTTGTAGTAGACGATCTGGTTCGAGGTCGCGAGCAGCACCCCCTGCCGGCTCCAGAGATGCGCCTGCTGGTCGAAGAAGCCGTTGAAGAACTGCTGCCCCACGGCCCGGCCGAGCAGGTAGTCGGCACCGACCTCGGCGAGCTGCGCGGCACCGGCATGGAAATAGGTCGTGATCGAGACGGTGCCCGCCGGCACGTGCTTCGCGCGCCGCAGCCAGACGCGCGGATAGAACACGTCGCTGAGCGCCGCGAGCGAGGCGAAGTCGAGCGGCCGCCGCTCGGCGTCGCGCAGCCAGAGCCGGCTCTCGCTGTGGCGCAGGTCCTCGTCCCAGCGCGACGGAATGCCGCCGCTCACGGGCCGCATCTCGTAGCGGTCGAGCCAGGCCACGCCGGACGGGCCGATGCTGAAGCGCTCGACCTGCTCGGGCGGGGGCACGTCCGCGGGCATCGGCAGGTCGCTCTCGCCCCAGGTCTGGCGCCGCGCGGCCGTGACCACGGTGGCGGTGGTCGTCATGTTCGGCGCGCCGCCGCCGGTGCCGGGCTGCGTGATCTGCACGGTCCAGTGCTGGGTGGAACGGTTGGTGCGCACCGGCGTGGCCTGCACGTCGAAAGGGCCGGCCTCGAGCGCGGCCGCGAAGTTGACCGTGAGCGCGATCGGCGTGCCCAGCAGGTCGGGATGCAGCAGCACCGACTGCAGCGCGATGGCCGCCGTGACGCCGCCGAACGGCCCCACCATGTTCCAGTAGTCCGGGCTCGTGGCGCCGGTGAAGTGGCCGGCGCGGATGTCGCTGTGCTGCAGCGCCAGGGCCTTGTCGAAGGGATGCGTGCTCATGGTCGCAGTGTGCCTCCGGTCCGGGCGCTCACGCAGTCGTGTGCGGGACGCGGGGCGGCTCGGCCGCGGTGATCGCGGCGAGGCGGTGCAGCTTGTCGACGGTGCTCGGCCACAGGCTGGCGCTGAACTGCTCGCGGAAGAAGCCGAAGTGCCCGATGCGCGGCACCTGCAGGTCGGCCGGCGCGATGCGCTCGATGGCGCGCGGCGCCTGGTCGTAGAAGCTCACGAGGCTGCGCGTGCCGGCCAGCGTCATCAGCTCGTCGTCGGTCATCGAGAGCGCCAGCACCGGAAAGCGCACGCGGCTGAAGCTGCGGGCAGCGCCTTCGCCCTCGGCACCGACGCCGTAGCGCGGGTTCAGGCACCAGCGGCGCCACTGCAGGATCACGCCGCGCGGCAGGTCGCCGATCTTGCGCAGCCGCCGGCCCGGGAAATAGCCCCAGAGCCGCGTGGCGAGCGGCACCAGCACGAACCAGAAGTAGAGGATGCTGCGCCGCACGCGCGGCGCGTTCTCGCGCCAGTAGCCGCTGCCTGCGGCGATGCTGACCATGCCGTCCACCTGCCCGGGCCGCTCGAGGAAGCCCGGCAACTGCGCGCCGAGGCTGTGGCCCAGCAGGTAGAGCGGCTGCGCGGGCAGCGCGGCCTTGGCCGCGTCGATCACCGCCTCGTAGTCGCGCACCCAGTCGAACAGATCGGCCTCGAAGCCGCGCAGCGTGCTCGCGCCCGGGCGCGAATCGCCCGAGCCGCGGTAGTCGAAGGTCCAGACGCGCAGCCCCTGCTGCGCGGCGAGCCAGCGCGCGAAGGGTTCGTAGAACGACTGGCGCACGCCCATGGCGCCGCCGATCACGATGCTGGCGCGCGGCGGGCCCTCGGGCTCGTAGCGGCGCACCGCGAGCCGGGTGGTGGCGTCGACCTGCAGAAACTCGTGTTGCATGCCCGTCTCCTGCGCCAAGCCTTGCCTGGGGTTGCCTCAGACTCTTTCGAAGATCCCCGCGGCGCCCTGCCCCATGCCCACGCACATCGTGACCATGCCGTACTTGAGCTTCTCGCGGCGCAGCGCATGCACCACGGTCGCCGAGCGGATCGCGCCCGTGGCGCCGAGCGGATGGCCGAGCGCGATCGCGCCGCCCATCGGATTGACCTTCGATGCATCGAGCCCGAGCGTGTTGATCACCGCGAGCGACTGCGCTGCGAAGGCTTCGTTGAGTTCGAACCAGTCGATGTCCTCGTGCTTCAGGCCCGCATAGCGCAACGCGGCCGGAATCGCCTCGATCGGGCCGATGCCCATGATGTGCGGCGGCACGCCCTTGCTCGCGAAGCTCACGAAGCGCGCGAGCGGCACGAGGCCGAACTGCTTGACCGCCTTCTCGCTCGCGAGGATCAGCGCACCCGCGCCGTCGGAGGTCTGCGAGCTGTTGCCTGCGGTCACGGTGCCGCGCGCGGCGAACACGGTGCGCAGCTTGGCCAGGCCTTCGAGGCTGGTGTCGGGGCGCGCGCCCTCGTCGAGGTTCACCGTGCGCGTGGTCGCGATCGATTCGCCGGTTTCGAGGTTCGGCGCGCGGTCGGTGACTTCGATCGGCGTGATCTCGTCGGCGAACCGGCCGGCCTTCTGCGCCGCCAGCGCCTTCTGGTGCGAGGCGAGCGCGAATTCGTCCTGCGCCTCGCGGCTCACCTTCCACTGCTGCGCCACCTTCTCGGCCGTGAGGCCCATGCCGTAGGCGATGCCCACGTCGCCGTCGCGCTCGAAGATCGACGGCGACAGCGACGGCGCGTTGCCCATCATCGGCACCATGCTCATGCTCTCGACGCCGGCGGCGATCATCACGTCGGCCTCGCCCACGCGGATGCGGTCGGCCGCCATCTGCACGGCCGAGAGGCCCGAAGCGCAGAAGCGGTTCACCGTGATGCCGCCGACGCTGGTCGGCAGACCCGCGAGCACCGCGCCGATGCGCGCCACGTTCAGGCCCTGCTGCGCCTCGGGGATCGCGCAGCCGCAGATGATGTCCTCGATCGCCGCGGGGTCCAGGCCCGGCACGGCCGCGAGCGCGGCCTTGAGCGTGGTCGCGAGCAGGTCGTCGGGACGGTGGTTGCGGAAGTAGCCGCGGTGCGACTTGCCGATGGGGGTGCGGGTGGCGGCGACGATGTAGGCGTCTTGGACTTGTTTCATGGAAGGCTCCTGGATTGGGCTCCTTCCCCCTCTGGGGGAAGGTTGGGATGGGGGCATGCGGCCGTCAACGCGTGGAGACGGTTGAGGATCGCCTGCAGCACCCCTTCAAAATTGACGAATGGATCGTTCGATCCGAACCGCAGCACGTCGAAACCCTGCGCGCGCAAGAAGGCATCGCGTCGTGCGTCGTAGCCTGCTTGCGCCTGGTGCTGCGATCCGTCGAGTTCGATGACGAGCTTCGGATCGAGGCACGCGAAATCGGCGATGTAGTTGCCAAGAGGGTGCTGCCGGCGGAACTTGACGCCCAGTTGCTCGCCACGCAGTCCGCTCCAGAGCTTGCGCTCGGCGTCGGTCATTTCGCGCCGCAGGATGCGGGCGTTCTGCTGTGCTTTGTGGGACGACTGGTTTTGCATGGCTGCTTGCCCCCATCCCAGCCTTCCCCCAGAGGGGGAAGGAGGAATGCGGGAGCGGGTCAGTTTCTGACCGGCTTCCCCGTGCTCAGCATCCCCATGATCCGCTCCTGCGTCTTGGGATGCACGATCAGCGAGCAGAACGCCTTGCGTTCCAGCGCCATCAGGTATTCCTCGGTCACGAGCGAGCCCGCGTCCACGTCGCCGCCGGTCACGACTTCGGCGATCAGGCTCGCGATGTGGAAGTCGTGCGCGCTGATGAAGCCACCGTCACGCATGTTCACGAGCTGGCCCTTGATCGTCGCGGCGCCGCTGCGGCCCGCGACGCGGAAGCTGCGGCGCAGCGGCGGGCGCCAGCCGGCGTCGGCCATGGCCTTGGCCTGCTGCAGCGCGACGTAGAGCAGCTCGTCCTTGTTCGGCACGATCACGTCGCTGTCGAGCAGGTAGCCGAGCTTCTTCGAATCGAGCGCGCCCGTGCCCACCTTGGCCATCGCGGCGGCCGTGAAGCCTTCGGTCAGGAAGGGCAGCAGGTCGGTGCCGGTGGAGGCGGCCGCGTTCTCGGCCGCGCGGCGTGCGATGTAGGTCAGGCCGCCCGCGCCGGGGATCAGGCCCACGCCCACTTCGACCAGGCCGATGTAGCTTTCCATCGCGGCCACGCGCTTGGCCGAATGGATCGCGAGCTCGCAGCCGCCGCCGAGCGCCATGCCGCGCACGGCCGAGACCACGGGCACGCCGGCATAGCGGATCTTGAGCATCACGTTCTGCAGTTCCTGCTCCGCGCCCTCGACCGCGCCGATGCCCGCGACCACGAAGGCCGGCAGCATCGCCTGCAGGTCGGCGCCGACCGAGAACACCTCGTCGGGCGACCAGATCACGAGACCCTTGTACTCGGCCTCCGCCAGTTCGACCGCGGCGCCCAGAGCTTCCGCCACGTCGGGGCTGATGGCATGCATCTTCGAGTGGATGCTCGCGATCAGCACTTCGCCGTCCAGCGTCCAGACGCGCACGTCGCCTTCGTCGCTGATCGTGGTGCCGGCCGTGTTCGCATCGGGTGCGTTCGCGCCCAGCACGCTCTCGGGGAACAGCTGGCGCGCATGCACCGGCAGGCGGCGCTGCGGCACGAACCTGTTCTGCGATGCGCTCCAGGAGCCCTCGGGCGTGTGCACGCCGCCGGCCTCGGCCACCGGGCCCTCGAACACCCACTTGGGCAGCGGCGCGCTGCTGAGCGCCTTGCCGGCGTCGATGTCTTCCTGCACCCACTTCGCGACCTGCGCCCAGCCGGCTTCCTGCCAGAGCTCGAAGGGACCCTGCTTCATGCCGAAGCCCCAGCGCATCGCGAAGTCGATGTCGCGCGCGCTCTCGGCGATGTCAGCCAGGTGCACGGCGGCGTAGTGGAAGCCGTCGCGCAGGATCGCCCAGAGGAACTGGCCCTGCGGCCCTTCGCTCTCGCGCAGCAGCTTCAGGCGCTCGCCGGCCGGCTTCTTGAGCATGCGGCCATACACCTCGTCGGCCTTGGCGCCGGCGGGCACGTACTCGCCGCTCTTCAGGTCGAAGCGCAGGATGTCGCGGCCGGCCTTCTTGAAGAAGCCGGCCTTGGTCTTCTGGCCCAGGTTGCCGAGTTCGAGCAATTTCGCGAGCACCGGCGGCGTCGCGAAGTTGGCGTAGAAGGGATCGCTCTTCTCGTCGAGGTTGTCCTGCAGCGTCTTCACCACGTGGGCCATGGTGTCCAGGCCCACCACGTCGGCGGTGCGGAAGGTGCCCGAGCTCGCGCGGCCCAGCTTCTTGCCCGTGAGGTCGTCCACCACGTCGGGCGTGAGGCCGAACTTCTCGACTTCCTTCAGCGTGGCCAGCATGCCGGCGATGCCGACGCGGTTGGCGATGAAGTTGGGCGTGTCGTGCGCGCGCACCACGCCCTTGCCGAGCGTGCTGGTGACGAAGGCCTCGAGGTCGTCCAGCACCTGCGGCTCGGTGGTGGGCGTGTCGATCAGCTCCACCAGGAACATGTAGCGCGGCGGGTTGAAGAAGTGGATGCCGCAGAAGCGCGGCTTGAGCGCCTCGGGCAGCGCCTCGCTGAGCCTGGTGATCGACAGGCCCGAGGTGTTCGAGGCCAGGATCGCATGCTTCGCGACGTGCGGCGCGATCTTCTTGTAGAGATCGAGCTTCCAGTCCATGCGCTCGGCGATCGCCTCGATGACGAGGTCGCATTCGGCGAGCTTGTCGAGGTGGTCGTCGTAGTTGGCCTGCTCGATCAGCACCGCATCCGCCACGTCGCCGAGCGGCGCGGGCTTGAGCTTCTTGAGGTTGTCGATGGCGCGGCTCACGATGCCGTTCTTCGGGCCTTCCTTGGCCGCGAGGTCGAACAGCACCACGGGCACGCGCACGTTGACGAGGTGGGCCGCGATCTGCGCGCCCATCACGCCGGCGCCGAGCACGGCGACCTTCTTCACTTGAAATCTGGACATGTTTGGTATTTCTTGGATAGGTTGCGCGCAGGCTTACTGCACACGGTTCCAGGTCTGGGTGCGCCAGAAGGGCCCGAGGTAGCCCCGCACTTCGAGCTTCCTGCCGCCGTCGATCGGCGTGAAGCTCGCGCGGTATTCCTTGCCGTTCTCGGGGTCGAGGATCCTGCCGCCTTCCCAGACGTCCTTGCCCTCGGCCTTCCGGCCGCCGCGGATGATCTCGAGCCCCGCGATCGGCTTGCCCTTGCGGTCGTCGCTGCATTCCTCGCAGACCGCGTCCGGCGCCGTGTCCTTCTTCAGCGACTTCTCGATGCGGCCGACGAGCGCGCCGTTCGCCTCGCCGATGCGGATCTCGGCCTTGGCTTCGCCGGTCTTGTCGTCGACGTTGCGCCACAGGCCCACGGGGGTGGTCTGGGCGATGGCAGCGGCCGAGGCCACGGCGAGAACGAAGGCTGCGAGCGTCGTTTTCATGGTCGGATCAAGCCAGCGCGGCGTCGGTGTCCATCAGCACCTTGCTGCCGGCGCGCGCGGTGCGCATCAGCGTCGCGGTCTCGGGGAACAGCTTGGCGAAATAGAAACGCGCGGTCTGCAGCTTGGCGACATAGAAGGGGTCGGTGTTGCCCGCGGCGATCTGGCGCAGCGCGACCTGGGCCATGCGCGCGAACAGATAGCCGAACACGAAGTGGCCCGCGACGCGCAGGTAGTCCACCGCGGCGGCGCCCACTTCGTCGGGGTTCTGGAAGCCCTTGAAGCCGATCTCGGTCGTGAACTTGGTGAGCTGGTCGCCCAGCCCCGCGATGGGGTTGATGAACTCGGCCATCTTCTCGTTCACGCCCTCTTCCTCCACCAGCTTCGCGACCAGCTTGCCGAACTTCTTGAGCGACGCGCCGTTGTTGCCGAGGATCTTGCGGCCCAGCAGGTCCAGCGACTGCACGGTGTTCGTGCCCTCGTAGATCATGTTGATGCGGTTGTCGCGCACGAACTGCTCCATGCCCCATTCCTTGATGAAGCCGTGGCCGCCGAACACCTGCATGCAGGCGTTGGTCGCGGTATGCCCGTTGTCGGTGATGAAGGCCTTGACGATCGGCGTGAGCAGCGCGACGAGTTCGTCCGCGTCCTTGCGCACCTTCTCGTCGGGATGGTGGTGCGCCTTGTCGAGCAGCAGCGTGCAGAAGATCTGCAGCGCGCGGCCGCCTTCGGCATACGCCTTGGCCGTGAGCAGCATCTTGCGCACGTCGGGGTGCACGATGATCGGGTCGGCTTCCTTGTCCTTCGCCTTCACGCCCGAGAGCGAGCGCATCTGGAGGCGGTCCTTGGCGTAGGCCAGCGCGTTCTGGTAGGCCACTTCGGTCAGGCCCAGCGACTGGTTGCCCACGCCCAGGCGTGCGGCATTCATCATCACGAACATCGCCTGCAGGCCCTTGTTGGGCTCGCCCACCAGCGAGCCGGTCGCGCCTTCGATCACGATCTGCGCGGTGGCGTTGCCGTGGATGCCCATCTTGTGCTCCAGGCCGGCGCAGAAGATCGGGTTGCGCTCGCCGAGCGAACCGTCGGCCTTGACCTTGTACTTCGGCACCACGAACAGGCTGATGCCCTTGCTGCCCTTGGGCGCGTCCGGCAGGCGGGCCAGCACCAGGTGGATGATGTTGTCGGCCAGGTCGTGCTCGCCGGCCGAGATGAAGATCTTGTTGCCGGTGATGCGGTAGCTGCCGTCGGGCTGCGGCTCGGCCTTGGTGCGCAGCAGGCCGAGGTCGGTGCCGCAGTGCGGCTCGGTCAGGCACATGGTGCCGGTCCATTCGCCGCTCGTGAGCTTGCCGAGGTAGGTCTTCTTCTGCTCGGGCGTGCCGTAGGCATGCAGCGCCTCGTAGGCGCCGTGCGAGAGGCCCGGGTACATGGTCCAGGCCTGGTTGGCGCTGTTGAGCATCTCGTACAGGCACTGGTTGACCACGTAGGGCAGGCCCTGGCCGCCGTACTCGGGGTCGCACGAGAGCGCCGGCCAGCCGCCTTCGACGAACTTGGCGTAGGCCTCCTTGAAGCCCTTGGGCGCCTTCACCTCGTGCGTGGTCTTGTCGAGCGTGCAGCCCTCTTCGTCGCCGCTGATGTTGAGCGGGAAGGTCACCTCGGCCGCGAACTTGCCGGCCTCCTCGATCACCGCGTTGATGGTGTCGGCGTCGGTCTCGGCATGGGCCGGGAGTGCCTTGAGTTCGTCGGCGACGTTGAGCACTTCGTGCAGCACGAACTGCATGTCGCGCACGGGCGGGTTGTAGGTAGGCATCCGGGACTCTCCTGGTCGAAGCTGAAAAAGAAAACGAAGAAAGGAAGAAAAAACGGGGCGCTCAGCGCACGGTCTTGAGCCGGCGCGCCGCGGGCTTGGCGGCGGCGGGCGGCGCATCGGGGGTGGCGGCGCGCGCGAGGATGTTGTCGAAGCCGATGTTGGCGCGGGCGATGGAGCCCGGCACCTGCAGGAAGCGCGCCTCGTAGTGCAGCGCGAGGATCAGCCCGTGGATCTCGAAGGCGAGCTGGCGCTCGTCGGCATCGGCGCGCAGATGGCCTTCGCTCTTGGCCTGCACGATCGCCCGCAGCACGGCGGCCTGCCAGATGCTGACCGATTCCACCAGCGCGTCGCGCACCGGGCCGGGACGGTCGTCGAATTCGGAAGCGCCGCTGATGTAGATGCAGCCCGAGTCGATCTCGGCCGAGGTGCGCTTCATCCAGTTGGCGAACATCGCGCGCAGCCGCGGCAGGCCGCGCGGGGCCTCGAGCGCGGGGAAGAACACCTCCTGCTCGAAGCGGGCGTGGTATTCGCGCACCACGGAGATCTGCAGTTCCTCGCGCGAGCCGAAATGGGCGAACACGCCCGACTTGCTCATCTTGGTGATCTCGGCCACCGCGCCGATCGAGAGGCCCTCGAGCCCGATCTGCGCCGCCAGCGCGAGTGCGGCATCGACAATGACGGCCTTGGTCTGCTGGCCCTTCTGGGCGGCGCGCGGCGGCTTGGCGGAGACTGCGGTGACGGACATCGGGAAACCCCAAATAAAACGAACGGTCGTTCTATTTTGCAGGGACTTCCCGGGTTTGCGGTTGATTAACCTTCGTCCGCCGTAGGTTAATCGAGCTGCAGGGGGGCCGCAATGGCCCCCGCCGATCAGAACGCCTGCGACACCGGCCGGAGCACCACTTCGTTGATGTCCACCTCCGCGGGCTGCTCCACGGCATAGACCACGGCGCGCGCGACCGAATCGGCCGGGATCTGGCTCGCCTCGTAGAAGGCCTGCACGCCCGCGGCGGTTTCGGCATCGGTGGTGCCGAACTTGAGTTCCGACTCGACCGCGCCCGGCGAGACGATGGTCACGCGGATGCCCGAGTCGCCCATCTCCACGCGCAGCCCTTCGGAGATCGCACGCACCGCATGCTTGGTGGCGCTGTAGACGGTGCCGATCGGCGTGAACACCTTGAAGCCCGCGATCGACGCCACGTTGACGATGTGGCCGCTGCCCTGCGCCTGCATGCGCGGCAGCACCGCGGCGATGCCGTAGAGCACGCCCTTGACGTTGACGTCGATGGTGCGGTCCCACTCGTCGACACGGAGCTTCTCCATCGGCGACAGCGGCATCACGCCGGCGTTGTTGACCAGCACGTCGATGCGGCCGAAGGCCTCCACGGTCGTCGCGGCGAGCCGCTCGAGGTCGGCGCGCTGTGCCACGTCGGTGGCGACCGCGATGGCCTCGCCGCCGGCCGCGCGGATCTCGGCCACGAGCTTGTCGAGCCGGTCGGTGCGGCGGGCCGCGAGCACCACCTTCGCGCCGCGCGCCGCGAGGTGGCGCGCGGTGGAATCGCCGAGCCCGCTGCTCGCGCCGGTGACGATGGCGACCTTGCCGCGGATGTTGTCTTGAACGGATGTCATGGAATTTCCTTTCGGGTGTGTTGAACGGGTGCATGCAGTGTGGAAAATCCACGCGTTCCCGTAAATGAAACTCTTTGGCCTTCTGAATTCCCAAAACAGGAATACACCATGAGCAACCGCCTCGAAGCCCTGCGCGTCTTCTGCGCCGCCGCCGATGCCGCCAACTTCCGCGAAGCAGCCGTGCGGCTCGCGGTCTCGCCGCAGGTGGTCACGCGCGCGGTGCGCGAACTCGAAGAGACGCTCGGCGAACCGCTGTTCCACCGCAGCACGCGCGGCGTGCAGCTCACCGACTTCGGCCGCCAGCTCGCCGAGCGCGCCCGCGCGGCGGTGGGCGGGGTGGACGCGCTGTTCCACCGCACCGACCGGCGGGCGCTCTCGCAGCATGCGGGCACGGTGCGCGTGACGGCGCCGAACGTGTTCGGCCGCCGGCTGATTCCTCAGGCGCTGGCGCCGATGCTGACCGCGCATCCGGGTCTGGTGCTCGACCTGCGGCTGTCGGAGCAGCATGCCGACGTGGTCGACGAGCAGATCGACATCGGCGTGCGTGCCGGTCCGGTGCGCGATGCGCGCTTCGTCACGCGCGTGGTCGGAAGGATGGCGCTCTACGTGGTGGCCGCGCCGGCACTCGTCGCGCGCACCGGTGTGCCGCAGACGCTGGACGAACTCGCGCGGCTGCCGCTCACGGGCCTGATCGACCGCAGTGCGGGCCGGCCGTGGTCATGGTTCTTCAGCAGGGGGCGGCAGATGCCGGTCACCGCGCCGGCCTTCCTGACCGACGATGTCGATGCCGAATGCGCCGCGGTGCTGGCCGGACTGGGTTTCGGCCAATTGGTGGGCCCGCTGGCCGAGCCGCTGATCGCAGCGGGCACGCTGGTGCCGGTGCTGGCGGCCGAGGCGCCAGAGCCCTGGCCGATCCATGTGTACCGCTCGCAGCGCGCGCCGGTGCCGGCGCGCGTGCGGCTGGTGTACGACGAACTGGTGCGCGCACTGCGCTGAAAGCAGCGCGCGGCGCGCCAGAGGGGCACTCAGAGCTTGAAGGGAATCACTTCCTGGCGCTGCTCGCCCAGGCCTTCGATGCCGAGCGTCATCACGTCGCCCTTCTTCAGGTAGAGCGGCGGCTTCATGCCCAGGCCGACGCCGGGCGGCGTGCCGGTGGTGATCACGTCGCCGGGCAGCAGCGTCATGAACTGGCTCAGGTAGCTCACGATCTTCGCGATGCTGAAGATCATGGTCCTGGTGCTGCCGGTCTGCATGCGCTTGCCGTTGAGGTCGAGCCACATCGACAGCTTCTGCGGGTTGGGCACCTCGTCGCGCGTCACCAGCCAGGGGCCGATGGGGCCGAAGGTGTCGCAGCCCTTGCCCTTGTCCCAGGTGCCGCCGCGCTCGATCTGGAACTCGCGCTCGCTCACGTCGTTGATGGTGCAGTAACCGGCCACGTAGTCGAGCGCGCTCTTCTGCGACACGTAGCGGGCCGTGGCGCCGATGACCACGCCGAGCTCGACCTCCCAGTCGCTCTTGACCGAGTTCTTCGGCAGCATGACCGGATCGTTCGGGCCCTGGATGCAGCTGGTGGCCTTCATGAAGACCACCGGCTCCTTCGGGATCGGCAGGCCCGACTCGGCCGCATGGTCGGCGTAGTTGAGGCCGATCGCGATGAACTTGCCGACGTTGGCCACCGGGCAGCCGAAGCGCGGCTTGCCGCGCACCAGCGGCAGCTTGTCGGTCTTGAGCTTCTGCAGCTTCGCGAGCGCGGCATCGCCGAGCTGGCCGGGGCCGATGTCCGCGACCACGGCGCTGAGGTCGCGCAGCTGGCCGTTGGCGTCGATGAGGCCGGGCTTCTCCTTGCCGGGGTTGCCGTAGCGAACGAGTTTCATGTTGTCCTTTCTTGGGGGAAGCGAAAAAAGCGGATCAATACGTGGAGCGGCCGCCCGACAGGTCGAACACGGCGCCGGTGGAGAACGAGCAATCCTCGGTGCAGAGCCAGCCGACCATCGCGGCCACCTCCTCCACGGTGCCGAAGCGGCCCATGGGTATTTTCGACAGCATGAAGGCGATGTGCTCGGGCGTCATCTGGTCGAAGATCGCGGTCTTCACGGCGGCGGGCGTCACGCAGTTGACGCGGATGCCGGTGTCGGCGAGCTCCTTGCCCAGCGACTTGGTGAGCGCGATCACGGCGGCCTTGCTCGCACTGTAGGCGCTGGCGTTCGGATTGCCCTCCTTGCCCGCGACCGAGGCGATGTTGACGATGCGGCCGTAGCCCTGCGTGCGCATGTGCGCGACCACGGCGCGACAGCAGAGGAACACGCCGTCGATGTTGACCGCCATCACCTGGCGCCAGTCGTCCACCGGGTAGTCCCAGAGCTTGACGTTCGGACCGGTGATGCCGGCGCTGTTGACGAGCGCGTCAATGCGCGGCGCGTGCGCGAGCGTCGCGGCCAGGGCGCGTTCGACCGACTCGGGCTGCGCCACGTCGACCTGCACCGCGAAGGCCTTGTCGCCGAGCGCTGCCGCGGCCCCGGCCGCAGCGCCTTCGTCGCGGTCCCACAGCGTGACGCTGCCGCCCGAGGCGAGCAGCCGCTCGGCGATGCCCAGGCCCAGCCCGGCGGCCCCGCCCGTGATCACCGCATGCCGGCCCGCGAAGTCGAGCCGGTTCATATGGTGATGCCGCCGTCGACCGTGAAGGCCTGGCCGGTGGCGAACACCGATTCGTCGCTCGCGAGGAAGACAACCACGGGCGCGATCTCCTCGGCCTGCGCGAGCCGGCCCATCGGCTGGCGCGCGATGAAGGCGCGGCGTGCGGCCTCGGGGTCGGCATTGGCATTGATGCGCTCGCCGAGCGAGGGCGTGTCGACCGTGCCGGGGCACACCGCATTGCAGCGGATGCCGCGCGCCACGTAGTCGGCCGCCACGCTCTTGGTGAGACCGAGCACCGCGGCCTTGGTGGTGCCGTAGACGAAGCGGTTGGGCAGGCCCTTCATGCTCGAGCACACGCTCGCCATGTTGATGATGCTGCCGCGGCCGGCCGCCAGCATGCCGGGCAGCGCGGCCTGAATGGTCCAGAACTGCGCGCGCACGTTGAGCTGGAACGCGAACTCGAGGTCGCGGTCGGTGGCGTCCAGCACGGTGCCGTTGTGCACCACGCCCGCGCAGTTGAACAGCACGTCGAGCGTGGGCACCTGCTGGAAGAAGCCGTCGATCGCCGCCTTGTCGAGCACGTCGAGCCGGGCGGTGCGCACGTTGGCGACGCCCGCATAGCGCTCCAGCAGCTGTTCGTTCACGTCGGTCGCCCAGACCTGCGCGCCTTCGGCCGCCATGGCGAGCACGCTCGCGTGGCCGATGCCTTGTCCGGCGGCCGTGACGAGCGCGGTCTTGCCTTTGAGTCTCATGCATGTCTCCTGGGGAAAGTGGAAAGCGGCCGTTCAGGGTTTGGCCCGATGGCGACGGCGCGGTGCGGCCCGTATTCTGAATTGGCCTTACCACTTGTCCAATTCAGGACAACCCTTAACAACCTCCACCGTGCCCCTCCAGACCGTCGAGCCCCAGCGGCTGTACCGCCAGATCGCCGACCAGCTTCGCGGGCTGATCGGCCAAGGCGAGTTCGCCGTCGGCGCGCGCCTGCCGGCCGAGCGCGACCTGGCCAAGCAGCTCGGCGTGAGCCGGCCCTCGGTCCGCGAAGCGCTGATCGCGCTCGAGGTGGAGGGCTGGGTCGAGGTGCGCACCGGTTCGGGCGTGTACGTGCTCGACCGCACCCACCGCGCGAGCACGCCGGTGGCGCCCACCGAATGGGGGCCGCTGGAGCTGATCCGCGCGCGCCGCGTGATCGAGGGCGAGACCGCCGCGATCGCGGCCGCACTCGGCAAGCGCAAGGACGTGGATGCGATGACGCGCGCGATCAAGACCATGCGCGAGCTCGCCGACCGCGAAGTGCTGCCGCTCGAGGGCGACCGCGCCTTCCATGTGGCGATCGTCTCGGCCGGCGGCAATGCGGTGCTGGTGGAGACGGTGCAGAGCTTCTGGGACTCGCGCAACGGCCCGATCTTCACGCGCCTGGGCGGCTACTTCGAGACCGTGGCCTCGTGGCGCTCGGCGATCGCGGAGCACGAGGCGATCCGCGACGCGATCGCCGCGCACGACGCCGAGGCCGCGCGCGCGGCGATGCACCTGCACATGGACAACTCGCACCAGCGATTCAGCGCGAGCTGGCGCCGCGCCAAGGCGGCCTGAACGCGCCGGCGCATTTCTTCTTTTTTTCACAGCCAACGAACGGAGACAAACGATGAACAGCAAACGCCACATCCTCAAGGCCATCGCCGCCTGCGCCATGGCCGCCGCCGCGCTGGGCACGGCCGGCATCGCGAGCGCGCAGACCAAGCTCAAGTGGGCCCACGTCTACGAGACCTCCGAGCCCTTCCACAAGTACTCGGTCTGGGCCGCGGAAGAGATCAAGAAGCGCACCAACGGCAAGTACGACATCCAGGTGTTCCCGGCCTCCAGCCTGGGCAAGGAAGCCGACATCAACCAGGGCCTGACGCTCGGCACGGTCGACATCATCCTCTCGGGCGCGAGCTTCGCGGGCCGCAGTTATCCGCCGCTCGCGGTCTCGTACTTCCCGTTCATCTTCCGCGACGCCGAGCACCAGCTGAAGTACGCGAAGAGCGACGTGTTCAAGGAACTCGCGAAGGGCTACGACGACAAGACCGGCAACCACATCACCGCGCTCAACTACTACGGCGCGCGCCACGTCACCTCGAACGCAGCGCGGCCGGTGGCCAAGCCCGAGGACATGAAGGGCCTGAAGATCCGCGTGCCCGACGCGCCGGCCTACCTCGCCTTCCCGAAGGCGCTGGGCGCGAACGCGACGCCGATCGCCTTTGCCGAGGTCTACCTCGCGCTGCAGAACAACACGGTGGACGCGCAGGAGAACCCGCTGCCGACCATCGAGGCGAAGAAGTTCTACGAGGTGCAGAAGAACATCTCGCTCACGGGCCACATCGTCGACTCGCTGCTGACCATCGTCTCGGGCCCGCTCTGGGGCAAGCTGTCGGCCGACGAGAAGAAGATCTTCTCCGACGTGATGCAGGAGGCGGCCGAGAAGACCGGCCGCGAGATCATCGCCTCGGAGGCGCGCCTGGTCGAGGAGTTCAAGAAGAAGGGCCTGAACGTGATCACGGTCGACAAGAACGCGTTCCGCGAGGCGGTGCTGAAGAACACCAAGCCGACCGACCACGGCTATCGCCAGCAGGACTACGACCGCATCACAAGTATCAAGTGACCACCCCCGTATCGGCTCACTTCGTGTAGCCGAGTACCCCCTCGAGGGGGCAACACCAGCGGCCCGGCAAAGCCGGTTCCGCGGTGTTCCCGAACGGGCTTCGCTTCGCTGGCCGAGGCGCTCAGGAGACTGTGTGACTGAAGAAAAAATCATCGATGACGAGGGGCATTTCCATGCCCAGGACGAGGCCGTGGACCTGTCGGACACGATCGCGGAGGGCTGGATCGCGCTCGCGATCTTCTGGGCGCTGGGGCTCACGGTGTTCTACCAGTTCGTCACGCGCTACGTGATGAACGACTCGGCCGCATGGACCGAGGAGGTGGCGCGCTACATGCTGATCGGGCTGGTGTTCATCGGCGCGGCGATCGGGGTGGCGAAGAACAACCAGATCCAGGTCGACTTCTTCTACCGCCACATGCCGGCGGCGATGGGGCGCTGGCTGTCGCGCGCGGTGGACGTGCTGCGCATCGCCTTCTTCGTGGCGGCGGCGGTGATGACGGTGCAGATGATGCTCAAGATCGGCAGCAACACGCGCATGACCATCGTGGACGCGCCGATGAACATCGTCTACGCGCTCTGCCTCTTCGGCTTCGTGGCGATGACGTGGCGCTCGGTCCAGGTGGCGCGCATCCACTGGCGGCGCGGCTACAGCGTGCTCGAACGCCCCGAAACCACCATGGCCGATCGCTGAGCCGGAAACCACCGCATGCTGAAAATATTCTTCCTGATCTTCATGGCCGGCGGCATCCCGGTCGCGATTGCGATGGCCGGCGCCTCGCTGGTCTACATCGTGCTGAGCGGCAACCTGCCGCCCTTCGTGGTGATCCACCGCATGGTGAGCGGCATCGACAGCTTCCCGCTGCTGGCCGTGCCCTTCTTCATCCTCGCGGGCAACCTGATGAACAACGCGGGCATCACGACCCGCATCTACAACTTCGCGCTCGCGCTCGTGGGCTGGCTCAAGGGCGGCCTGGGGCATGTGAACGTGCTCGGCTCGGTGATCTTCGCGGGCATGAGCGGCACGGCCATCGCCGATGCGGCGGGCCTGGGCACGATCGAGATCAAGGCCATGAAGGAGCACGGCTACGCGACCGAGTTCGCGGTCGGCGTGACCGCGGCCTCGGCCACGCTCGGGCCGATCATTCCGCCGAGCCTGCCGTTCGTGATCTACGGGATGATGGCCAACGTCTCGGTGGGCGCGCTGTTCCTCGCGGGCATCCTGCCGGGCGCGCTGCTCACGGTGCTGATGATGCTCACGGTGGCCTACTTCGCGCACCGCAACGGCTGGGGCGGCGACATCAAGTTCTCGCAGACGCGCTTCTTCAAGGCGATGTGCGAACTCGCCGTGGTGATCGGCTGGCCGCTCGTGGTGTGGCTGCTGGTCGCCAAGCTCGGCACGCCGCCGCAGCTCACGGTGTTCGCGGGGCTGGCCTCGCTGTTCGTGCTCGACCGCATCTTCCGCTTCGAGGCGCTGCTGCCGATCATGACGCCGGTGCTGCTGATCGGCGGCATGAGCACCGGCCTGTTCACGCCCACCGAGGGCGCGATCGCGGCCTGCGTGTGGGCGATGATCCTGGGCTTCGCGTGGTACCGCACGCTGTCGTGGAAGATGTTCGTCAAGGTCTGCCTCGACACCATCGAGACCACGTCGACGGTGCTTTTCATCGTGGCCGCGGCCTCGATCTTCGGCTGGATGCTCACGGCCACCGGCGTGACCACCGACATCGCGAGCTGGGTGCTGGGCTTCACCAAGGAGGCCTGGGTGTTCCTGCTTCTCGCGAACCTCTTGATGCTGTTCGTGGGCTGCTTCCTCGAACCCACGGCGGCGATCACGATCCTGGTTCCGATCCTGCTGCCGATCGCGACCCAGCTCGGCGTGGACCCGATCCACTTCGGGCTGGTGATGGTGCTGAACCTGATGATCGGCCTGCTGCATCCGCCGATGGGCATGGTGCTGTTCGTGCTCGCGCGCGTGGCGGGCCTGAGCTTCGAGCGCACGACGATGGCGATCCTGCCGTGGCTGGTGCCGCTGCTGCTCGCGCTGATCACGATCACCTACGTGCCGTCATTGGTACTGTGGCTGCCGAAAATGTTCTTCTAGCCGACTCCGAAGAAAACTCCCACGATGAACCCCTTCATTCGCCTTCATCCTGCCGACGACGTCGTGATCGCGCGCAGCCAGCTGGTCGGCGGCGCCACCGTCGAGAACATCGCCGTGCGCGGCCTGATCCCCGCCGGCCACAAGGTGGCGGCGCGCGCCATCGCCGCGGGCGAGCCGGTGCGCCGCTACAACCAGATCATCGGCTTCGCGAGCCGGCCCATCGCGCCGGGCGAGCACGTGCACACGCACAACCTCGACATGGGCCCCGACAAGGGCGACTTCGCGCGCGACTACGCCTTCGGCGCCGACGTGAAGCCCGCGCCCGCGAAGCGCGAGGCCAGCTTCATGGGCATCCGCCGCGCCGACGGCCGCGTGGCGACGCGCAACTACATCGGCGTGCTCACGAGCGTGAACTGCTCGGCCACGGCCGCGCGCGCGATCGCCGACCACTTCTCGCGCCGCACCAACCCCGCGGCCCTCGCCGCGTACCCGAACGTCGACGGCGTGGTCGCGCTCACGCACGGCACGGGCTGCGGCATGGACACGCAGGGCATGGGCATGCAGATCCTGGAGCGCACGCTCACGGGCTATGCCACGCATGCGAACTTCGCGGGCGTGCTGGTGGTCGGCCTGGGCTGCGAGGCGAACCAGATCAACGCCTGGCTCGCGACCGGCCACCTGGCCGAGGGCGAGAACTTCCGCACCTTCAACATCCAGGACACCGGCGGCACGCGCAAGACGGTCGAGAAGGGCATCGCGCTGATCAACGAGATGCTGCCGCGCGCCAACGCGGTGAAGCGCGAGCCCTGCAGCGCGTCGCACATCACCATCGGGCTGCAGTGCGGCGGCTCCGACGGCTATTCGGGCATCAGCGCGAATCCGGCGCTGGGCGCCGCGGTCGACCTGCTGGTGGCGCACGGCGGCACCGCGATCCTCAGCGAGACGCCGGAGGTCTACGGCGCCGAGCACCTGCTGACGCGGCGCGCGGTGCGGCGCGAGGTGGGCCAGAAGCTGGTCGACCGCATCCACTGGTGGGAGCGCTACACCCGGATCAACGAAGGCGAGATGAACAACAACCCGTCGCCCGGCAACAAGGCAGGCGGGCTCACCACCATCCTCGAGAAGTCGCTCGGCGCGGTGGCCAAGGGCGGCACCAGCAACCTCGAGGCGGTGTACGAATACGCCGAGCCCGTGACGGCGCACGGCTTCGTCTACATGGACACGCCGGGCTACGACCCCGTGAGCGCCACCGGGCAGGTGGCGGGCGGCGCCAACCTGATCTGCTTCACCACGGGCCGCGGCTCGGCCTACGGTTGCGCGCCCTCGCCCTCGCTCAAGCTCGCGACCAACTCGGCGCTGTGGCAGCGGCAGGAAGAAGACATGGACATCAACTGCGGCGAGATCGTCGACGGCACGGCCTCGATCGAGGAGATGGGCCAGCGCATCTTCGAACTCGTGCTCGCGACCGCGTCGGGCCAGGCCTCCAAAAGCGAGCAGCACGGCTACGGCCAGAACGAATTCGTACCGTGGCAAGTCGGTGCAGTGATGTAGCTCGCCCCCAGGCTGCGCGCACTTCGTGTCGCTTCGCCACCCCCCTACCGGGGGCAACACCTGCGGCCCGGCAAAGCCGGTTCCGCGGTGTTCCACGAACGGGCCGGCTGCGCGGCCCTTGAACGAACCCCTCAGGAGATTTTTGATGTCCCAGACCCTTGCTGCCGCGGTGCTGCGATCGCACTGCGCACGCATCCTCGAAGCCGCGGGCAGCTCGCCCGCCGAAGCCGAACAGGTGGCTTCCAACCTCGTGCTCGCGAACCTCAGCGGCCATGACTCGCACGGCGTGGGCATGCTGCCGCGCTACGTCGATGCGGTGGCCGAAGGCGGCCTGGTGCCCAACGCGGCGGTGCGGGTGGTGACCGACATCGGCACGCTGCTCGCGCTCGACGGGCAGCATGGCTACGGGCAGGTGGTGGGCGTGCAGGCGATGGCGCTCGGCATCGAGCGCGCGAAGCAGCACGGCAGCTGCATCTTCACGCTCGCGAGCGCGCACCACCTGGGGCGCATCGGCCATTTCGCGGAGATGGCGACGGCCGAGGGGCTGGTCTCGATGCACTTCGTCAACGTGCTCTCGCGCCCCGTGGTGGCGCCCTGGGGCGGCGGCGACGGGCGCTTCGGCACCAATCCCTGCTGCATCGGCATTCCGCTCGCGGGCGCGGCGCCCTTCCTGCTCGACTTCGCGACCAGCCGCGTGGCGCAGGGCAAGATGCGCGTGGCGCACAACAAGGGCGAGCGCGTGCCCGACGGCTACCTGATCGACGAACACGGCGCGCCCACCAACGACCCCGGCGTGGTGGTGGTGCCGCAGTCGAACGGGCTGTTCGGCGCGCTCATGACCTTCGGCGAGCACAAGGGCTACGGCATGGCGATGGCCTGCGAACTGCTCGGCGGCGCGCTCACGGGCGGCGGCACCTGGCACCGGCCG